>JAXDIO010000377.1:0-9967 GCA_034663965.1 Thermoanaerobaculia bacterium | reverse complement strand
GTACTCGGAAACGGAAAAGCGCATGGCCTTAGAATTCGCGGACGATGAAAAACCGTATCACGGCTTTTGTTTTCCTTTTCGCCGCCGCTGCATTCGCCGCTGACGCGCCGCCCAAAGTCGTCGCGCTCCGTGCCGCGCGGCTGATCGACGGCCGCGGCGGCGCGGTCGTGTCGCCGGCGGTGATCGTCATCCGCGGCAACAAGATCGAATCGATTGGCGGCGCCGTTCCCTCGGACGCGCAGGTCATCGACCTCGGCGACATGACGCTGCTGCCGGGCCTGATCGACGCGCACGTACACACGCTGCTGCAGGGCGACATCACCGCCGAGGATTACGACACGCAGCTCTTCAAGGAGTCGCTGGCGTATCGCGCGCTGCGGGCCAGCAAGGCCGTGAAGATCGCGCTCGGCAATGGATTCACGACGGTGCGCGATCTCGAGACCGAAGGGGCGATGTACACGGACGTCGACGTGAAGCGCGCCATCAACAACGGCGTGATCGACGGGCCGCGCATGGTGGTTTCGACGCGCGCGATGTCGGTGACCGGCGGCTACGGCCCGAGCGGCTACGCGCCCGACGTGACGTATCCGATGGGCGTGCAGATCGTGGACGGCGTCGATCAAGCGCGCAAAGCCGTTCGCGAGCAGATCGCCCATGGCGCCGACTGGATCAAGGTCTACGCGGACCGTTCGTACTTCGTTGCGAAGGACGGGACGCTGTCGTCGACGCCGACGTTCAACGCCGAGGAGATGAAAGCGATCGTCGAGGAAGCGCACCGGCTGCGGCACAAAGTGGCGGCGCACGCCATGGCCCGGCCAGGGATCGAGAACGCGCTCAATGCCGGCGTCGATTCGATCGAGCACGGCATTTCGATTCCGGACGATCTGCTCGACGTGATGGTTGCGAAAGGTGTCTACCTCTGCCCGACGTTGAGCGTGACCGACTACGTTGCCGCCGGACGCGGCGGAATCTGGCTGAAAATCCCGGCCTTCCATCGCGACAGTTTTTCGCGCGCGCTGAAACGCGGAGTCAAGATCGCGTTCGGCACCGACGCCGGCGGCTTCGCGTGGGACGCGTTCAACGAGGCGAAGGAGTTTTCGTACGAGACGAAATTCGGGATGACGCCGATGCAGGCCATCCAGACCGCCACGCGCAATGCCGCCGATCTCCTCGACATGTCCGACCGCGTCGGCACGATCGAAACCGGCAAGCTCGCGGACATCGTGGCGGTGCCCGGCAATCCGCTGAACGACATCACGGCGATGGAGCGGGTTGGCTTCGTGATGAAGGACGGGAACGTTTACAAAAGGCCGTAGCGCGTTAACCTACCGCCGTGTCCAACCTGCTCGTCGTCGACGTCGGCAACACGAACATCGTCCTCGGCGTCTTTCGCGGCAATGCGCTGGTGAGCTCGTGGCGATTGGCAACCGCTCGCGAGCGGACCTCCGACGAGTACGGGATCCTCGCGCGGCAGCTCATTGGCGAGACGTTTTCGGATGCGTTCGAAGGGGCGATCGTTTCGTCAGTCGTTCCGCCGCTGAATCATTCGATCGCGTCGATGATCCGAAAATTTTTCGAGCTCGATGCGCTCTTCGTCGAGCCGGGCGTGAAGACCGGCATCGCCATCCACACCGACAATCCTGCCGAGGTCGGCGCGGACCGCATCGTCAATTGCGTGGCGGCGCATGCGGAGTACGGCGGTCCAGCGATCATCGTCGACTTCGGTACGGCCACGACGTTCGATGTGGTGACGCACGATGCGCGCTACATCGGCGGCGTGATCGCGCCGGGCTTGACCATTTCCGCCGAGGCGTTGTTCGCGCGCGCCGCGCGACTGCCACGCGTGGACATTCGGCGGCCGGAGTCGGTGATCGGCACGAACACGATCGTGAACATGCAGTCGGGCATCTATTTCGGCTACCTCGGCCTGGTCGACGGCATCCTCGGCCGGATGAAGCGCGAGGTGCCGGACGTGCGCGCGGTGGTGGCGACCGGCGGTCTGGCGTCGTTGCTCGCGCCGGATTCGGAACACATTGAATATGTGGACGACGACCTGACGCTCAAGGGCTTGAAGATCGTCTACGATCGAAACCGCGCGCCGAGGCGGGGAAGGAAGTGAGGCGAGCACGCAGCACAGACAAGAGTGTCTGTGCCACACAGGCAGCGGTCTGTGCCACACAGGCAGCGGTCTGTGCCACACAAGCAGGGGTCGTGTTGCAAAGCAGGCCAGGTGTGGCACAGACACTCTTGTCTGTGCGGGCGGGTGCGCGGCTGGTGGGCATCGCGGCAGCGTTGGTCATCGCCACGAACGTCTTCGCCGGTTCGCAGGTCACCGCCACCCACGCCGCCCTCGCCACCTCGTCGCCCGCGGCGACGCAGATCGGACTGCGCGTGTTGCGCGATGGCGGCAATGCAATCGACGCCGCGGTCGCCGTGTCGTTCGCGCTGTCGGTGTTCGAGCCGAAATCGACGGGCCTCGGCGGCGGCGGATTCCTGGTGTACTACGACGCCGAAACGGGCGGCGTCTGGACGCTCGATTTTCGCGAAGCCGCGCCGGCTGCGGCGAAACGTTCTGCCAGCGGTCCATTCACCGGCGCACAGGCAGCCGCCGTGCCGGGGTTCGTGGCCGGACTCGACGCGATGCACGAACGATTCGGATCACGTTCGTGGCGCGAACTCGTCGCGCCCGCGCAACGCCTCGCGAAAGACGACCTCGCGAAGACGCTGCAACGCCTCGGCGAACAGGGCGCGCACGATTTTTACGACGGCGAGATCGCGAACAAGCTCGTGGAGGCGGTTCACTTCTCGTTCCGCGATCTGCGCGACTACAAAGCGATCTGGCGCGCGCCGGTGCGGATCACGTTTCGCGGCGCGGACATCTACACCGTCGCGCCGCCGGCCGCGGGCGGGCTCGTGCTCGGCGAGATTCTGAAAATCGTCGGCGGCCTCGATCTGACGCGACCGAACTACATCCACCTGCTCGTCGAAGCGGAGCGGCGCGCGGCCATCGATCGGGATAAGTTTCTCGCCGACCCATCCGCGAACCGCGTGCCGCTGCACGATCTCCTCTCCGATGAACGCGCCGCGCTGTGGCGCGCATCGATCGATCCGAATCGCGTCACGCCGACCGTCGCGCTCGCCGAGCCCGGAGCAGTGGTGACGCCGCCGTCGCACACGACGCATGTCTCGATCGTCGACGCGCACGGCAATGTGGTGTCGCTGACGACATCCGCCGGCGACGAAGCGGGCAACGGTTTCAACGTTCCCGCACTCGGCTTCGCATTGAACGATTCCATGAACGATTTCAGCAGCGCGCCGGCAGCCACGAATTCGCTCGCGGCCGGAAACCGTCCGGCGTCGCCGCTGTCGCCGGTGATCGTCCTGCGCGGCGGCAAACCACTGCTCGCCATCGGCACGCCCGGCGGCGTGACGATTCCGACGACCATCGCGCAGATCCTCCTCGATCTGCTGGTCTTCAATCACACGCCTGCCGACGCAATCGCGGCGCCGCGCTATTCGCAACAGGCGGTCCCCGAGGAGATCGCCTACGAGCAGGCGCGCGCTCCGCAGTCCGTCATCGACGCGCTGCTGGCAGTGGGCCACGGCGTTCGGGCCCGCGACGTCATCGGCGACGTGCAGGCGGTCTGGATCGATCGCGGAAAACTGCTGGCGATCTCGGACTCACGCCACGGCGGGGCGGCGGGCGGGTATTAGGCAGTTTCTATCGAGGGGTAGGGAAATGCCCCGAGCGGACCTCTCTTCCTTAGAGAGGAGTAATTTATGAGAATCATCCGTAGTCTTTCCGCTTCTTTGCTTTGCGTCACCGTCGTCGCGATCGTTGGTTGTAAGGCAGAGAAAACCTCGAACGTCGATACGACGGCCAGTTCGGCCTCCGCTGAATCGACGACGGCCGCGTCAACGACGACGGCGTCGACAACCACAGGTGCTGTTTCCGCGCTGGTGGCGAGCCCCGCAACGGTCGTCAAACCTGTTCCAATGCCCAACCCCCACATCCCCGGTTACAACTTCCCCGAGCCCGAGCCGACGATCATCGGCTGGACGCAAACGAACAACCAGAAAGCGATCAACCTCCACGGATGGGGGCTCTGGACTGCTCTGACCGAGGAAACCACGCCGGGCGGCATGCGCGTCTTCGAAACGTGGGCGGCTCCGGATGATCTGTTCACTGCGAGCGCCACGCCTTCGCCGATGGCCGTGGAGCAGACGCCGCGACTTACGCATCGATTGAAGCAACCGCGCCAGTTCGAGCACGGCGGCCGGAAGCTTTTGCTGGCGTCGCCTGCCGCCACCACCAACCCCTTCACCATTCAAGTGCTGGTCAAGTACGACCCGACTGCCGGCGATCACATTACGAAGAACAATCTCTTCTCGGCGTCAAACCTCACCAGCATGCTGAACGCGGGAAAGGCGGCGGTTCCGGATTTCCCCAACCCAGCCATCTCTCTCAAGCCGGTGTATTACCCGCTAACCACGACGCCGGGTGGAGGACAACGCTACTTCATCCTTCCGACGTGGCCCGGCTCGCCGGCGCTGACGTTCAACAGCGCGAAGAACATGTGGGTGTCGAAGCCCTTCCCGAACTCTCTGTGGAAGCAGTGCGTGTGGATCGACATCCAGGCGAAAGGCAAAGGCACCGGCACGGGCGTCGATACGACGTGCGCCTCCAACGGCTCATCCCGCACACCTGCGAACACGTACAGCGTCGATGACTTCATCCACTTCCAGATGACCGCCGCGGAAGCCGCCGCTGCGAAACCGCCCGCGCAGGCAGGCGATTACGCGGTGCTCGTGGCCATGCACGTCACCTCGCGCGAGATCACGCGCTGGACCTGGCAAACCTATTGGTGGGTTCCGAATCCCAACAACCCGACCGCGCCGAGCTCGCCCGCCATCGCCGCCGACCGGCCGTCGCAACTCACGGGCGCTCCGCGCAATTACGCTCACTGCACCGGCTACGATTTCGCGAACCCGGCCACGCCGCTGACCGGCGGCAACAACAACGGGCAATCGATCTACTGCTTCAATCCCTATCTCGAGGCGCCGTTCAGTCCGCCCGTTCTGCCCGACTCCATCCCCGGAAATACGACGAACGCCGGCAAACCGGTCAAGACGCCGAATGACGTTGGCGCGCAGACGAACTGCATGAGTTGTCACGGTCAGGCCAACTGGAATCCCAACAACGTGGCGAATGCGCCCGATTACACGGGCGACCGCTACATCGATATGAACTCGCCGCAGTTCAAGGGAACCCTGAAGGTCGACTTCCTCTGGTCGATTCCGGGCAACGCGCACTGACTGCAGACGTTGATCGGACGCCGGCCTCGCTTCGGGGCCGGCGTCCTTATCGCGTCATCCGCCGCACGCCGTTCGGCGTCGCGATCAGCGCCTCGGACGCTTCACTGGGAAAGAAGCCGGTCTCGACGACGCCGGCCAGTTGTCGTATTTCCGCGACGACATCGGCGATGTCGGTCTGCTCCGGCACGCGGATGTCGAGGATGCGATGTCCTTCATCCGTAATGCGCGGCTGGCTATCGCGCAAGCGGAGCACTGGATTCAAACCCATGGACGTGAACCGGCGCTGGAGCACATCGAGCGCGAACGGCGTCACTTCAACGGGCAATACTCCGACGCCGAGGCGGGTGACGACTTTCGATTCGTCGGCGATGACGATGAATCGCTTGGCCTGCTGCTCCACGATTTTCTCGCGCAGCAAGGCGCCGCCGCGGCCTTTGATCAGGCGGAGTTGCGCGTCGATTTCGTCCGCGCCATCGATCGCGAGATCGAGCGGCGCGATCTCCGCCAGAGCGAACAGCGGGATGTTCAGCGACCTGGCCTGCTCCTCGGTCTGATTCGACGTGCACGTGCAGCGAATGTCGCGCAGCTCGCCGCGTTTCAGCGCGTCGCCGAGCAGCGTTACAAACTCTTTGGCCGTGCTGCCGGTGCCGAGGCCGAGCGACATGCCGCTAAAAACGAAACGGAGCGCCTCGCGCCCCGCTTCGATCTTCTGCTGCACGGCATCCATGGACGCCGAGTGTATCCGTGACTAGCTTCTTCGTGCGAGAGCGACGACGGCCAGCATCGCAGCGAGCAGCATCAGCATCATGGTGGTGAGTGCCGGAATCTGACTGCCAGGAACGATCGGGACGTTGCTCGTGCTGCTGTTGTTCGCGGGATTCGTGTCCGTCGTAGCGCTGCTGACCGTGGCCGTATTCGTGAGCGTTCCGGCGGAGACGACTGCCGGCGCATTGATTGTGAGGTTTATGACCGGCGCGGGGCCAACGGGGAGCGTGGCTACGGTGCAGGTCACGACACCAGCGACGTTGTTGCACGTCCAGCCGGTGCCTGACGCGCTGACAAATGTCGAGCCGGCAGGCAGCGTGTCGGTTACGGAGACCGCATTCGCCGGCGAGGGGCCGACGTTCGAAACGGCCAGCGTGTACGTGATTGGGTTGCCGCCGAATGCGTTGGTGGCGGTCGTGCTTTTCGTGATCGACAGGTCGGTCGATATGGCGAAGTTCGTTACCTGTCCGAGCTCCGTGGTCGACAGGCATTGCGTCGCGTTCGCCGGCAGCAGAGCGAGTGCCGCTGCTTTTGCGGCGGCCGCGGCCTTCGTTCCCGAGCCGGTAGCGAAGTTCAGGATCGCTTTGGTCTGCCCGGGCGCGAGCGTGATCGCGTACGTCCAAAACGGCTGGTCGTTTCCGTTCGCGAAAAAGATGTTCGAGACGGGCGTCGGGGCACCAGTCCCCTGCAATACGTGACCAATGCGCGGATCGCTCGACGTCGTGCCGGAGAAATTCTGGAACGTCGCCACCCAGGTATCGGTGACCTGCGCGGCGTTGTCGCCGCTGGACGAGCCAGTGATCACCGTGTTGCTGTCCGATCCAAGGTTGTTCGCCGTGGTCATGGTGAACGTCACCGGCGCTCCAGAGGTATTCGTGAACAAGTCTAGCCAGCGGATGAACGTATCGTTGTTGGGAACGAAAACTTTTCGCCGGACGGAGAGCGCGCCGATCGTCTTCGCCGGAAAAACGAGTTGGCGATTCGTGCATGCCGGAACGGCGGGGACAGTTGCGTCGAACGCGGGAGCCGCGCCCGTTTGGAAGTAGAAGGCGTACGCAGGATTGCCCACCACACACGGACCTGTCGCATTGGTCAGGCTGACGCAGAGGGAGTTGTAGCCGTCGAACATGTCATCCAGAGCCGACATGGTCGTACCGCCGTTGAGCGTTGAAGCCACCACCGGAGCGGCATAACTCGCTTCCGACGCACCTGCGGAAGCCGACGATCCTGAGGAAAACGGCCCGAACGCCGTGATGTTCGTGTCGATCATGTACTGCAGACCGGAGGCGTCGACCAGGGTGATGTCGCCGGTACCGGTGGCGTGCGGATGGAGGCGCCCGAAGGAGCCCGCACCGGTTTGTAGCCCCTGACGGTGCGCCTTTTTTGTTTCGCGATTCGCGTGGTTGAGCGCGCGCAGCGTCGCCGACCGGTCGGTAACCGAAATATCGGCGCTCAGAATCGACGCCGAAAGAAACACCACTGCCGTTGCCAGAACTTTTTTCACACAGACCTCGAATTGGGAGCGAAGCTACTCGCTGGGACGATCGTCGCGAAGTTTAACCTCATGCGAGCCGAAGTTGTTGCTAATAATAGCGACAGTCCATGATCGCTCTCCCGTTCCGCCGGATCGCGACTGCCGTCGTCATCCTGATCGTCTCGCTCGCGTTCTCCTGCCGCCGTGCTGCACGGCCGAACGTCCTCATCATCACGATCGACACTCTTCGCGCCGATCACCTCGGCTGCTACGGATTTCCATTCGCGCGCACGCCTTCGATCGACAAACTCGCTTCGGAGAGCGTCCGATTCACCGACGCCATTTCCGCGGCGCCGATCACGATGCCGGCGCATTCGTCGATCTTCACCGGCCTCTTTCCCGTCGCGCATGGCGTTCGCGACAACGGCGCGTACGCGCTCGGCGAGAACGCCGTCACGCTCGCCGAACGGCTGCGCGATGCCGGCTACACCACGCATGCCTTCGTCTCCGCGCTCGTGCTGAACCGGCGCTACAACCTCAATCAGGGATTCGAGACCTACGACGACGACCTCTGGGCCGAGGACGATCCGAAACTGTTCATGATCCGCGAGCGGCAGGCGCCGAAGACCGCCGATCGTTTTCTGCAGTGGTTCGGCGATTGGGACAAGACGCGCACGAAGCCGTTCTTCACCTGGATCCATTTCTTCGATCCGCACCAGCCGTATCGCCCGTCAGCGACCGATGCAGCGCTGTCGGTGAGTCCGTACGACGCCGAGATCGCCGGCGTCGACCGCCAGGTCGGCAGGATCGTCGAAACGCTTCGGGCGAAGGGCGTTCTCGACAACACGCTGTTGATTCTCACCGCCGATCACGGCGAGAGCCTCGGCGAGCACGGCGAACAGACGCACGCCATCTTCGTGTACGACGCCACCGTCCGCGTGCCGCTGCTGATTCGCTACAAACCGGCGTTTCCGCCACGCGTGTACGAAGGCTCCACGCGCTCCGTCGACATCGTGCCGACGGTTCTCGGCGTCCTCGGCCTGCCAGGCGGCGAGACAACGGACGGTCACGACCTCGGCGCCGCAATTCGTGGAAAGGAAACGGCTCCCTTGTTGCCGCAGTATTCGGAGTCGCTGCTGTCCGAGGTCGGTTTCGGAATGGCGCCGCTCTTCGCGATCCGCAGTGGCGGATACAAATACATCCGCGCTCCGCGGCCGGAACTCTACGACCTCCGCAACGATCCTCACGAGTTGCACGACCTTCACGCGTCACTGCCGCGCATCGCCGCGAGTCTCGACGCGCAGCTAATGCAGCTGATGAAGGACAGCAGCCGCCATTCTGCGAAGGCCGAAGCCAATCCGATGACGCGCGAGACCGAGGAGTCGCTGCAGGCGCTCGGCTATCTCGCCTCGCAGGGCGAACGCTCGGCGATGCAGGGAATCGATCCGAAGGACGGCCTGCCGATCCACAACAAACTGGAGGAGGCGCGGCACCTCGCGCAGCGGCGTAAGTGGAAGGATGCGGAGGCGCTGCTGCTCGAGGTTCTCGCTGTCACGCCACGCAACGTCTCGGCCTTGAACGTGATCGGCCTGGTCGGGATCAAGACCGGCGACTTCGCAAAAGCGAACAAGTACTACCAGCAATCGCTGGCAATCGATTCGCAGCAGTTCCGCGTCCGAGGAGTGCTTGGTGGGATGGCGCTGTCGCGTGGAGATCTGGATGAAGCGACAGCCGAGTTCAAATCTGCTCTTTCGATCAACCCGCATTTCGCCGAGGCCATGGCCAATCTCGGATTCATCGAAGCGCTTCGCGGGCGCGACATCGCCGCCCAGCAGTGGTACGCCAAAGGCATCGCCGCCGATCCCGCGTTCCCCCGCGTCTACCGACGCCTCGGCGATCTCTATTACGACCGGAAGGATTTCGCGCACGCGTACACGAACTACACGAAAGTCATCCAGCTCACTCCCTCCGATGTCCGCGCCATCATCCAGGCGGGAAACTGCGCGCGCCGTCTCGGGCGCAACAGCGAAGCGGATGCGCTCTTTCATCGCGCCGAGCTGCTGCGTCCTCAGGGATGGATTCCGACCTATAACCGTGCATGCCTGTTAGCGATCGCCGGCAAACCGGAGGACGCGTTGACGACGCTGATCGCACTCACTGCGCGTCATCCCGTGCCGCTCGCTCTCGTCGAACGCGATCAGGATCTCGCGGCCGTTCGTCTCCTCCCTCGCTTCGCGGAGTTGAAACGGCGATTGACTGACACCGAGGATGATGAGATCGCCGAAGACTGACGCGTGTTATCCTTTTCGCTCGAACTGACAGTTTTGCGGGAGGGTGTGATGGGGGATATCAAGCTGTTTCAGGTCTGCTATGAGGGCGAGCTGACGGTTGCAGTGTCGGACGCCATGCGGC
>JAXDIO010000344.1:0-4261 GCA_034663965.1 Thermoanaerobaculia bacterium | reverse complement strand
AGAGCGGCGGCAGACGATCATCTTCGTCAAGCTGCTGATCGGCGCGTATGTGGCGCTGCTGCTGGCGTTGCTGTCGTATCGGATCAAGACCGATCAGCCGACGCTTTTTTCCGCGCGGCTCGGGCTGTTGGTCGGATCGTTATTCGCGACGGTGGTGAATTTGCGTTCGACGGAAGCGGTGCTCGGCCGCACGGACGACTTCACGCTGGTCGACAAGATCCACATCACCATCTCGCTCTACATCCTCGTTGCAGCCATCTCAGCGCTCATCTCACGGCACCTCTGCGAACGAGATCGCGTCGCGCTTTCGCGCACCGTCGACAAATACTCTCTGCTGGTCACGGCCGCAATCTTCCTGGCCGCGAACTTCCTCATGATTTCGGACGCAGTCCTTTCGAAGTGAGCACCGCCTCGATCAACTCCGGCGGCGCGTCTTGGGCGAGATCTTCTTCGCGTTCGGCGGCGCCGCGGGCGAGATCGATCGTCTCTTTGTACGTGGCCAGATAGGCACGGCAGGAAGGGCAGACCAGGAGATGGCGACCGAAATCGCCGCGCGTATCCGTATCGAGCTCGTCGTCGACGTAGGCGTCGAGGAAGGCGATCACTTCGATGCAGGTCACACTGCTCATAACGCCGCGCCTCGCATGTGCGGATCGAGCAGCGTGCGCAGCGCTTGGCGGGCGCGATGAAGTTTCACTTTCAGATTGTCGCGGGTGATCTGCAGCTTTTCGGCGACGACGCCGGCTGGTAGTTGCTCGATGTCGCGCAGCACGAGAACAACGCGGTACGGCTCGGGGAGTTGATCGATGCATTGCCGCACCAGCGCGCATGATTGCTCGCGCTGCAGGATCTCCTCGGCGCTTTCGCTCCAGCTCACGGACGAATGATCCTGGTGGCCGTCGGGCTGGAAATGCGGGAGGAGCGTGTCGATGTCCTGCTCGCGGCGCGCGCGGATGCGCAGTTTCATCAACGCGCAGTTGACGGCGATGCGATGCAGCCACGTCGACACGCGGCTCTCGGCCTGGAACGCGTTGATGCCGCGAAACGCGGCCACGAAAGTTTCCTGCACGGCGTCGCGCGCTTCCTCTTCGTCGCGCAGGATGCGGCGCGTCACGGCCAGCAGCGGCGCGGCGTGATGATCGACGAGTTCCTCGAACGCGCTGTCGTCGCCGGTGCGCAAACGCTCGATGAGGTATCCGTCATCGACCCGCATTTCCGACAGCGTAGCGCGTTCAGGAGTCGAGCAGAGCATTGAACATGTGGCCGCATTCGACCAGCCGGTCTGCGGCCTCCTCGGAGAGCGGCTCGGAGAAGAGGAATCCCTGCGCGTATTCGCAGCCGAGCGCCTTCAGCTGCCGCAGCTGGCTGACGGTCTCCACGCCCTCGGCCACGACTTCGATGCCGAGGTTGTGGGCGAGCGACATGATGGTCTTGACGAGCTCGCAGTGCTCATCGCTGGAATCGAGGGTGGCCACGAACGAGCGGTCGATCTTGAGCGCGTCGATCGGTAGCGTGACGAGATAAGCGAGCGACGAATAGCCGGTGCCGAAATCGTCGATGCACAACTCGATGCCGCGCTGCTGGACGCGCTCGAAAAACTCGGCGGCGCCCCGCTCGACCATCGCGCTCTCGGTGATCTCGAGACGGACCGATGAGCCGTCGATGTGTGAGGCCGCAAGCGTGCGATCCAGTTCGTCGATGAATGTCGGATCGAAGGTCTGGCGCAGCGAGACGTTGATGCTGGCGGTGAGTGGCGCGCTGGCCATCGTGTGCCAGCGGCGGAGTTGCGCGCAGACGCGCTTGAGTACCCACACGCCGATCGGGACGATCAGACCGTTCTCCTCGGCGATGGAGATGAAATCGTTCGGCGGGATCGTGCCGCGCAACGGGTGATCCCAGCGAAGCAGCGCCTCGAATCCTGCGACCTCGCCGGAGCGGAGCGAGACGATGGGCTGATAGACGATGCGAAACTCTTCGCGCTCGACGGCGCGGCGCAGGTCCATCTCCATGAGCATCCGCTCGACCGCCTGCACGTGCATGCGGCGGTCGAAGATCTCGTAGCGCCCTTTGCCGCGTTCCTTGGCGCGATACATGGCAGTGTCGGCGTCGCGGAGAACAGCGTCAGCGGAACGGTATCCAGTCGCGCTGACGGCGATGCCGATGCTCGCAGAGGTGAAGACTTCTTCGTCCGAGACGATGAAAGGGCGCGATAGCTCGGCGGTGATGCGCTCGGCGATTCCAGTGGCCTCGCTCGCGTCGGAGATGTTCTCGATAAGGATGGCGAACTCGTCGCCGCCGATGCGCGCGACGAGATCGGAGGGACGGACGCATCCGCGCAGACGATCGGCGGCGGCGCGCAGCAACTCATCGCCGGCGATGTGTCCGAGGGAGTCGTTGACAAGCTTGAAGCGATCGAGATCGAGGAAGAGGACCGCAAAGTCGTAGACGTGCTCGCGCGCATTCATGGCGATGGCGTGGTCGAGCCGGTTTAAAAAAAGCATTCGGTTGGGGAGACCGGTCACGCCGTCATGCATGGCGTCGTGGGTCATCTGTTTTTCGCTGTGCTGGCGGATCGCAATCTCGCGCTGCAGCTCGGCGTTGATGCGCTGCAGCTCTTCGCCGCGCTCGGCGTGAGCAGCGAGATCTTCGTGCGCGCGATCGAGTGCGCGCGTGGCCTGCTGGCGCTGCAACTCCGCCGAGGTGCGGCCGGCCACGATGAGGAGCGTGGAGCGGACGAGGGCTGCATCGGCCATGGGACGGCGGCTCATCACGCCGATCCATCCGAACGCGGCGCCCTCGGCATCGATCAACGCGATCGCGGCGTAGCTTTCGATCGACTGTTCGGCCAGAGCGAGATCGCGCGGATAGCGCGCGGCGACGCCGGTGGGAATCCAGCAGAAATGTTCGTGAACGACGTCGCCGGATGGCGTGCCATCGAGGACGTATTCGATGTTCGCGACATGCGCGTTGTCGACGAAGCGGGCCACGGTGCGCGCACGGAGCGGCTCCTCGCCGGCGATTTCGGCGGCGAACGCGAACTCGGCGTCGAGCGTGCGCGCCAGCTCCTGCACGAGCGTGCAGAAGTAATCGGGTCCGGGGCTGCAGAGCGAAAGTCCTTCGAGCATTTCGCGAATCGGCTCATGAAGGCCGACCCGCTGTTCTGTTTCGCTCATCCGCGACGTGTGGTCGTTCATTGATCGTGGTCCTCGCAAGGTTCCGTGCAACGCTCCTTAGATGACAATCGATGTAACCGGTTACATCAATCGCGGAAAGTGCAGGCGGAGTTCACACGCTGTTCACGCAATGGCGACATGCGGCGGGTCAAGCGCGGGTCAAGCAACGCGCACGTGGGTGGGTGTGAACCTGACGTTTCACGGCGTCAGCCGCTGCTCGCCCGCGTAAATGTTGCATCGGCCGTCGCGGACGAAGCCGAGGAGCGTGAGGCGGAACTGGTGCGCGAGCTCGATGGCGAGTGATGACGGCGCGCCGACGGCGGCGAGAATCGGAATCCGCGCCACGACGCACTTTTGTACGATCTCGAATGACGTGCGGCCGCTGACGACGAGGATGTCGGCGCTCCGGCCTTCGAGAAACAGCGATCCGATCACTTTGTCGACGGCATTGTGGCGGCCGACGTCTTCGCGAACGCGGAGCAGTGCACCGTCGCGGGTGAACGCGGCGGCGCCGTGGATTGCGCCGGTCGCGTCGAATGCGGTCTGTTTCGCGCGCAATGCATCCGGCAACGACATCAGCAGTCCAGTGTCGACGCGCACGTCATCATCGAGCGGTTCGGCATTCACGCGCAGCGCATCGATCGAGGCCTTGCCGCAGACGCCGCACGATGACGTCGAATAGAAGTGCCGCTGCAACCGCTGCAGATCGACGCGCGCTCCGCCGGCGAGCGCCACGCGAACGACGTTCGGCGAAGCCCAGTGCCGGATCGATTCGATGTCGTCACGGTTGTTGACGATCGATTCAGTGAAGAGAAAGCCGGCGGCGAGATCGAAGTCATCGCCAGGCGTCCGCAACGTCACCGATACCGGCTTGTCGCCAACGCGAATCTCCAGCGGCTCTTCGACGACGACGGCATCGTCGTCCGCGCCTCCCGGCATTCGCACGATGCTGACGCGTGCGGTCTTCGATTCCGGCATCGCGGCGACGATAGCAGAGCGCACAGCGTGTAGACTCCGCCGCAGCCATGTCGCAGCAGTCCATCGGCGTTTACGGCGGACGGGAGATCGTCGCGCGGCTGCGCGAGAAC
>JAXDIO010000318.1:0-7162 GCA_034663965.1 Thermoanaerobaculia bacterium | reverse complement strand
GAAGAAGCTGGCCACGAACCTGCGCACGCAACTGATGTACGTCCAGCGAGGTCCGAAGCGCATCTCCACATAGTCGGAGGAAAGCCGTTCCGTGATCATCTCAGCTCCTTTTGACCGCCATCAGGCTGACGTCGTCTTTCGGCGTCCCAGCCCACTGCCACGCGGACGCCGCAATCGTGGTGACGATCGCCGCAGCCGGTTTGTCGTGAAGTTTTTTCAGGTCGTTCGTCAACCGCTCCATGTCGTAGCACTCGCCCGCGGCGTTGCGCGACTCGGTGACGCCGTCGGTGTGCAGTAGCGCGACGTCGCCGCGATTCAGCGTGATGCTGCGATCCGTGGTGAGGTGCTCGACGTCGTCGCTGATTCCTAGCCAGACGCCGTCGGTCGGGAGCCGTTCGATGACTCCATTGGCAGCGCGATAGATCAGCAGGTCGGTGTGCGCGCCGGCGTAGACGAGTCGTCCGTTGTCCTCGATGCGCGCCACGACCATGGTCATGAACTTCTCCTGGCCGAGGCGTTTGAGGTTGTAGAACATGGCGCGATTGAGAAGCGAGACGAATTTGGCCGGCGACTGGTAGTGACCGTTCTGTTCGCAGAGCATCGTGAACATCGATTGGGCCATCATCATGATGAGGCCCGAGGTCACGCCGTGGCCGGTGACGTCGCCGACGCCGATCCACGCGCCCCCATTCGTGCGCCGGAATTCGTAAAAATCGCCGCCGACCTCCTCGGCCGGCAACATCACCGCGGAGATGTCGTATCCCGGCAGCTCAAACGTTCGTGGCAGCACTGACGTTTGGATCGAACGCGCCAGCGCCATCTCCTGATCGTGCTTCGCCAGAATCTCGGCATCGCGCGCGCGGATCTCGCCGAGCATTTCGTTGAAGCCGTCGATGAGCAGGCCGATCTCGTCGTTCGCTTCCTTCTCGACGCGCAGCGTGTAGTCCTTCTCGCGCGAAACGCGCTTTTCCGCACGTAGGAGTCGATGAATCGGCCGGGAGATGGCACGCTGAAACACCGACGCGAGGAGCAGCGCGACGAACGCCGCGGCGACGTAGATGCCGCCGGCGATCTGCAACGTCCGCGCGCGGCGGACGGCCATCTCGCTCAGATCGGAACGGACGGTGAGCGTGCCGACGCGCGCACCGTTGAACAAGATCGGCCGCGCCACGCCGATGTGCTGCGCGTCAATCCACGTCCCGTCGTGCGGGATCGGTCTTGGCTTGTCGCCGTTCTTCGCACGCGCGTAGGTCGCGAAGAGCGCGCCCTTGCTGTCGTAAATTGCCGCGCCGGTGATCTGCGGCTGCGCGCGCAACCCGGCCAGCGTGGCCTCCGCCTGCCGGTGATCGTTGAACGCGACCGACGACGACGCGTTCTCGCTGAGGATGCCAGCCAGGGTGTCGACGTCGCGCAGCACCTCATCGCGGAACGTAGCGCGGTCATACCAGGTCAGCGCGCCGACGGTCAGCAGCAGCGCCGCCAGACTCGTCAGCATGAACCCGGTCATCAACTTGCTGCGGATCGAGAGATCGCGGAAGTGGCGCATGTTAGGTGTGGGTGCAGTTTATCCCGAGCGGAGCCAGGGATCTGACGCCCGTTAGCCGGTGAGCACCGACAGGAGTGTCTGTGCCAAGGCGCCCCAGTCTATGCGCCCGGCTGACCCGAGGACGATTCGCCGTCACCACCCGACGGATAACCTCGCCATGCCATGCCGCAACCGGAAAGCCATTCGACGGGCGGGTGTTACTATGGGGCTGTTGGACCTAACGCCGGATTTCCTTCATGGCGCCTTTTTCGCCGTGAGAAAGGGCCGGCTGTATAGCAAGTTGAGCGTCATGGGCCGCAAGCACTTGCGTCCCCGTCATAGGGAGGGGTTCAATGTCATACAAGTCAACACACACCGCTCTGGCTTGGTCCGATGCGCGAACGGCTGCGATCTACTTCGATCGCGTCATTCCAGTGAACATTCCGGACACTTACAGGCGCGATGCCTCCGATCCGATTTACTACGAAGTGTTGCAGGCGATTCTCCCAGAGCCGCTCCTAAGCAAGTCTAGCAAGATAGGTATCGCCGACCCCGTGACGAAGTACGTGTCATCGTTCGTGCTCACCTTCCCGGAAGTTATGGGAATAACCAGTCTGGAAGGGGGAGAGACCCTCGAAGAACGGGAAAGGCGAAACACCCCCAGCCTGCTGAATGCTTTTTCGACGTTGGTTGACAGCTCGGGAGTCAACGACATCGCGCTATATGGCGTCGATCTCACAGCGGGCGACTCAGCAGATTCGAGCGACCCTTGTCTACTACTCAGTAACCTGAATCTAGTTGACACAAGCAAGTTAACATGGCGACAAATCATTGAGCTAAGGAAAGACAAGGACTCCGTTGAGCGACTACGCAACCTTCGTCGGACCGTCTACAAGGACTACACGGGCAAGTCGGAGGCATACATAAGCGACGACATCGAGTCCCGGATCGCCGAATATGAGGAGACGACCAAGCTATGGAGCTTTCCGCTTCAGAAGGGCGCCTTAGAGATCGCCATGACAGGAGACGCGCTTACCGCCGTCGGTGCCGCGATTGCACTAGCGCTCTTCGGCGCCCCCATTGCGGCAGTCGCCGCAGCGGGTGGTGCAATTGCGATTGGCAAAGGCGCACTCGCAATTGCCAATCGACGCCGTGAGATCGAACTGGAACGGAAGAAGAACCCCATGGCTTATCTCGTAAAGCTAAAGCACCTTTCAGGAGTCTCCAGTGACGACTAATCTTTCTTCAGCCGACGGGAGTCAGTGGGGCCGGGCCTTGGTTTTTCGTTTTCAACGCGGTCGCTTCACAGTGGTAGCGCCACCTTCCATTCCGAGGAGTTCTTAGGTCGATTTCCTCTACCGGCGCTGATTCCTCGGTGATGGGGTTTCAGTGCGAGGGATCCTCGGTCGCGTGCAGTGCGGCGGCGCCGAACTACTCCAGAGCCGCGTGCGCGAAGCTGCCGATGACGGCAGGCTTGATGCGCCAAATGTCGCGCGCGTATTCGGCGATCGTCCGGTCGGAGGAGAACTTTCCCATCCGCGCGATGTTCAGCAGCGACTTGCGATTCCACTGGCCGCGATCGAGCCACGCTTCGTCGACGCGCTTCTGCGTTTCGATGTACGGCTCGAGATCCGCGAGGTGGACGTACTCGTCGCGGGCGCTGAGTAGCTTGGCGACGATCGGGCGGAAGAGGTCCTTGTCGCCGCGCGAGAAGTGGCCGGCGGCAATCGTGTCGACGACGCGGCGGACGTTGCGGTTCGCGCCGAGATAGTGCTCGGGGCTGTAGCCGGTCTTGAGGAGCGACGTCACCTCCTCGGCGCGCAGGCCGAAGATGAAGATGTTCTCTTCGCCGACTTCATCGCGGATCTCGATGTTTGCGCCGTCGAGCGTACCGATCGTCAGCGCGCCGTTGAGCGCGAGTTTCATGTTGCCGGTGCCCGACGCTTCCTTCCCGGCCGTCGAAATCTGTTCGCTCAACTCCGCCGCCGGAATGATTGCCTCGGCGAGCGTGACGCGGTAGTCGGGAAGGAAGACGACGCGCAGCCAGTCGCGCGTGCGCGGATCGGCGTTTACAACCTCGCCGACCGCATGAATCAATTTGATAATCAGCTTGGCCATGAAGTAGCCCGGCGCCGCCTTGCCGGCGAAGTAGAACGTGCGCGGCGCCAACGGCTGCTGCTGGTCTTCGACGATCTGCCAGTAGCGGTCGATCACGTGCAGAATGTTGAGCAGTTGCCGCTTGTACTCGTGCATCCGTTTGACCTGCACGTCGAACATCGAATTCGGATCGACGATGATGCCGGTCAACTCCTTCGTCAGCTGCGCGAGCGCGAGCTTGTTCCGGCTCTTGACCATCTCCAAACGCTCGAGTAGTCCCGCATCTTCGGCGAACAGCTCCAGCCGGCGAAGCTCGTCGAGATTGCGGATCCAGCCGTTGCCGATGGCGCGTGTGATCAGCGATGCCAGCGAACGATTCGCGTGCAGCAGCCAACGGCGCGGCGTCACGCCGTTGGTCTTGTTGTTGAAGCGCTCGGGATAGAGCTTGTGAAACTCCGGCGCGAGCGTTGTCTTCACCAGCTCCGAGTGCAGCGCGGCTACGCCGTTGATCGAATGGCTGCCGGCCATCGCCAGATTTCCCATTCGCACGTTGCGGCGATCGCCGTCGTCGAAGAGCGAGACGCGTTGCTGCATCGCCAGATCTCCTGGGAACCTCCGATCGACCTCGGCCACGAGTCTCCGATTGATCTCCTGCATGATCTGCAGGTGCCGCGGCAGCAACCGTTCGAGCAGATCGAACGGCCATTTCTCCAGCGCCTCGGGTAACAGCGTGTGATTCGTGTAGCCGCACGTCGCCACGGTCGTCGCCCATGCCTGCTCCCACGGCTGACCGTGATCGTCGATGAACAGCCGCATCAACTCGACGACCGTCAGCGCTGGATGCGTGTCGTTCATCTGGATGGCGACTTTCTCCGCAAACTCATCGAACGAATCGTGCGTCTCGAGATAGCGCTTCACGATGTCGCGAACCGAACAGGCGACGAGGAAGTACTCCTGCAGCAAGCGCAACTCGCGTCCTCGATCCACCGAATCCGACGGATAGAGGATCTTCGAAATGGCCTCGGTGTTGATCTTGTGCTGCACCGCGGCGATGTAGTCGCCGGAGTTAAAAATGCCGATGTCGAATTCGTCCGACGAGCGAGCCGTGAAAAGCCGCAGCACGTTGACCGTCTCGCCGCCGTAGCCGGCGATCGGCATGTCGTACGGCACGCCGACGATGAGTTTGAAATCGACCCACGACGGCTTGTAGACGCCATCGACGGTCGTGTGTGCGATCGCGCCATAAACAGGAACGACGATCGATTCATCCGGCCGCTCGATCATCCACGGCGAGCCACCTTCGTCGAGCCAGTGATCGGGCTTCTCGTGCTGATAGCCGTTGACGAACGTCTGCCGGAAAAGTCCGAACTCGTAGTTGATGCCGTAGCCGAAGCCGGGCATGTTCTGTGACGCGAGCGAATCGAGGAAGCACGCCGCGAGCCGTCCCAGACCGCCGTTGCCGAGGGCCGCGTCGTGTTCGAGCGCCTCGAGCTCTTCGAGATCGGCGCCGAGCTCCGCCATGATCGTCTTCGCCTCGTCGTACAACTCGAGGTTCGCCAGGTTGTTGCCGAGCGCGCGGCCCATGAGGAACTCCATCGAAAGGTAGTAGAGCCGCTTGGAATCCTGATCGCGATACCGCCGCTCGGTCTCGCGCATCGCGTCGAGCATCGGACGGCGCACCGCGATCGAAAACGCGTGCAGCCGTTCCCGCATCGACGCCTCTTCCCAAACGCGGCCGCGCGCGAATCGAAGAAAGGCTTCGATCCCCTCGCGCAGATGCACGAAGCGAAGCGAGACGTTGCTGTCAGATGCCGAGGAGACGGGACGCATGGCGCGGATTCTAGTGAAGAACGTGCGCGTCGCGTGTCCATCGGTAATCTGCGGATGAACGTTTCCTCTATGTTCCACGTGTCACACTCATTGTGCAGGCTGTTTTTCGCCGTCCCAAGCGTCGTTGAAACACCGAGAATCGCCCCTTTTCCGCAACCCTCCCGGCCTCTCAAGCCACACGCCGAAATTTTCTTCGGCCGAGTCTGCTATTTCCTTCGGAAACTCACCTTAAAACCTGCGGAAAAAGTGATCGCGAAATGTACACGGAAAAGATGTGCAAAACGTGTGGAAAACACGCTGATTTTCTGCGGATTACCCATTTCAAAGACTGTGTAAAAACCTGTGGATAACCTGCGAGGAACTCGTGGAAACCCGGCGGAGAACCGTCCGATATCCCGTCTACATCCTGTGGACTAAACTCTTGATTCCGCGAATACTTACGCTTCAGGTAGTGTTCTGAGATCACGCGACCACAACATCTTGTGGTCATTCACTTGACATCCGTTTCCACGGGGCGTAGCTTGTTCCGCACAACAACGACAGCCGATGCGCGTGGGAGGATTGATGAAGGATTTGAAGCACGTTTCCCGTCTTACCACGAAGAGCCCCCTGCGGTCCGTTTCACTCCAGATTCGCGAGTACCAGGTCACCGTCAAAGTCAAAACACCGGTCCCGCAGGCTCGCCCCACCAGCGCACGCTGGCTCGCTCGTTAACGAACACTCATCCAAACACCACAGGCGCCCCGCGTAGGGGCGCTTTTGCTTCGAAGAAGGAGAACAGGCCATGACGTCCATTGAGATCCCGTCCAGCAGCATCCGCCCCCGCTCGAGCAGCAAGCCGGTCAAGAAGAAGGAGACGAAGCTTGGCGGCATCGCCGTCGACCGCTTCTTCACCAAAGCGGGAGTGGATGTCTACGACACCTGTGAATGGGAGATGCGCTCGGCAGCCATCACCAGTGAAAGCGGCGGGATCGTCTTCGAGCAGAAAGACGTCGAGATGCCGAAGTTCTGGTCGCAGATGGCCACCAACGTCGTCGTGTCGAAGTACTTCCGCGGCCACATCGGATCACCCGACCGCGAGACTTCCGTGCGCCAGCTCATCGGACGCGTCGTCCGCACCCTCACCGGATGGGGACGCGAAGGCGGCTACTTCGCCTCCGAAGCCGATGGCGATGCCTTCCGCGACGAGCTCACGCACATCCTTCTCTACCAGATGGCCGCCTTCAACTCGCCGGTCTGGTTCAACGTCGGCATCGAGCCGCATCCGCAGTGCTCGGCGTGCTTCATCAACTCCGTCAACGACACCATGGACTCGATCCTCGGCCTCGCCAAGACCGAGGGGATGCTCTTCAAGTACGGCAGCGGGACGGGATCGAATCTCTCCAGCATCCGCTCGTCCAAGGAGCTCCTGGCCGGCGGCGGCACTGCCTCCGGTCCTGTCTCCTTCATGAAGGGCTACGACAGCTTCGCCGGCGTCATCAAGAGCGGTGGCAAGACCCGCCGCGCCGCCAAGATGGTCATCCTCAACGCCGACCATCCCGACATCGTCGAGTTCATCGAGTCGAAGGAGAAGGAAGAGAAGAAGGCCTGGGCCTTGATCGATGCCGGCTACAACGGCGCGTTCAATGCCGTCGGCGGCGCATACGACTCCGTGCAGTTCCAGAACGCCAACCACTCCGTTCGCGTCACCGACGACTTCATGCACGCGTA
>JAXDIO010000300.1:0-4827 GCA_034663965.1 Thermoanaerobaculia bacterium | reverse complement strand
CTCCCCGTCGAGATCCGCGATTCGCTCAGCTCGATCTCCACATTCGTCGCCGCCATCGGCAACAGCAGCCAAAACACAACGACGATCTACAACGTCCCATCCATCGCCCTCGTCGGCTCCGCCGGCACCGGCGCGGACGCCACCAGCGCGCTATTCACCGCGAAGTTCCAAGCGCTTCCGTTCAGCGATCCCGCGACAGGGTTGGTCTACGCGAGAGCGCGCTGGTACAGCCCGGAGACGGGGACGTTCCTGTCGGGGGATCCGATGGGGTACGCGGACTCCTCGAACCTGTATGCATTCGCCGCAGGCGATCCGGTTAACGGACGCGATCCGACGGGTCAATGCCTAGGCTTTGGCAACATGTCGTGTGCTGAGGCTTGGCGGGCCGCAAAGAAGGAAGCGTCAAAGCAAATTGATGCCGTATTACCCAGGTCGGGCCTGAAGCCGTTGGATGAAGGCATGCGCAAGCTCTGGAGCGGGACTCTGCGCGTCGCATCTGCTCCGGCGGGACTGGTCGCGAACCTCGGAACATCCAGCGGCAAGTATTTGGATAAATTGGAGCGCGCGACGTTCTACGGCGATACGAAGATCGCTTCCGACCCTGAAACCATGCGGGACGCCATAGGCGCAGCAAGCGACGCAATGGCGATGATCACCCCTGCGGAGATGCTCGAAGGTCAGCTCGAAGTTGGTGCTTCGAGAGCTGTCTCAACCAACTCTGCACGCGCTGCGAAGGTGCTGCAGATTCGTAGTGCGGCGGAAGTCAATCAACTCATGGTCGCAGACGGCATGCTTCCAGCGTGGGGTGGAACGACTGTGACGACGGAGATCGTGCCTGCTGGAACGCGTTTCAACATGGTTCTGACCGAGGAACAGGCGCAGTTCCTAGCTAGCGGAAGATCGTGGTTTGGCGGTTGGGCGACTACCGATAGCGTCGATAGTCAGACTTTTGCCCGAAGGCACATGGCCATTCTTCCAGAGTTCAAGGGCGACGTGTCATTCATGGCGGAAGTGGAAACGACTGCACCGCAAACACTGAATCGTGGAGTGGTTGGTCATGTGAATGACCATGCGCACGGCGGAGCCAGCCAAGTAGAATTTTTGGGCGAACGAAACTTGAGACTTGTAGGCAAGCCGAAACCCTTGCCATCTGGGCCGCGATGACACAAATATCGAACTTTGAAGAGTTGCGAGCTGACGGCAACATCATTGCTGCGGGGATGTCTTTCAAAGAGATGCTGACCCGTGACTGGCCGCCCAGCAAGGTAGTTGCTCTTCGTTGGAAGTACCGCGGTGAGGCGGTGGAATTTGCAGTTCCTTTTGGGGTGAACGGCAAGGTTGTTCCCGGTGAAACTTTCATTGCAGCTAACGTTTGCGACGACCAGCCTTGCCGAAGCAATCGGCTTGTCATTCTCACGTCCAGCGGTACTGAGCATGGGCAACTGGAGAACATCATTCTTTTCCACGGGCGTGACCTCCGAGGACGTTGGGGCTGGTTCGAGCAAGCGATCACTTCCGCCCCCGACACGTTTGGTGTCGTGTTCCAAACGACCACCGACGGAGACTTTCGCTGCGACATCGACGCGCGCGCTTTACGAGTGGTAAAGGTTTTTCCAATTCGCTAGTGTTGTGGTGCGCCAAAACTCCGTGTGCAGGGTTTTTTGGCGTTCGAGCAGGAGCTCGCTGGCTTTTCGAGCATCCAAGACATCCGTCGAGGGTCGTTTCCGACCAGAAATGACGGGCTCACGCGAGAGATGTAGCGAGGTGGACGCATCGAGGCATACGAGTAACCGTCGCGCGCGCGAAGCTTCGCGCCAAAGTGAAGCCGCTACACCGCGCGAGTGAGCGAGTAGTCGTGATGCAGACCGCGAGGACTGGCTTCGCGGTTACGACGTCGCCCTCGGGCAGCCGATGCCGGCGTTCCTGCAACTCGGCGGAAAAGCCCGGCAATGGGTCCGGTAAGGAACAGCCGTTGAAGTACGAATTGTCTGTCAATATCACCGTGGACGTTCCGAATGATTGGTCTATCCACGAGCCAGGCAATTTGGTCGAACTCATTCCGCCTGACGAGAGCGGTGCTTTGCACATTACGGTGCTCGACCGTGACGTCCCGGGGTTCCCACTCGTGAAGAAGCGATTGAGCTGATGAATTGGTTCAAAGAGAGGCGCGGTGGCGAAGGTCGAATCGAGACCACAGCCGGGTCGGAAAGAGAAGCACGGTCGCGATTTAATTCAGCAGACGACGGTGAGCCTATAAATTGGATTGTCGTATCGAAAGTATGGCCTGACCGAGCTGTGCTCGCGAGTTACTGCCAAGCTCTGCATGCTGTCTCGAACGACGTAATCGTCGATACCATCATTGAATCGATTCGGCCCGTGGACCGATGAACTGCAGGGCAAGCGGGGGCTCCGAGTGCCCCTCCCTTGCAAATGATCCGTGGCTCGCAACAACCACAGATCTGAACATTGCGCGCGCGTTCAACGAAAGGAATCAATTCGGTATCGTAAAGATCGATTCGAACAAGGTTCCTGGACCACAAGTACGTGCTCGGGAAGTCCATCCGCGAGTTTCTCGATGGCTTCCCGTACCATCGATCAATCTGGCAGCAGGAGGTATCGATGTTCGGCACATTCCGGCGCAACGCGATCCTCGATTGGATGAAGTGATGAATGAACAAGTAATCGATCTAGAGAGGCGCTTCGACGATATCGTGTTGCAAGTTTTAGAGCCGATTCACATGCGCAAGGAAATCGACCCTGTGGCGATGGGTGAGCTACGAAAAGTACTCGACGAGCTAGGCAGGGTTTTCCAGAATGAGAAATACGTTCCGAAGAAACTCGTCGGAATCTTCGGTTCGTATTCACGTCCATTTTGGGTGAGGCTGATCACGCCAAATACCCAGAACCGCTTCGAATGGCAGCTTGGGACATTCAGAAGCGGCTGCGGCGTATCTTTGGGCCGAGATGGTGAATCCGAGAGTTTCGGAGTGGCGCTAGACGCAGAGCATCGCGACAAAGTGAAGCCGCTACGCCACACGGTCGAGTGCTGGTGATGCAGACGGCCGAAGGACTGGCTTCGCGGTCACGACGTCGCTTGGGCAGCCGATGACGGTGAGCTTGCGGCCCTCAGACTCGGGTCGGCCGCAGCGCGGTCCTGGCCGGCAGACTCGTGGCGAGGAGCGCGCTTCCAGCCAGGGTGGCGCGAGGGAATCCTGCTTTTTCCTTAGCTGACGCTGTCGTAGAGTGAACGACGAATGGCCGCCAAGAAAAGAGCGCTCCTGTTCTTCGTCCTCGCAGCGATCTTCGCGAGCTCGGCTGCCTTCGCTTCGATCCCCCGCAGCACGCTGCCCGATTCGAAGCAGATCGCCCATCAGAACAGCGCCTTGGGCGTGCCGACCAAGTACACCGACCAGGTTGCGCAGGACACCACCGTCACCGAGAAGGATTTCATTGGCCGACCGCTGAGCCGCGGCTATGCCGACGGCACGTTCGAACACTTCGAGTGGGAAGGCCCGCGGATCTCGACCTACACGAACCGCCAGGGCCAGAAGGTCACCTACAAGTACTACCCCGATACCGGGAAACTGTTCCAGATCATCGGCAGCGTGGTCCTCGACGAGTTCCGTTACGACGCCGCCGGACGGGTCTCGATGATGAGGACGCCGGATGCCGAAATCGATATCGATTCGTACGACAAGGAAGGGCATCCGCTCCACGTGACGGAGAAGCGCATCATCGCCGGCACGCCGTCGCCGGCGCTCGAACAGACCTACACCTGGAATGCGCACGGCGAGCGCACGTCGTGGACGATGCCGCGCCTCGGCACCCCGCAAACCGGATGGACCGACACCGTCTTCGAAGATCACGACGAGGCCGGGAACGTCATCGGCGTCAGCCGGACGCAGTTCGGCTCGGGCCCTTCCGTGCTCCTCGGCGCGGCGTTCCGCAACGCCGGCCGTCCCGATCAGCGCACCGTCACGACGAGCTGCGCCGGAGTTCAAGTCTGCACCGGCGGCTCGATCACGCGGCAGTACGGCTACAACACGAACGCGCAGATGAATTCGCTCAGGGTCACCAGCAGCGGCGGTGCGCTGGCAGGCTCGATCGCGAATTACGAAGCCAACGGCCTGCAGATTCACGATGTAAAAATCCTCGGCCTCGCCGGCGGGTCGCACTACAACGTCTACGGCTACGACGACCGCAGCCGCCTGCAGGGCGCCGTTCTGAATACGCCCGATCCAAACGCGGCTCCGGGCGGATCGGCGCCGGGCACGGTCGGCATGAACTACACCAATTCCGACGGCAACGCCGATTTCCTCGGCGGCATCACGCGCGTCCCGCGGCTCGACAGCGCCACGCGCTCCGCGCTCACCGCACAAGGCGTCGACGTCAACCAGATCGATCCCGCGGGCACTACCGCCACTCCGACCTCGGGCGGCCACAAGATCAACACGTTCGGCCCGATCGGTGGCACAGCGCGGACGTTCGGCTACACCGGCTCGCTCGTCAGCGACGACGGGAAGTACGCCTATAGCTGGAACGAGAAGGAGCAGCTCGTCGCGGTGACGCAGAAGCCTACGACTACCGCGTTCCCAATCCGCCGCTTCCGCTACTACTACGACGGCCGCGGCCGCGTGGTGGGCCGCCGCGCCCAGAGCGCAAACGTCGTCTCCCTCTCCGACAACCTCGACACCCTGCAATGGCAGACGGAGACGAATCCGTCGCTGCTCGCCTCCGACGGCCTGCCGGCCGACACGACGTTCGCGTGGGACATGGTCTCGGATCAGTTGATCGCGGTCTTCAACACGAATCCGCAGCCGGGCGATG
>JAXDIO010000277.1:0-4477 GCA_034663965.1 Thermoanaerobaculia bacterium | reverse complement strand
GGAACTTCGGATCGAGCAGGCCGGTCATGGCCAGCTTCATCTCGTCGACCAGGTTGTAGATGACGGTGTAGAGGCGAACGTCGATGCCTTCCTTCTCCGCCAGCTCGCCGGCCGAACGCTCGGGACGGACGTTGAAGCCGACCACGATGGCGTCGGATGCGGATGCGAGCAGGATGTCGTTCGTCGAAATCGCGCCGACCGAGGAGTGGATGACGTTGACTTTGACCTCGGAGGTGGAGAGCTTGCGCATCGTGTCGGCGAGAACTTCGACGGAGCCCTGCACGTCAGCTTTGAGGATGAGATTGAGCTCCTTGGCCGTACCCGACTGCATGCGCTGGAAGAGCTGATCGAGCGACATACGCGAGGTCTTGCCCTGTGATGCTTCGCGCGCTTTTTCCTGGCGCATCTGGCCGATCATGCGGGCCTGCGTCTGTTCGTCGACGACCTGCAACGAGTCGCCGGCATTCGGAACGTCGTCGAATCCGGTGAGCTGCACGGGAGTCGCGGGACCAGCGTCGTTGATGCGGCTTCCGCGCTCGTCGGTCATCGCGCGGACGCGGCCTGACGTGGCGCCGGAGAAGAAGGCGTCGCCGATCTTCAGCGTGCCGTCCTGAACGAGCACCGTGGCGACGATGCCGCGGCCGGCTTCTTTCTTCGCTTCGAGCACGACGCCCTTCGCGCCGATTTCCGGTGAGGCTTTGAGATCGAGGAGGTCAGCGGTGAGCAGAATCATGTCGAGCAGGTCGTCGATGCCGGTCTTCTTGGTGGCCGACACTTCGACGGAGACGACTTCGCCGCCCCACTGCTCGACCTGCACGCCGTTCTCGGCCAGCTCGCGGCGCACGCGCTCGACGTTGGCGTTCGGCTTGTCGATCTTGTTGATGGCCACGATCATCGGCACCTTGGCGGCGCGCGCGTGATCGATGGCTTCCTTCGTCTGCGGCATGACGCCGTCGTCGGCAGCGACGACGAGGATGACGATGTCGGTCACCTTCGCGCCGCGGGCACGCATCATCGTGAAGGCCTCGTGGCCGGGCGTATCGAGAAAGACGATCTTCCGTCCGCGCTTCTCGACGTGGTACGCGCCGATGTGCTGCGTGATGCCGCCGGCCTCGCCGCCCGCGACATTCGTTTCGCGGATGGCGTCGAGGAGCGAGGTCTTGCCGTGGTCGACGTGACCCATGACGGTAATGACCGGTCCGCGCGGCGTTGAGCCGGTCGCACCAGTCTTCTCCATCGCTTCGAGCTCGACCGCCTCTTCGAACGACACGATCTCGGCGTCGATGCCGAGGTCTTTGGCGATTTCGAGGGCGAGATCGCCGCCGAGGGGCTGATTGATCGACAGCATCAAGCCCTTTTTCATGAGCAAGTGCTTCATGAGGTCATTGGCTTTGATGCCGAGTTTGTCGGCGAGCTCCTTGACGGTCGCGCCTTCGCTGAGCGGAATCTTGGTGGTGGGACGGGTGAAGTTGAGCACCTTGCCCGAAACCGGAGCGGCCTGCTTGCGGACGTCGCGGCGGAGCGACGGCGGAGCCTTCGGCGATCCATCCTCTTCCGTCTCCGGCATCGGGATGTCGGGGCCAAGGTCGTCGTTGATGATCTGCGTTCCGGAGAACGGACCTTTCGTGAACAACTCGCTGTCGACTTCGGACGGGCGTTCGCTCTTGCCGCGCTTGCCGGTGGTTTTCTTTTTCGGAGAAGCATCCTCGCTGCCGTCCGGACGCCGCGACTTGCTGCGCCCCATCGCGCCACCCGGCAGCGTGCCGGGAGGTGGAGGCGGGGCGGACGGACCCGTGCCGCCGGGACGGCCGACACCGGGGCGGAAGCTGCCGGGACCGGCGGGACGCGCACCCATCGGACCGCCGGGACGAGCTCCCGGTCCCGAGGGACGCGTGCCCATGGGCGGACGAGCGCCAGCCGGGCCGGAGGGACGCGTGCCGCCCATCGGCGGACGCGACGTGCCCGGACCAGCGGGACGCGCGGTCTGTCCGCCAACGTACGTCGGACGTGACGGAACCGGCTGCTGGCCGGCGTAGTTGGGACGTGCACTTTGTGGCGCGCGGGCGCGCGGGCCGGTCGGTCCGGTCGGACGGCGCATGTCGGCGGCGCCGGCGGCCATCGGCGCGGGTGCGTGCGGCGCGGCGGCAGGCGGCGGCATCGGAACAGGCGTAGCGGGCGCAGGCTCCGGAGCTGTTTCGACGACAGCGGGACGCGGCTTCGGCGCGACCGGCGGCGGCGCTTCTTTGGCGGCGCGTTCTTCGGCTTCGACGGCTTCAACGAACTCCGGGATGATGACCGTTGGCGGCGGTGCGGCGACCTGCGGTTCTTCGTTGGCCGGCACTTCGCGCTTCGGGCGCGGCGTCGGCTTGACGATGGCGCGCGGCGGACGGACAGCTTCCTTCTTCGCGGCGACCTGCGGCTTGTCTTCGCGCATGATGACGCTGCGCGTGCGCATGGTCAGTTTCTTGCCGGTGATGAGCGCCTGAATGACCTCAGGCTCCAGAGCCTGATTCGGGTCTGTGATCTCGGCGCCGAGCGACTGCAACTGGAAGATGACGTCCTTCTCGGACTTTCCCATCTTCTTCGCGATGTCGCTCACTTTGAACTTTGCTGCCGCCATTGACTCTCCTTGGTTCGGGTGTCAGGTTGCGAATTGCGTCAGCCGGGAACCTGGCAACCCGGCAACTTAGAGATTGACTACTTCACTTGCGCCTCTTCTTTGGGCGCTTCGGCATCTTCGGCCGCGGGCTCAGAATCTTCTTCGGACTCATCGCCGGCTTCGGACTCTTCTTCTTCCTGCTCGCCGTCGTCCGAAGCCTGGTACTCCTGCTCTTCTTCGTCGCCTTCGGGCGGCGTCTCGTCGATCTGCTCGTGCTTGCGCGCGATCTCGATCATCTGCTCGGCCATCTCTTCGTCGACACCTTCGATGGCGATGAGATCGTCGACCGAGGCGTTGATGACGGAGTCGAGATCGTCGTAGCCGGCGGCTTCGAGCGTATTCGCCCAATCTTCCGGCATCTCCTCGATGTCGTGGACATTCGTCTCGGCGCGCGCTTCGGCCATCGCTTCCTGAAGCATGGCGCTGAGGGCATCGGCGACTTCGCCCTTGACCTCTTCCTCGGACTTGATGTCGATCTTCGCGCCGATCAACTCCGCCGCGAGACGGACGTTGAGTCCGCGCTTGCCGATGGCGAGCGAGAGCTGATCGTTGTCGACGATGACGTCGAGGTGCGGACGGTGCGCCTGTTCGTCGCTGGTGACGGAAACGCGCGTGATCTTCGCCGGAGCCAGCGAGTTCTGCGCGTAGACGACGATGTCTTCGTTGAACGGGATGATGTCGATCTTCTCGCCGCGCAACTCGCGGATGATGGACTGCACGCGCGAGCCCTTCATGCCGACGCAGGCGCCGACCGGATCGACGTCGCGCTCGCGCGACATGACCGCGATCTTGGCGCGCTCGCCAGGCTCGCGTACGGCGCCGCGAATGACGACGGTACCGTCGTAAATCTCCGGCACTTCCATCTCGAAGAGCTTGATGAGCAGACGCGGATCGGTGCGCGAGAGGACGACTTGCGGCCCTTTCGGCTGCGTGTGAACGTCGACGATGACGGCTTTGATGCGATCGCCCTGCGAGTAACGCTCGGCGCGCGACTGCTGGCTGCGCGGGATGATCCCCTCGGTCTTGCCATTGAGGTCGATGATCATGTCGCCGCGCTCGAAGCGCTTGACGTAGCCGTTTTCGAGCTCGCCGAGTTTGCCGATGAATTCGTTGTAGACCTTCTCGCGCTCAGCCTCGCGGACCTTCTGATACAGGACCTGCTTGGCGGACTGCGCGGCGATGCGGCCGAAGTCTTCCGCAGCCTTCGTCAGCGGGATGTGCACTTCGTCGCCCTGCTCGACCTCGGAGTCGATTTTCTGGGCTTCGTAGGTGCGGATCTGGGTGTTCGAGTCCTTGACGACGTCGACCACTTCTTTGGTGATGTAGCTGAGGCGGATACGGCCGCCGACTTCGACGTCGGGTTCGATCTTCTTCGCCTGATCGAGCGTCCATTGAGCCTGCGGATCTTCGATCTCGTTCTCGTCAATGACGACGTCTTTGATGACGTACATCGTCATCCCGCCGCTGACGCGGTCGATGACGGTTTCCATCGGCTCGCGAGTCTTGTAGTACTTGCGCGCGGCGGTGGCGAGGGCATCCTCGAGCGCTTTGAACACGCGCTCGACGTCGATCGACTTCTCGTACGCCAGCGCCTTGATATTTTTGCTGAGATTCTCGTCGAACATGTGTGTGCTCAGATCTCCACTTCCAACCGCGTTTCTTTCACATCTGCCAGCGGAACGACGTAGTCGGGATCCTTTTTCATCACCGGATCCGTGACGACGATCGTTTCGCCGTTGAATTCTTTCAATCTTCCGACGATTACATGAAGCCCTCGTATTGCCGTCGTCGTCCTGACGCGGACGAGGCGGCCGAGGA
>JAXDIO010000237.1:0-7345 GCA_034663965.1 Thermoanaerobaculia bacterium | reverse complement strand
CGGGACAGCTCGATTTCTGCGTCGTTTCGATCCATAACAAAAAACCTCTTCCCGCGCGGGAAGAGGTTCGGATCGACTGACGGTCGGCGCCCCTTCTCGCGGGGCGCAATGTGCCCACGCTTACGTGAAGTAGCCGTAGTAATACGCGTAGCGCGGGGCGGTGTGATTCATGTGAGGCGCGAGGATAGGCGTGCGACGAGCGCGTGTCAACGATGCTGCTAAACTCTGCCGCTCCCGAATGACTGATGGAATGAATCGGGCCGCGGCCCGGCGGTGTGCGGTTCATCAGCAGCGGCCGGCCTTCGCCGTCTGCATGCAATGCGCGAAAACGCTCTGTCAGGAGTGCGCGACGCAATGGGACGGCATCTGGTATTGCGCGGCGTGCCTCGCATCGCGCCGCGCCGCGCCGGCCGCGAAGTCGCACCTTGGCGGATGGATCACCGTCGTCGCCGCATCGCTGGTTATCCTCTTTTTCAGCACGCGCTTCATGGTCTGGAGCGGCGTGCTGCTCGCGGGACTCCGTTGATACGCGCGCCGTTGTCGACGACGAGCGTGCTCGACGAATCCGCCGCCGTCGTGCGCGCGACCGTTTCGCCGTGGGCGGCGCTGCTGCTGGCGACGTCGATTCCGTATCGCTTCATGCAGATCGTTTTCGCCGATCGCTTGATCGAGATCGGAAGCAACGCATCGCAGTACGGCGATCTTCTTCGCACGACGGCCGACATCACGTGCGCGACGTTTCTGCTCGCGCTATTTGGCCGCGCCATCTATGCGCGCGCCTGCCGGCTGGCGTCGGAATCCGGCGCCGCTCCCGGACGCGAAGCGCTGCGCGTGCCGCTGACAGCGTTCGCGAGTTACGTGTTCGTCGCCTCGATCGCCGAAGCCGCCACCTACCTCCTCTTCGTCACCGGCCTCGGCATCGCGTTCGGCGCGATCCTCTCCGGCTTGGCCGTCGGCACGATGGAACAGAACACTGAGCCAGGCATACGCGGACCGCTGCGGCGTCTTGCCCGCTTCGGCGGGAACAGCCGCATCGTGGCCTCGCTGGCGCTGGTCTTTTTCTGCGCGTTCGTCGTGGCGCTGCTCAACGTGGCCACGCTCGTCAGCGGAGTCTTCGCGCTCGCGTCCACAGTCCAGGGATGGGACGCCGCGCGCTGGCAGGTGTTGCTCAGCATCCACAACCGACGCTATGTCCTGACGATCATCGCTGGTGCGTTGCTGGTCATCGAGCCGTTCTGGATCGCCGCAAACGTTCTGCTCGTGCGCAAGGCGGGCGCCGCACAAACCGGTGACGACTTGCGCGTCTGGTTCGAGGAGTTGCAGCGGTCATGAAGCGCGCATTGCTCATCATCATTACCGCGCTCCCGCTGCACGCGGCGACGCTGACGCTCGATCAATACACGGCCACGCTCACACGGATTCGCAATCTGATTGCCGCAGGCGACATCAACACTGCGCGCGCCGAGGCGACGACGATGAGCGGCGACGACGTCGTGTCGCCGAGCGGACGCTTCCACACCGACACCACGCTCGTTGCTGAAATCAGCAAAGCCAAGCCGCACGACCTCGGCGTAGAAACTCGGATCGACGCAACGATCGCCGCGCTGCGTACGACGACGCCGTCGAAACCTGCCGCGATCGATCAGCCGCTCCTGCTGCGGCTTCAACGAGAACAGACGGTGCCCGAGCTTCGCCGCGGTGGCGACATCCGCGGCGTCCAGCCCAAAACGCCGTGGTTGGAACGCATCGCGAACACGATCACCAAAGCAGCGAAATGGATCGTCAAGAAGATCGAGAAGTTCTTCGAATGGCTGATGCGCTTCTGGCCCAAAGACGATCCGAAAAAGACGACGGCGTCGTCGGCAATGCGCTGGACCGTCGGCTCGCTCGTCGGCCTGATCCTCCTCATCCTCGGCGTGCTCGCATTCGAAGTGATCCGCCGCAGCCGCAGGCGCGCCGCGAACGTGGTCGAGGAGAGCGCGCCGCTGACTTCGGCGCGCGACGACGATCCGCTCTCGCGCGGCGCGAACGAGTGGGAACGCTACGCCGCGCAGCTCGCCGCCGCCGGCCGCCTGCGCGAAGCGATCCGCGCCTGGTATCACGCCGTCCTCGTCACGCTCTACGGCGCGAACATCCTGCACTACCGCAAAGGGCGGACGAACTGGGAGTACGTCGCCGCCATCGGTCCGGAGCACGCTTGGCGCGCGCGGTTCATCGAGCTTACGCAGCAGTTTGAACACGAGTGGTACGGCTCCGACGACAGCAGCAGCGAACTTCTCGCGGAATGCAACGACGCCGCGCGCCACATCCTCGATGCCGTTCGCCGAGCGAACAGGGAGGCTGCGTGAGGCGCGCACTTCCGTTGATCCTAGCGGTCGCCGCGTTCTTCATCGCTGCGCTGATCTGGATCGGAAGCAGCCGCGTCGCCAGCCACGCGTTCGCGGAAGGATCGGCGCTGAATACGTCACCAGCGGGAACGTCGCTGGCCTACGCCTACCTCAGCCGTCGCGCGAACGTCAATTTGTTGACGACGCCGATGCGCAACGGCGCGGTGCCCACGAACGCAGTCGTGTTCCGGATCGACTCGTACGGCAGCGTCATCGGCGACGACGAGGACGAACGGGGAGACAAAAAGACGAAGGCGGTTCCGTTCTTTCTCTCACCCGCCGACGAAGAGTTCGTCCGACGAGGCGGCCGGCTCGTTCTCGCCAGCCACTACTTCGGAGGCTCGATCGAGATGCGCGACGACGCCGGAAAAGTTGCCGCGAAAGTCTTTCCGATCTGGCCGGGCCTCGACACGCTTTCGCTTCCCGAAGCTCTCGGACTCGCGCCACGCTCGCTTCCGCGCGGCATGCACACGATCTTCGCCGGAAACGGCGAGGCAGTCGTCGCGCGGCAAACCATCGGCGCCGGCGACGTCTTCGTCATTTCGGTGCCGGAGATGTTCGAGAACCAGCATCTCGCCGCCGGTCATCACCTCGCGCTTCTCACCGCACTCGCCGAGGACGGCACAACGGAGCGCCGGCCGCTGGCCGGCTGGACCGCCGGCGGCTCGCCGGCGCTTCACGCCGCCACTGCCGCCGAGCCGGCGGCGGTACAGCCGGCGAGCCGCCGGCGCTACGAGGGCCGCCCCATCTACTTCGACGAATACGCGCACGGTGTCGCCTCCGACGACGGCGTTCTCGCGCTCATGACCGAATGGCGCCTCGGTCCGTTGCTCGTCCTCGCCGGCATCGCGGCGCTGCTCACGTTCTGGCGCAACGCGCGCCGCATCGGACCTCCGGACGCCGAGGAGCGCGACACACGATCGGACGCCATCGATCTCGTCGCTTCGCTCGGCGCGTTGTACGGACGCTCGATGACGAACGGCGACGCGCTCGCGCTCTATCGCGCCGCGCTGGAACGCACCGTCGCGGCGCAAAGCGGCTTACGCGGCGACGCACTGCACCGCCGCGTCGCCGATCTCACTCCCGGCCTCGCGCCCACGACCGGCGAAAAAATCGCCGCGCATGCATTCGACCGCCATCTCAACACCATCAACGACGCGTTCCGCACGCTGGAACGCACGGCCAGAGGAGGCCAACATGCAAACCATCGCTGACGTCGCGGAGCGATTCACCGCGCTGCGGGAACAGCTCGACCGCGTCATCATCGGCCAGCAGCGCGTGAAGATGCTCGCCATCGCATCGCTCGTCGCCGGCGGCCACATGCTGCTCGAAGGCGCGCCGGGAACCGGCAAGACGCTGCTCTCGCTCGCACTGGCGCGGCTGCTCGGCTGCCGCTTCCGCCGCATCCAGTTCACGCCCGACCTGATGCCGGCCGACCTCCTCGGCGCGAACATCTTCAATCAGAAAACGCAGGAGTTCGCCTTCCGCCCCGGGCCTGTTTTCACCGACATCCTGCTCGCGGACGAGATCAACCGCACGCCGCCGCGCACGCAGGCCGCGCTGCTCGAGGCGATGCAGGAGAACGCGGTCACGCTCGACGGCATCCGCTACGGAGTCTCGCCCGTCTTCACCGTCTTCGCCACGCAGAACCCGGTCGAATTCGAAGGGACGTATCCGCTTCCCGAAGCGCAGCGCGACCGTTTCCTTTTCAAGATCACGATTGATTTCCCCGAAGCCGCGGACGAGGAAAAGATGTTGAGCGCGTATGCGGGCGGCGAGCGGCTACACGATCAGATCGTCAAGTCGCTCAAACCGGTGATCACCGTCGCCGAACTGGCGCAGGCGCGATTGACCGTGGCCTCGCTGGTGCGCGTCGAGCCGCACATCATCAAATACATTCAGGAGATCGTGGCCCGCACGCGGCACGACGACGCGGTGCAGATCGGCGCCGGTCCGCGCGCGTCCCTGGCGCTGCTCGAAGCCAGCCGCGCCGTCGCCGCCCTCGGCAACCGCAGCTTCATCACGCCGGACGACGTGAAGGCGCTGGTCGAGCCGGTGCTCGCGCATCGCGTCACGCTCAGCCCCGACGCGGAGATGGAAGGGCTTGCGCTCTCCGACATCCTTGCGCGCATTTACGAACAGGTGGAAGTGCCGCGCTGAGGAGCGAACTCTGCGACCCGGCCCACTGCTGATCCGACTGACATTGCTGCTCGCGGCGCTGGCGCTGCTGGTGCCGCTGTTCGTACCGATTGCGACGATTCTCGCGGCGGTGTTCGTGTTGCTCGTCATCGCCGCGATCGCCGAGGCGCTCATGCTGCGGCGGATCAAGATCGACGTCGAACGTCAGCCGAAAGTTGCGCTACCGCTCGATGAGGCCGACACCGCCACGATTCGCATCCGCACAACATCGCGCCGTCCCTTGCAGCTCGTAATCCGGCAGCGATGGCCGGAGATCGTAGCGCCGCGGTCGCAAACGGTTCACGCGATCAGCCGTCCGCGCGAAGTGCTCTCGATCGATTTCGCGTTGCGCGGTATCGCGCGCGGATCGAAATCGGTCGAGCCGGTGAACATCGCCGCGACGATGTTTGGCCTGGCCGAGCGAATCGTTTCCGCAGGCAGCGACACGATCGTCCACGTTCTGCCGAACCTGCGCGCGGTCAAACGTCTGCACAAGCGGCTGAACGATTTCGCGCTGCGCTCCCTCGGCGCGCGCGCCGCGCCGAAAATCGGCAAAGGCCGCGACTTCGACCGGCTGCGCGACTACGTCGTCGACGACGATATGCGCGACGTGGCCTGGCACGCCTCGGCGCGACACGGCCGCCTCATCGTCCGCGAGTTCCGTCTCGATCGGTCGCAGGAAATCCTCCTCTGCCTCGACCGTGGGCACCGCATGGCCGCGCGCGTGGAGCAGATCACGCGGCTCGATCATGCGGTCAACGCCGCGGTGCTGATCAGCTACGTCTGCAACCGGATGGAGGACAAGTTCGGCGTCGTTTCTTTTTCCGCGAGCGCTGAGAACGGCGTCGCCTTCGGCCGCGGCGCCGCGCAGCTTCGCGCCGTCACCGCGTACACATCGGGCGTCGACGCCGCCTACGAACACACCGACTATCTCGCGCTGGCCGGAGCACTGCGCAGACGTCTGCACCATCGCACGTTGTTGCTGATTCTCACGGTTCTCCCCGAACGCGAAGACCGCTTCGATCTCCTTCGCGCGGTCGAGATGCTCACGCCGCAGCACCTGCCGCTCATCGTCACCCTCACCGACCGCAACCTTCGCGCCGCCGCGCAACTGCTGCCGTCGAATCGCAAGGAACTGTCGCAAACGCTCGTGGCGCGCGATCTCTGGCTCGGCCGCGTCGAACTGATGCGCGAACTCCGCTCGCGCGGCGCGTTAGTTGTTGAAGCAACGCCGGAGGATGCCGGCATCGAATCGATCAACGCCTACATCGACGTGAAGAGGAGGCAGCTCCTGTGAACATCGAACGCTTCATTGCGACGCACACGCCGGTTTGGCAGCAGTTGGACGACCTGCTGGTTCGCGCGGAGTCGACCGAAGTTACCCGCGACGAGCTGCAGGAATTAGTGGCGCTGTATCGACGCACCTGCTCCGATCTCAATCGCGCGCGGTCATACACCGCCAATCCCGACGTGCTCGGCTATCTCAATCAGCTCACGGGCCGCGCGTACCGCTTCATCTATCAGGCCGCGCACGAAGTGCCGGTGCACCGAGCGTTTTTATTACTAATCACGAAAGAGATCCCCGCCGCGTTCCGGCGCGAACGCCTGGTCATCGCGGTCGCCGCCGCGTCGATGATTCTCGGCACACTCTTCGGCGCGCTCGCCGTCATCGTCGATCCCGCCAACGGACCGCGCCTGATTCCGGGGATGTTTTTCACCGAGAGTCCGCGCGAACGCGTAGCGAAAATCGAGACCGGCAAGGAACGCATCGACAACCTCGACAAAGCGCTCATGTTCGGCGCGTCGCTCTACACGCACAACATCCGCGTGGCGTTTCTGGCCTTCTCCCTCGGCGCGCTCACAATCGCCGGCGGCGTGCTGCTGCTCTTCTACAACGGCGTGATTCTCGGCGCCGTCGCGACGATGTACATCCTCGACGGCGTCCCGCTCTTTTTCTTCGCCTGGGTCGGGCCGCACGGCGCGCTGGAACTCCCCGCGATCGTCTTCGCCGGCGCGGCAGGACTCGTGGCCGGCCGGGCGCTGCTGATGCCCGGCTCGCTCTCGCGCGCGGCGTCGATGCGGCGCGTGCTGCCGTCGGTCTGGCGCATCATCATCGGCACTGCACTCACACTCGTCCTGGCCGGTCTCATCGAAGGATCATTCTCGCAATTCTCATCGCGCAGCTTCCCGTACGAAGCGAAGATCGCCGTGGCCGCGCTGCTCTTCCTCTCGTTGATGACGTACCTATTCCTCCGCCGCGTCACCGCCGACTGACATGGACGAGCTGACGATCACGACGCCCGAGCATGTGCCGATCGGCCTCGAGCCGGCCGGCGCGGGCAGCCGGTTTCTGGCGGTGCTGCTCGATTCGATGATCACGACCGCAATCGCGTCGGCCATCGGCGCCGTGGTGCGCGCGATGACGACGGCAGGCATCGCGGCGGCGGTGTTCCTCACCGTCTCATTTCTGCTGACGTGGTCGTGGCACGTCTGGTTCGAAACGCGAGGCCACGGCCGCACGCCCGGCAAGCGTGCGCTGTCACTTCGCGTCGTCGACGCCCGCGGCCTGCCGGTGTCGCTCTATCAATCGCTGGCCCGCAACATCGTGCGCGTCGTCGACTTCACGCCGGCCTTCTACGGCGTCGCCGCTGCTGTCTCGCTCTTCGATCCTGCCCGCCGCCGCCTCGGCGACATCGTGGCCGGCACGCTCGTCATCCGCGAAGCGCAACCGCTCGCCTACACCGGCCAGCTCGCCGCCGAACGCCGCCACAACAGCCTGC
>JAXDIO010000200.1:0-2999 GCA_034663965.1 Thermoanaerobaculia bacterium | reverse complement strand
ACTCGCACGACATCGACGCACGCGAAACGTACTGGGCGGCGAAGGTCGAGATGAACAAGATGTTCGCGATCCCGTTCGCGTGCATCGTCTTCGGCATCCTCGGGCTGCCGCTCGGCATCACCAATCGCCGCGGCGGCAAAAGCTCAGGATTTTCTTTAAGTATCGCGATCATCCTCGTCTATTACGTGATGATCAATAACGGGGAGCACCTCGCCGACACGGGCAAAATCGGCGCTGCCGTGGCCATGTGGACGCCGAATGTTGTGCTGCTCGCGCTCGGCATCTACCTGCTGATCCGCGCGAACCGCGACACCGGCGCGCAGCGTTCCGACACTGGCATCGTGAAGCGCGTCGTGCAGGCGTTCAAGGCGCGAAAGCTTGCCGGCGCGGCGAATCCAGAGGAAGGATCGTCGATTCTCAGCCGGTTCGACATCACGTTTCCGAACACGTTGGACCGTTACATCATCCGCGAGTTCCTCAAGATCCTGACGCTGGTGCTGGTGTCGACAGCGGCGCTCTTCATCATCGTCGACTACACCGACATCAGCGGCGACATCCGCACGAATCACATCCCTCTTCACATCGTCGGCGCGTACTACCGATTCACCATCTTCCAGATCCTCAACTACACGCTGCCGATTTCGGTCCTGGTCTCGACGCTCGTCACCTTCGGCATCTTCTCGAAGAACAACGAGGTCACGGCGTTCAAGTCGGGCGGGATGTCGCTCTACCGCGCGGCGCTCCCGATCGTCGGCATCGCCTTGGCCATCAGCTTTCTCGCGTACCTGCAGCTCGACTACATCCTGCCGTACTCGAATCAGCGCGTGGAAGAGTTGCGGAACAGAATCAAGGCCAAACGCACGGCGACGCGGGTCGTCCCGACGGCGCATCAGCAGAAGCTGTGGTTTCTCGGCAAGGGACGCTACATCATCAACTTCCTGGCCTACGACCGCGAGGAGAAGGAGCTGTCGCAGGTGCAGGTGTTCGAGTTCGATCCTGTGAAGTTCCGCCTGACGCGGCGCATCTACGCGGAGCACGCGCGATGGGACGGCGTCGGCTGGGCCTTCTCGAACGGCTGGATGCGTTCGTTCGGTGACGACGGCAGCTCGACGTTTGCGCCGATTACCCGACCGCTGCGGCTCTACTACAGCGAGCGCCCCGAGGATTTCGCCACCGAGGCGCGGGCACCGGATCAGATGACCTTCGCGCAGTTGCGGCGATACATCGAAACGATCCGAAAATCCGGGTACGCGGCCGAAGAGCTGTCGGTGAAGCTCTACACGAAGACGTCGTGGCCGTTCATCAGCACGGTGATGGCGCTGATCGCGCTCCCCTTCGCCTTCCGCATTGGCAAGCGTGGCGCCCTCTACGGCGTCGGCATCGGCCTGGTCCTCGGCATCCTCTATTGGATGATCTTCGCGGTCTTCACGAAGTTCGGCGAAGTCGGCAACCTGCCTGCGATGCTGTCCGCATGGAGCGCGAACATTTTGTTTGCGATCGTGGCGGTGTATTTGTTTCTGAACGTGGAAACGTAGCTGTCATCCTGAGCCGCCGGAGCGACGTAGCGCGAAGCGCGGAGTCGCGCAGGACGGTCGAAGGACCCCCTCCGTGCTTGCATCGTGATTTACCGCCGCCCTTTCCGGGTTGCAGTTACGAGGTCCTTCGACCGTTCTCCGCTGCTCCGGCTTCGCCTACGCAGCTTCGGCGGCTCAGGATGACAGCGCTAGAACCACTCGCTGCGGCCGCGATTGCTCGCTTCGAGGTGTGGCGTTGCCACGACGCTCGTGAGCACGAATGCCGAGGTTTGCAGGAGGCCGTCTGCGGCGCCGACGGAGATCGTGTTGCGGCCGCGCTCGACGACGAGTGAGACGTTGCAGGTCGAGGCCAGGCAATCAGCGTGTTTCACTTCCGACAGCTCGCCGCGCGAATTTGCCACTGCGATCGACAGACGCATCGGCGGCAGCGACTCCGGCAACTTCACCGCGAGCGCGACGGTGCAGGTGTGACCATCGCAAGTAACGTCACCGGCGCGCACTTCGAAATCGAAGTCGCTGGGTGCTTCCATCGCCAGGAGCGATGCGAGGACACGAGAGTCCAGGTCGGATACGTTGCGGCGGACGCGTGACGTGCGGACACGCAGTTTCCCCAGCGTTGGACCGTGTTCGGCGACCGCCGGAGCGGGTGCGGTTGGGACAACAGAGGAGCGGTCGGCGCGCATTGGCGCCGTCAAGGTACTGACCAGGATCATTGCCGGAACGAGTCCCCGGAGTCGCATCCCTTGTCCTCCGCTGTGTCGAAACAGTGGATAGAGTAAGTCGGGACGCGAACTTTGTCGAGCAGCCACGGCTGCGCTCGCTAGATTGCGTTGACGATCTCCTCGCTCAATCCCTTCCACTTGCGGAGGTACGCGCGGCGATCCGTGTTGTACTTTTCGACCAGCTGCTGGTACTCCTCACCTCTCCCCTGCCGCTCGTACATCTTCTTCGGCTGCAGGTAGTCAGCGTCGTCGATGCCGGGGACTTCGGTCGCTACGAGGTAGCCAAAGTCCGGGTCCTTCTCCCACTTGATCGTTCCCTCGGCGATCGACTTGACGACCGCGGACGAGTGCTGAATCTTCACCTTCTTCGAGCGCTCGTCTTTGTCGTCGCCGCCGATGCGGCCCGTGTTCATCAGGTAGACGTCCATCGGACTCTGCTTCATCAGCTCCAGCATGCGATTGCCTTGGAAGGCGTGCAGCAGCGGGAAGAACGGATTCGTTCCCGGCACGCGCAGCGACTTCCCCGCCTCGGCGGCGCCGCCCGCGCTCGTGCCCTTCGTCTCGCCGAGCATGAAGTACGCGGCGGCGAGCGGACCATCGAGCTTGGCCACTGCCGGGATGATGTTCTCGTTGCGGTTGAGGATGAGGAGGAAGTCGACGTTGTTGACTTCGCGCGCATCAAACGCGCCCGCCACGTCGTCCATGCGGATCACCGCGCGGCCATTCGGCGTGTACGACGTAT
>JAXDIO010000146.1:0-16218 GCA_034663965.1 Thermoanaerobaculia bacterium | reverse complement strand
AGGATCAGCAGGAGGTCGAGCGGCTGACGAAGGCGTACAAAACGCCGCCGGACAACGATCTCAAGATCGAGGGATACCCCGACGCCTGCATCTTTCCCGACGTAGCGCGTTCCAAAGCGGTCGATGCCAGAAAGAAAGGGGAGACCACCAGTCCCTGGATTCACTTTGAGCCGTTCAACGCCTGGCACTTCCTCAACGTCGCTCGTTCCGTGAAGCACATCCCGGCAAGTGCGTGCGCAAAGAACTGCGTCGTCTTCGCAATCGAGAAGCATTCGCATGACCTGCAGACGGCCACCAACGATCAGGATCGTGCCGAGGCGCTCATCTTCCTCGGGCATTGGGTCGGTGACATCCATCAGCCGCTGCACATCAGCTACGAGAAGGATCAGGGAGGAAATCTGATCCAGCCGGTCACGGGCGGCTTCTATCCCATCCCGCAAATCCCCGACAAACCCGACGCAACGCTGAACCTGCACTCGGTCTGGGACAGCGGGATCATTCGACAGGATCTTCCGGGCCCTGACGTGCTCGTCTTCGCCGATATGCTCCAGGCAACGATCACCGCCGCGCAGCGAAAGGCGTGGCTGACCTCGAAGCCGCTTCAATGGGCGCAGGAGTCGTACGACATCACGACCCTTCCTGACGTCAAATACTGCAAGCGGGCAAGCTGCGATGCGGGATGCGAGGCCTTGACGGCCCCGGGGCGCGTGTTGACGGAGGCCTACCAGGACGAGTTTGCCGACGACGTCGAGTTGCGTTTGGAGCAGGCGGGCACTCGACTGGCGTCGTTGATCCACGCCGCGCTGCATCCGTAAAAGATCGTCTTGAACGGAGGCTGGGAACCATGAGCGCTCCCGATGTCGATTGCGAACAGCACCACGCCAGCCTGGCCGTCCGCGACATCCCAGCCGCCGTCGATTTCTACACGAAGAAGCTCGGCTTCTGGTGCGCTTTCACCTGGGGCGAGCCGCCCACCTTCGCCGGCGTGAACCTCGGCGATGTCCAGATTTTTCTGCGCGAGGGCACGCCCGATCCGAACGGCTCCGTCGTCTTCTTCGTCATCGGAGACGCCGATGCGCTCTACGAGTTCCACCGCGCGAACGGCGTCGAGATCTTCGAGGAGCCGTCCGACAAGCCGTGGGGTTTTCACGACTACACCGTGCGCGACCTCGAAGGTCACTACCTCGTCTTCGGACAACGCCTGCAACAGACCGAGCCGCCTCTAAAGATCGAGCGTGTCGACGTTCCGGTCCGTCTCGAAAAGCGGCTCGCCGCGCTTTTAACCGATCTCGCCGCGCACAAGAGAATGTCGTTCTCGAGCTGCCTCGAAGAAATCCTCCTCCACACCAACGAGCCGCTCGGCGACGGCGTCGCCCACCCGCACACAAAGAGCGACATCGCCTACATCCAGAAACTCAAAGCAAAGCACGGCATCGACTACGACAGCCACGCCAGTTACCGGTTTGTGGAGGAGTGAGGCAGCGTGTCGTAGTCCCTCGCCGCTAATGTCCTGCGCTTCGCCGGCGGATCGGTGCCACGTCGATGCGGAACTCGGTCATGCTTGTCGAACACGAAGTGCGGACCACAACCCACACGTACGTCGTGCCCGCCGTTTCGGTCAGCAGGCGTAACTCCGGTCCAGCGCCTTCGACGGTGATCGGATTAGAGTCGTCGCCAATTCTGCCGGCGTACCACTGGAACGTCGCGCGCGACGCGACGGATGTGATGGCTTGAATAGAAACTACCTGGCCCTGGAGCGACGTAATGACCGGCTTCGCCGGAATGACGGGCGATTCAAATCCACAAACGACATGGATAGTCAGCCATGGCCAGTCGCCATGCGGGGCCATCCGTACCGAGGTGTCACCCCGTTCGACGCCCGTGATGCTGATGGTTCCGTCGGTGGCGGGGCTCTGCAGAACTCCTGCGACCTTGGCAATGCGCTCGTCCGCGCTGATGAACTCCCAGTGATAGGAGTTCCACGAGACAAGGAGGCCGCTCCACGCGGCGTGGACCGAAACGTCGAATCGTTCGCCAATCGGAACGGTCACTTCGCGCAAAGGGAAAAGGGGAACGTAGGCAAGCGCATGTCCAGCGACGAGAAGCGACGCGACGGCGAGGAGAAGAGTTCGTTTCACACCCTGAATACGGAGCGTGATCAGCAGCCGTCCACTACTCCGGCGTCAGCTGTTTGGACGGCCGAAAAACAAAACGTAGCCATCGGAGTCCTTGAGCTCGAACCCGCGCAAACCGTCATGAGTGTCTTTGAGAGGTTCCGAAAACTCGACGCCGCGCGACACAAACTCGGCCGCGAGCGCATCAGGATCCGCAACGGAAAGGTACGCGTCCCAGCGGGCCGCGGGCTCCCGCTTGTAGTTCGGAAGTGGATCGACACCAACGTCCTTGAGCATGATCATCGCGCCGCCCCTGCACACAATGCCGAAAAAGGAATCGTCAACCGGCTCTTGAAACGTGATCTCAAATCCGAGCTTGTCGCGATAGAACGAAAGCGCTGACACTACGTCCCGCACGATGAAGAATGGCGAGATACCCGAAATCTCTGGCCTGCTCATGGGGATCAGGTCAAGTTGGCGGAGGCGTGGGCGCGGCCGCGCGAGATCGAATGAAACGCAGGCCGACGAGGATGAAGAACAGGCCGGCGCCGATGCCCCACCATCGGAACGGCGTCATTACCGCGCCGTCGATGGCCACCAGCGCTCCGAAGATCATGATGCAGATGCCGATCACTCGTGAGTTGCCCATCGCGTGCGCCTCCAGGTTCCCGAGCGTAAGCGAGGACCACGTCCGCCGCAACACCTGCGACCCGCCTAGTGCACCGCACGACGGCGCTGCGGAGCGGACGGCAACTTCTCCGGAGCAAGAAGCTGCGCGGCGGCGAAGGCGTCGACGATTCCCCAGCCGTAATCGTCATCGCGTCCTTTCGCGCCGGCATCGCGGGCCGACATGGCCAGCACGTTGCGGATCGTGGCCGGCCGCGCCTCGGGTGCGAGGCTCCGCAGCAGCGCGGCCATTCCGGCGACATGCGGCGCGGCGTGCGACGTCCCGTAGCCGAACTTGTAGTCGCCGAAGGCCTCCACGATGCGAACGGCGGTTCCCGGCGTGAGGCGCTCCGCGTCGTCGCTTCCGATCGAGATCGTCGGCGGCGCGACACCGGCCGGATTGACGTTCGAGTAGTAGTAGCGCGCCTCGCTGTTGACGACGACGATCGCCGCCGCGCCCGCGCGGATGACGTTGCCGAACGCCTGACCGAACGGAATCGCCGCATCCATGCGCAGCATCGCAACGTTGCCGGCGACCGCGGGCGGAATCTGGTCGATCCGGCCGATGCCGCAGTCGATCAGCGTGCCGGTCACGTCGCCCGTTCGCGTGCCGGTGAACGCCGTCGCGCTGATCGTGACCGCGTCACTGGTGAGGTTCGCGACGAGACCGCCGCCGTGCGCCGCCAGCGAATAGATGTCGACTCCCGGCGCCGCGAGATCGAGCTCCGGTCCGCGATTCGAGAAGGACGCGACCAACCGATGCGCGTCGACGGCGCCAACGGCGATCGTCGTATCGAAGACCGCCGGATAATCGACCCCCGAGGAGGCATTGCCGGCCGCGGCAACGACGATAATGCCAGCCGCCTCGGCCCGGTCGAGCGCGTGCCGGGCATTGTCGAACTGCGTTTTCAACGCAAAGGACATGTTCAGCACATCGAGGTGATGCGCGATCGCCCAGTCGACGGCGCGCACCAGGTCTGATGTCTCAAAAAAATCGTCCTTCCCGAAGATCTTCAGCGCATAAATCTCCGCCTCGGGGGCCACCTGCAGGACGACCCCGGCCACGAATGTGCCGTGCCTCCACCGTCTCTTCCTCCGGAATGCCGTCGTTGTGAACGAAGTCATACCCGCCGCGATACGCCGCGCGCAGAGCGGGATGATCGAAGTCAATCCCGGTGTCGATGATCCCGACCTTGACGCCACTCCCTTTCGTCACCGGCCACAGAGCCGCCGCATCCACGACGGAAACCCCATACCGAGGCTCCGCCGCCAGGAGCTGGCCAGCCGTGAGAAGACTCAGGAGAACTGTAAAGGCTCGCATGCCCCGTTAGAGGGGGACGAAGGGGGAAATCCTTCGCTGGACGACGAGTGGTCGCTCCTTCGAACTCCATAACGAGTCTGTGGCGTTTTGCGACAATCGCTCGGAGTTAACCAAGATCTCGGGGTGGTTCCACACCGGTGCTGACCTGCTGATCCCCGTGGTCGCGAAAGTACCAGGCCGTACCGAATAGCACCACGGCGAGAAATACGACGTTCACGAACGGAAGAAGCATTCGATTGGACAAAATGACTCTCGGCAAGAACGGCCGAATTACTAGATTCAAAACGAGCGTCGCTGGTATGGCTCCAATCATGAGAGTCACGCCAAAATTGCGAGCCCGGTCGCCTGTAAGCGTAAACGAATGGGTAATGCGGACCCGTTTCGCGACAACGGCAAAGAGACCAACCAAAATGAGCAGGATCATTTAAACGCTCTCCGGCCGAGTAACGGATACAAGCTCACCGGCTTGGAGCCGCACGCGAAATAGTAGCGCACTAGCGATGCAGCAACTTGCGCCTCCAAGTCCTGTGCAGCGCAGAGTTCGGCCGCCGATCAAAGGCCAAGCACACTCACCGAATTGTGAGTTTCCAGCTGCGATGCGATCCACGAGGCAACCTCAGTAAATAGCTGGATGAGCCGCTCCCTAAAGGACCTGCGCTTTAGCGGCATGGCCCGCGACGCGAAATAGTAACCGCAGCGCAGAGTTGGGAGGCACCATTCACCATCGGCCGCTTGCGCTGAGAAGAACTGACGTTTCACCGATCTCGCAAAGCCACTGAGATTTTTCGTGGCTCAGTGGGTCGAGCGTGCGAGCTCTATCGCGGACGTCAGCCCACGATTGCGGAGTTAGTAACCATTCCCACGTCTCACCATTCGTGCGCACGACACCGCGGTCTTGTGACCCAGATATGAGAGTGCCGAGCGCCCTAGAAGAGAAGGCGGAAGCCGGAAAAGACGTGACAGTTCGACTTGCCAGCATCTCGAAGGTCTCGATAAGGCGCGCCAGTTCCTGCGCCGTGAAATCCATTATTCGAAGAAGCGGTGCATCCGAGCTTCCGTCGCGGATGTATTCAAAGCGCATGGATGCCTTCTGCCGGTCTAACTCCCGCGCTCTTTGTTCAGAGAGTCCTTAACGGCCATTCAGCAAATCCATGAGGATCGCCGTCTCCGCGCGGATCGCGGCCTTGATCGTTGGCTCGCGCACCGGAGCCCACAGCGGCGAGTGCACTCCCGGAACCGGGACGCCGGATTTGTGCGACTCTTCCAGTTTTCCTGCGTCGACGGCGCCAACATGCAGCAACACGGCGCGCACGCCTGCCAGCCCGAATTGCGAGAAGTCTTCTCCGCCCATCTGTGCGGGCATCTCGACCACCTGGCCGGCGCCCAGCGCGGCGCGCGCGGCGGCGGCCATGCGCTGGGTCAGCTCGGGGTCGTTGTAGACGGCGTCGGTGTTGGACCTGATTTCGATCAGCGGTTCCTTCGGCGCGTTCGCGGCGAGGGCTTCCCCTTTCGCCTGGCGATCGATCGCGGCGAGCAGTCGCTTGTGGACCGCGGGGTCGAGCGAGCGCACGGTGATCTGAAGCTTTACCTGGTCGGGAATGATGTTGGAGGCGCTGCCGCCGTGGATGCTGCCGACCGTGATCACGGCGGGATCGAGTGGATTGGTTTCGCGCGACACGATGGTCTGCAGGCCGAGCACGATGCGTGCGGCGATCACCACCGGATCGATCGCGCTCTGCGGAAACGCGCCATGGCCGCCCTTGCCGTAGACCGTCATGTCGAGACCGGTCGAGTTGGCGCGGAAGTAACCGGAGTGGAATCCGATCACGCCGGCCGGCAAGGTGTGCTCGTCATGCATGCCCAGCGCGTAGTCGGGTTTCGGGAAGCGCGTAAACAAGCCATCGCGCAGCATCGCGGTCGCGCCGGCGACAATTTCCTCCGCCGGCTGCCCGACCAGCATCAGCGTGCCGTGCCACTGCTCGCGGTTCTTCGCCATGAGTTCCGCCGTGCCGGCCCACGCCGCCATATGCAGATCGTGGCCGCAGATGTGCGCCACCGGCACGATTTCGCCGGCGTCGTTCTTGGTCTTGACCGTGCTCGCGAACGGCAGGCCGGTTTTCTCCTCGATCGGCAGCGCATCGAGCTCGGTGCGCAGCATGACCACCGGACCGGCCCCGTTTTTCAGGATCGCCACGATGCCGGTGCCGCCGACGCCGGTCGTGACCTCATACCCCAACGCCTTGACGCGCGCCGCAAGCGTCGCCGCCGTGCGCTGCTCGTGAAAGGCCAGTTCCGGATTGCGGTGCAGATCGATGTAGAGCGTTTCGATATCGGGGTAGATCGCATCGACTTGCGCCGCGCCAACGCCATCGCCCGCACGCGACGTTTGCGCCGGCGCGATGGAGGGGAACAGCAGTGCCGCGATCAACAAGCTCAATTTGATGGGTTTCATATTTTTTTTCTGGGGTCTGCCGCTCAGAAGATCGGTTTCAGGACCATACGGCCGTACGCGATGAACGCCATGAGGAGGCCCAGCACTGCGCTCATGATGATGGGCGTGATCTCGCGGTACTTGACGTGCACTCCGATGAACACGAGGCTCTCGATCGCCAGGATGGTCGCGGCCACTACCGTGAGCGGCGGATGCCAGTGGCAGGCATCCGGGACAATCAGCCCGGCCGCGCAGACGAGTTCGAGGATGCCGAGGGCCAGCCAGGCTTTCCGCGGCAACGCGCCGAAGGACGCGACCCCCTCGCTTACCTTGTCGAACATGAAGACCTTCATGACGCCCGAAGCTCCGTACAGGAGCGCGGCGAGGACCTGCAGAACCCATAACAGGATGTTCATCGTGTTCCTCTCTCTTGGATCGCCGAGGATGATACGCGTGCGGGCCGGCTGCAACCCCTTGTTCGTTGCACCTCGGCCGGGACGCCTTTCCGGCTAATGCACGAATCCCCTGCGGTGTTTCGCCTCAGCATCGTCGATGTAGGCGCGGTAACCCTCGGGGTCGATGAACGGTTCTACCGGGTCCTTCGCGGTGGCGCGGGCGACGAACTTTCCGTATCTGCCCCACGCTCTTGCATGGCAGGTCACCCAGATGTCCGCGGGGAGGCTGCGCAGGACGCGGAAGCTGCGCTCGAGGTCGGCCGCTTGCTCCGGATACCGCGTCGTAGCGATCGGCACCAGGTCGCAGGCGCTCACGACGTTCAGCACGCGGTCGCCGTCACGAACCTGGAACGACCATGAGGTGCAGCCGCGCGTGTGGCCGCCGGTGACGTGCGCGGTGAGTGCGAGCGGTCCGAGGCGGATCGTGTCGCCGTCGTTGAACACGTGGTCGACGCGAACGGCCGGGTAACCGAGGATTCCGATGCGGACGAGAGCCCTCAACGGCAGGACGAGGTCCGGGTCGTCGCCTCCGGAAGCGAGGCTGTAGGCGCTCGCCTCGCTCGCCCACACCTCGGCACCGGATGCCTTCTGGAGCACTCCCAGCCCGCCGCCGTGGTCGGGATGCGGCTCCGAGTTCAGGAGCACTTTGACGTCCCTGATGTTGAAGCCGAGCTTCGCGATGCTCGCCATGATCATCGGCGCGGTGCTGGGATAGCCGCCATCAATCACGATGTGTCCCGCCGGCCCGGTGATGAGGAATGCGGAGACATCGTTCGCCCCGACGTAGTACAGGTTGCCGGCGATGCGGAACGGTTCGACGGGCTCCTGCCCGCCGCGCTTTGTCGCGTTCAGCCGCCTGCCGATCAGTACCAGCGCAAGAACACTCGCCAGCCCCAACAGGACGATCAGCCGGTATCGCGTGGTGAAATGGCGCAACAGTCGCTCTCCCCGTGCGAGCTCACTCAAACCCGATTGCTGGTGGCACTCGTGGCAGGTCGGTCAGGCCTTCGATTTTCTGATTCGGACGTCACCATCAAAGCGTCTCTTTCGACAACGCCGCCGACGCTAATGCCGAGCGTATCCCATGAAGGCGCACCGTCAGCCGGTGGTCGGCGGCAACGGCCCGTTGGAGATACGGGAGAAGCGCCCGCTCCCGGACGATTTCGATTACCAGGTTCGTCGGCTGCTCAGCGACATGAAAGCTAAAGATTAGCGAAGCGCGGTCGATCTCCTGAATCGACAGTTCTCCTGCAGCATCCGGAACGGCGGTCACGAGATCTCCGCCAACGACAAGGACGCCCTGCCAAAACCACAGTCTCCAATAGTCGTCGTCCGCGTGCCATTCACGATTTTCAACTTCGCGCACCTGCTGTTCTGTGAATTCCGCCAACTTCAGAAGACTCGCGTACAGATCGTCGGGATGCGACGCCATAAGTTCATCGCCGGATTTCTTCCGCGTTAAGGCGCAGTACTGCGAATATCGAACTATTTCGAAGACTGCCTTCTCTTCGTACAGATCAATCTCCTCCTCGAATGCGTTCGGGTCCGGAACTGTGACATAACGGAGGTCATTAACCTCGATGTTAGGCGGTCCTGGATATGGAGTCATTAAAACAAGCGGTAGGTAGTTGTTGATTGCTTCGATAGCGAAGTGCGACTTGACGCTGATTTTAGGGTGATCGGGATCGTATTCGTAATATTCGGCGAGCACGTCGATTTCTCGACTTTTTCCTGAGCGCGAGTCCATAACTGCGGCGTTAGGTTCGACGAAAAAGCCTGCGTCAGCAAGCGAACTAACGACACGGGACTCCAGAAGGTACCCGGAGCGCCGAAGGCAGCCCAGGATCTCGTCGCGCAACTCAGGAGAGAGCGGCATTCAGATGTATCGTACATCGATACCTGACGGCTTTCGCCCAGACGAAGACGGCCGACTGAAACGATAAGTTTGCGGCGAGGCTGGGGTCAGGTCTTCGTTTGTGATCCGGATGCGAGAATCAAAGGCCTGACCCCATCCAAAACCGTGCCCCCGGCACGGAACCGCAGTGATGCAAGCAATCATTAGTTGACGCATCGGGTTCGCTGCCTAACGGATCCAAGATCACGGGCTCGGAGGCGCAAGCGAAATGGTAACGCAGTTCGACGCAGCACGTTCCGGTTCACGTCCAGTGCAGCGCGAAATCGAAGGCTGACCCCATCAAGCTGATCTCCGCAGACCGCGGAACAGCTACCGTGCGGAACCAACCGTGAAGTGCTGATCGATCGCTGTTACTCCGTTGACCGCAACAGCGAGAGACCAGTCTCCTGAGACGACTTCGAATGGCTGGCCAAGTCGATAGAAGAACTTCTGATCGACGTATCCGCTCTCGGATGTGACGTGGTCGTTCGTTCGCTCTTCCGTGACAATGGTGCCGTCCGGCTTAGTCATTGGAGGATGGCGAATGATTTCCTCCACGACGATCGTCTGATTTGTTTGAATGCCTTCAATGCGGTATCGGATACCGAAGGCGCTTCCAAGCGTCGCGGGCACTTCCGAGGTCCGCTGCTCGAAGACGGAATTGCCAGGCCCTGTACTCGTAAAGCCAGCCGCCGCATTGGGGTCGGTATGGCGTGCGAACGGTCCCGCCGGCCGAATGATGCCGTAGTCGACTAAGCGTACCGTTGGGGGCACGATTGGCCGTGGTTTGCATGAGCCAAAAATCGGGACGAATAGCGCCGGCACGAGGAGCCACCCGAAAGGCAGCCGTTTCGAACTCACTTGCATGTGTCGTCGAGGCTCGAGAGCGTCATGTAAGTCCATTGAGCATTTGCTCTGGCCGAAGGGTGTCAGGTACCGATGCAGCAAAAGAGCGCCAGGCGGCTTCCGCATCGCCGTGGTGCTTCTTGACGAGATGCTTCTCAACCCGCTTGAGGGTTCCCTGCTCATCGAATGCGAGCCATACGTCGTCATCGTCGAACACCTCGGTCGATCCGATGTAGGGATTGCATGGACCCATCAAGACACCTTTCGCAGTGCCGATCTTCGCTGTGAAGAGGTAGCCGACGGCGAGATCGTGTTGGCTCGAGTACGAGGGCTTTCCGAGCACGGTCAGCGCGAACTCGCGACTCGGCAGCCCTACTCTGACTTCCTCATTGGCGCCGTCTCCAATCCGGGCGGATGGCATATTCGGCGACTTCACCGGCGTGAAGGCGCACGCTATGGTCAGAAACACCAACGTAGCTGCTGCTGAGAGCTTTTTATGTCGGGCCATTTTTATACGTTACCGATCAGCGCAACCGGTTCCAGCGCCTAACGAACCCAAGCTCACCGGAGCTGGGCCGCACGCGATACTGTAACACTCAGTAACTGGGGAAGTTGCGACGGACTGGGGTCAGGCCTTCGGCCGATGATCCGAGGCAAGATCGACGGCCTGCACGTCCCTGTGGACGGTCACGGTCAGGCCTTCGTCTTGTGGTGCGGACGCGAAAACCAAGGCCTGACCCCATCAACCTTTCACGTTGCGCGAACCGAGCGCCTGACGCTGTCAACGGGGCTCAGCGTTTACTCAGGCAAGACAACGGCGTAGGCAGAGATGTACCGATCACCTCCAGGATACGCATAGGTAATGCGAAGCGATTCTGTGTAGCGGATAGGAGGCAGCATCAGCACACCGGTGTTAGCGCCATCTCTGTTCTGAGCGTACGCTCGTTGGGACACAGCAGGATACTTGAATGGAACCCCGTCTAGGACTATGGAGACAACATAATTAGCGCCACCCGGGGAATCCTTAAAGTAAAAGCCAAGAATGGCGCCCGAAACGATCGTTCCCCTTCCGGTAATGTTGAGGAGTTGGCGACTTGCTGGAGATGGCGCGTGATACTCATCTTCAAACGTCCTAAGGAGGGCTACGTTTCCTTTCGAGATGGATTGCGGAAATGATTGAACGGCAGTCGCGATGGCCGTCCGCGCCCGATCGAGATCGGTTCGAAGGGTAGCAACCTCGTCTCTCAAGGTCTTGATCTCTCCGCCAGCTTCGTTGATCGTGCTCTCAGTCTTTCTCTCGGCTGCGTTACCTGCCATAATAATTGCCGCGGTGATCGTAGCGAGTGCACTGATTAGAGCGATGATGATGCTTCGCGCAGTACTGGTCATGTTTGTCTCCGTTTTCTAGTTCCAAGCTCTTTTGAGAGGGATGAGGGAGCCGCAACCTGTACCTTCACGTGGACGTCGACTGCGGAAGGCGCAGGCGACGTACGGCGGCATGCTCTCTCGATGCGTGCCGTCCTTTCGGAGTTTGCGACTGCCTACCTAACTGTTAATTAGACAGCATCTTTGTTCTCTGGGGCTGAGGATATGCGCTGTCACTGCGTAAAACGCGTCCTTCCACCCCGCGATACAGCTTGTCCGGCAAGAAAGCATCCCGCTTTACAGTCTCGAAGAACGCGGTAGGGCGACCGGGACTACTCCGCCTTCATCGCACTCGCCAAATCGATCCTTCGCGCGAGCCGCGACGGAACCAGTCCCGCTAACAACGACGCGATGAACGTCACCGCCAACGATGCCGCAATCAATCGCACTGGCGTGTGGAAGGCGATCGTCCAGCCGAAGGATTGTTTGTTGATTACGTAGATGAGGATCCAGGAGAGGACGTAGCCCATCGCTAAACCGGCGGCGGTGGAAGTCAGGCCGAGGACGGAGGATTCGAGGACTAGCATGCGGCGGATTTCGGCGATGGACATGCCGAGGACGCGGAGGAGAGCCAGGTCGCGTTTGCGTTCGAGGATCAGGGCAGCGAGGGTGTTGATCACGCCGAGGACGCCTACGACGATGGCCACGGCCAGGAGGGCGTAGGTGATGAGGAAGGTCTGGTCGAAAATCTTCATCACTTCGCCGCGGATCTCGCCGTTGGTGACGGCGAAGGCGTGATACTTCGGGCCGAACATCGTTTCGAGCTGGCGCCGCGCGGCGTCGCGGGTGATGCCGGGCTTGAGATAGATGACCACGGTGGTGATGCTGTCGTCGCCGTAGGAGCGGACGTAGAGCGCGCGGTCCATGGCGATGACGCCGCGGTCGTTCGAGTAGTCGCGGTAGATGCCGGTGATCGGGAAGCGTCGCGGGCCGGATGTCGTGGTCAGCGTTACGTCGTCGCCGACGTTTTTCTCGTACTTGAGGGCAAAGCTTTCGGAGACGGCGACTCCATTCTTCGCGATCGCGTTTCGCAGCGCCTCGGACAGCGCACGCGGCGCGATCATCGGCAGATCGCCGAAGCGGGCGGCGACGTCGAAGTCGCCGGCGGCGACGGTGACGACGGCATCGCCGTACGCGACGCCGCGTCCGCTGGCGCGGTCGAAGGCGGCGATGAATGGGACTTTTTCCAAATCCGCTGAGATCGCGTTTGGGAACGCGGCGGCGTCCGCGTTCGAGAGGCCTTTCGCGGGACGCAGCCAGAGGTCGGAGCTGACGGTCTGATCGACCCAGACGCGGACCGTTTCGCGGAAGCTGCCGACCATCAGCGCGACCGCCACCATCATGCCGATGGCCAGCGATAGCGCGGCCGAGGCGATGGAGGTGCGGCGCAGCGAGGCGGGGATCGATGCCGAGGCCAGCTCACCGACGATGCCGAACATGGCGCGGTACGGCGTGCGCAGCAGGTTGGAGACGGCGGTGACGATCATCGGCGCGAGCGCGGAGAAGCCGGCCACGACGAAGAGGACGGCGATGTAGCCGGCGACGGCGATTCCGTTCCATGCGGGTAATCGCGAGAGCAACGCGGCAACGACGAAGCAGGCAATCGCGATGGCGATCAGCGTCATCGGTCGCGTTTTCTTCGCTGTCGATTGGCCGCCGGACAGCAGCAGCGTCGGCCGCACTTGCGATGCTTCGATCGATGGCTGGATCGCGGAGAGGAGCGACAGGACCGTTCCCACCGCCACGCCCGCCGCGATGATGCCCGGCGTCAGCACGATCGCCTCGGGTGTCGAGCTGACGTAGAGCGCGTTGATGGTGCGGCCGATTTCGCGGAGGATCAGCCAGGCCAGGCCGCGGCCGAGGGCGATGCCGGCGAGGGAGCCGATCGCGCCGAAGAGGAGGCCTTCGACGAGGAACGCGCCGAAGATTTGTGTGGCCGAGGTGCCGAGGGTCTTGAGGACGCCGACGTCTTTGCGGCGGCGGAGGATCGAGATCAGCACGGTGTTGTAGACGAGGAACATGCCGACCAGCAGCGCCACGCCGGCGAGCGCGAAGAGGTTGACGCGGAAGGCGCGGAGCATTTTCTCGACGCGCTCGTTGCGCCGCGCGGGGCGCTCCATGCGGGCACTCGCTGGAAGAACCTTCTTGATCGCGGCGAGTACCGAATCGTTTGGAACGATCAGATCGATGCGCGTCAGGCGTCCTTCGAAACCGAAGGTCGATTGCGCGGCGGCGATGTCGGCGATGGCGATGGCGCCGTTGAACGCGGTGGCCGGTCCGCTCGCTTCGAGCAGTCCGCGGACGATCATGGTGCGGCGGATGCCTTTGATGTTGAGCGTGAGCGGCGATCCGAGTTTCAGTCCGTGCTCGCTTGCGAAGGTGGCGGGGAGGACGACGGAATCGTCGCGCAGGATGGACAGGTACGTCGCGGCCGATTTGTCGTCGCTGGTGACGACGCTGGCGTAGCGGTAATCGCGGAAGTGAAGGTCGGAGAGCATGTCGACGGCGAGGAGGCGGATCGGTTGCTGCCACGGCTCGGCCATCCCTTCGACGTCGATCACCGGCGCGAAGCGAACGCCTTTCTCCCAGAAGGGTTGCAGTTTCAAAAGCACGTCTTCGCTGAGGCCGGCGTCGGACACGATCATGTAGTTGGCGCGTCCGGCGACGGCGTCGACGGATTCCTGGAACGCGCGAAGCGCGCTTTGATTCGAGAGGGCGATTGCGACGACGACCGCGACTCCGACGGCGATGCCGAGGATGGTCAGCGCGGTGCGCAGGCCTTCGCGGAGGATGGGGCGGAGGACCAAGGCTCTCAGGATCACGTGCTTGCCCCATCGGCGGGCGAGCATCGGCAGAGCACAGACAAGAGTGTCTGTGCCACACAGGCAGGCGTGGCTTTGCCACATTGAAGCCGTGGTGTCGTTAGGGTTTTCTTTTCTGCGGCGAAGCCGTGTGGCACAGACACTCTTGTCTGTGCTGCGGATGCTCGGCAGCTACGAGACACGGAGCCTGCCATCCGCCACCTCCACCACGTAATCGCCATACGCGGCAGCCCGCTCGGAGTGCGTCGCCATCACGATCGTCGGGCGCCGCGATTTGTGGATGCCGCGAATGAGGTCGAGGATCATCTCGCCGTTTTTTGAATCGAGGTTGCCGGTCGGTTCGTCGGCGAGGATCAGCGGCGGACGATGGATGACGGCGCGCGCGATCGCTACGCGCTGCATCTCTCCGCCGGAGAGTTCGTTCGGAAAGTGCGACGCGCGATTTCCCAGTCCGACCTCCTCAAGCACTTCGGCGACGCGCGATTTGATTTCGCTGCGCGGCATCTTCGCGAGCGAAAGCGGGAAGGCGACGTTCTCGAAGACATTCAGCGTTGGGATCAGATTGAAGAACTGGAAGATGTAGCCGATCGACGTCCGACGCAGCATCGTCAGGCGCGATTCATCGAGCGCGGATGTATCGACGTCATCGAGCAGCAGCCGTCCCGATACGGGGTGGTCCACGGCGCCGATCAGGTTCAGCAGCGTCGACTTTCCGCTGCCCGATGCGCCCATCAGCACCGCGAAATCGCCGGAGGCAATTTCCAGCGAAACGTCGTCGAGCACCTGCACGGCCGCCGATTCGTCGCTTCCCGCGTACGCGTGCGTGACGTGATCGAGGCGGATGCGCATGGCGCTCGATTGTACGCGCGGCACGAACGCTGCAATTCGAAGCGCGCCGCCTCTGATAGGCTGCGCGTCGAAGGAGAACGCCATGGAAGAAACGACCAGCGGTGCACCCGGAGCAGGCGGCGAAGGTACCGGCGGCGATGCCGGCACGCGCTTCGGCAAGGCCAAAGAATTCGTCAACGAAAAATATGAGGCGGCGTCGGACTTTACGCGCAGCCAGTACAACCGCGCGAAAGAGAAGATCGACGACGTCGATTTCGGCGCGATCACCGATCAGGTCCGCAGCTACGTCCGTTCGAATCCCGGAAAGGCTCTGCTGATTTCCGTCGGCGTCGGCTTCCTGGTGGGGCTGCTGCTGCGCCGCGGCGACGACGAATAAGGAGTACTCCAATGCCGAACACACGAGACACCGATCACGAGCGCGCCGCTGCCGGCATGGACTACGACTTCCCGATCCGCGAGAAAGCCACGCAGCTCGGCAACGCGCTGGCCGAAAGCGGACCGGAAGCGCTGTTCGAAGAAATCGAGAACCTGCTGCCGGAGTCGTGGCGCGAGCACATCCGCACCTTCCCGATCGCCGCGGTGGTCCTCGGCGCCGGCGTCGGCGTCTGGTTGGGAATGCGCAAGGGCGACGAAGTCATCGCGGCCGGAACGGCCATGATCACATCCGCGGCGATGCAGAACGTCACGAACGTGATGAAGAACGCGACCGGCGGCGGCGAGGAGTAATTTTTCTTGCGAAGCGGACGCGCCCTCCGCACAATGACTCGCAATGGAGACGCGTCCGCTCCCGCTCGGCAACGCTGATCAGCGCAATTACCGATTGGCCTCGCTCGCCGCCGAGGTCCATCGCACCTATTTCTACAAATACCCGCCGCTGCCCGTGCGGTGGGGCCAGCAGATCACGCGCAAGAAACGCCGTTCGATCCGGCTCGGCTCGTACAACCACATCACCACCGAGATCCGTATCCACCCGCTGCTGAACGCGCCCGACATCCCGGCGTTTTTCATCCAGTCGGTGATCTTTCACGAGTATCTGCACCACGTCCTCGGCGCGAGCCACAACCGCCGCTTCCACAAAGAAGAGCGCAAGTTCCGCTACTACCGCGAGTCGAAGGAGTGGATCCGCCGCCACCTCTGGCTGCTCCTCGGCACGAAGCGCAGCCGGCCGATCGTGATGCCGCCGCCGGCGGCACTGCCGCCGCAAATGGTCCTGTTCTAAAAGCGCTGAACCACAAAGGCACAAAGGACACAAAGAGAATCCTTTGTGCTCTTTGTACTACTAACCCATAGATTCTTCTCCTGACGCGAAGATTTTCATGCGGCGAGAGGAGTGAGCTGGTGGATGGTGCATCGAAGCGCGGTGAGAACTGCGACGGTGACTTTGCGGCCGGATGG
>JAXDIO010000142.1:0-4437 GCA_034663965.1 Thermoanaerobaculia bacterium | reverse complement strand
CTTCTCGTTGTGCTTGATGTCGGTATTGAACCCGGTGATCACGAGGAAGCTCCGCCGCGGCCGTGAGTTAAGGCCGGGAGTGTATCAAATGGATTTCGGCGTCTCCTGCTGAAACGCGTGGACCTTCCGCCGCAGCTCGTCGCTGATCGGCATCTTCGTCTGCGCCTTCCAGTCGAAGAGGACCACAACCACCTTGCCGGTCGCCGCCACCTTGCCGCCGCGTTTGCGGATTTCGTAGATGGTGTCGAACGACGTGCCGCGCATCTCCGAGATGCGGATGCAGATGTCGATCGGCTCCATGCCGATCTGCAATCGAAAGTCGACCTCGGCGCGGGCGACGATGAATCCGATGTCGGTCGGCAATCCCGCCGCGCCGGTGAGCGCGAACCAGAGTTGCGCGCGCGCCCATTCGAAGTAGGTGAGGTAGACGGCGTTGTTGACGTGGCCGAACGCATCGACGTCGCGAAAGATGACCTGCCAGGGAACGATGTACCAGCCGTCTTCGAAGCGCGCGGAATCAGCCACGGCTCATTGTACTGTCGCCGTCGTCGACGCAACCGGCGCCGCCGCGCGCGTACTCGCTTGCAGGTAGCGCCCCGGCAGCGGATGATCGAGATAGGGCGCGATGATCTGCGACGCGGCCACGAGCAGGTTCAGATCGACCGCGGTGTCGATGCCCATCTTCTCGAGCATGTAGACGAGATCCTCGGTGGCCATGTTGCCGCTGGCGCCCGGCGCATACGGACATCCGCCGAGTCCACCCGACGACGCGTCGAACGTGGCGATTCCCATCTCCAGCGCGGCCAGCGTGTTCGCGAGTGCGGTGCCGCGCGTGTCGTGAAAGTGCATGGCCAGTTTCGAGGCCGGAATCACCTGCAACAGCATTCCGATCACGCCCTGAACCTGCACCGGCGTGCCGACGCCGATGGTGTCGCCGACGGAGACTTCGTAGCATCCGAGGTCGAGGAGGCGGGCGGAAACTTCGAGCACTTTTTCCGGAGCGACGTCGCCCTCGTACGGGCAGCCGAACGCGGTCGAGACATACCCGCGCACGCGCATCCCCTCGGCACGCGCACGCGCGGCGACCGGCGCGTAGTTCGCGAACGATTCGTCGATCGACATGTTGATGTTGCGCTTGTTGAACGTGTCCGACGCCGCCGTGAAGATCGAGATCGACTTCACGCCGGTCTCGATGGCGCGATCGAGCCCTTTCATGTTCGGCACGAGCACGGGATAGTCGACGCCCGGGTCCTTCGGAATGTTGCGATAGACCTCGGCGGTGTCCGCCATCTGCGGAACCCACTTCGGACTGACGAACGCGCCGGCCTCGATGGTGCGCAAGCCGGCATCGGCGAGCGCCGTGATGTAGTCGATCTTCGCCTCGGTCGGAATGACGACTTTCTCGTTCTGCAGCCCGTCGCGCGGACCGACTTCGACGACATGGATGTGATCGATGGTGATCTTCATGCGAGTGTCACGAGATCCAAACCGGGTTGCACCATCTCGCCTTCCTTGCAGTTGATCGAGGCCACGGTCCCATCGCGCGGCGCCGTGATCTGGTGCTCCATCTTCATCGCTTCGAGGATGAGCAGGGGAGCGCCTTTCACGACCTCATCCCCAACCTTCACGAGAATCTTCAACACCACGCCCGGCATCGGTGCGGCCATCGAATGATCGCGATGCCGTGCACGTGCACGCGCTTTGTCCGCAAGCTCGACAATCCAGATTTCGCCGTCGTACGCGAAGCTGATTTCGGTGCCGGAGTTTACGAACGGGACGAAATGCGTTCGGCCGTCGATGTTCAACTCAGCTTCATTGCCGCGGACTGCGATCAATTCGATGTTCATTTCGAATATCTCGACCCAGGTGAATCAATCGGCACGCCCGAGGCGCACAAGGGGCAATCAGCCTCGGCATACGTATCGAGATTCAACGCCAGCAGCGACGCATACGGCGGCCCGAACGGATTCGACATCCCGCTCCGATTGAGAATTGACGCGAAGCCGGCCACAACTCCGCCGAGTCCCTCGACGACAGCCGCCGTCTCGCGCGTCGACTTCCCCGTCGTCACCACATCCTCCACGATCACCACCCGCTCACCCTCGGCGATTCGGAAGCCGCGGCGGAGCGTCATCGCCCCTTCCTTCCGCTCCGTGAAGATCGACGGCACATCGAGCGCCTCGGCCACCACGTAGCCGATGATCACGCCGCCCAACGCCGGCGCGACGATTTTCGACGGCTGCATCGTCCGCACTTTTTCCGCGAGCGCGATCCCGATCGCCTTCGCGTTGCGCGGATGTTCGAGCAGCAGCGCGCATTGCACGTAGCCGGCGCTGTGCAGTCCCGACGACAGGCGGAAGTGGCCGCTGAGCAGCGCGCCCGTTTCGCGGAGGAGTGCGGCAACGTCGAGCGACATGGCCGGCGAGAATAGAATGCGCCGAGGAGTAGCGCAACCATGGGTGAACTGACAGAGAAGATTCGCGCCGAGCTCACCGCGGCCATGAAAGCGCGCGACGCGGTGCGACTTTCCACGCTGCGCATGCTGCAGTCGGCGTTCAAGTACCAGCAGATCGAAGTCGGCCACGAGCTGAGCGACGAAGAAGCGATGACCGTGATCCGCAAAGCGGTCAATCAGCGACTCGATTCGATCGAGCAATACACGAAAGGCAACCGCCCCGAGCTCGCCGCCAAAGAGCAGAGCGAAATGGAACTGCTCAAGACCTGGCTCCCCGCCGATCTGACCGACGACGAGATCGAAGCCGGCATCCGCGAGATCGTCGCCTCCATCGGCGCGCAGTCGAAGAAGGACATGGGCAAGGTGATGAAGGAAGCATCCGCGAAGTACAAAGGGCGGGTGGACGGGCGGAAACTGCAGGAGATCGTGGGCCGGTTGCTGCCGTGAACGATCATCGACATCGTTTGGTCGCGCGCGAAGGCGCGCCCGACAATCCAGCCCCGCGCTCGGCGCGGGGTTGCGAGGCGCCGACGATTCTGCGGCCGCGGAGGCGGCCGCTACTTGGTCTCGCGCGGCGCAAGCATTTTGTAGTGGCCGCCTCCGCGGCCACGAACTTCCCTGCACGCTCGTTCCCCGCGCAAAGCGCGGGGCTGGATTGTCAGGCGCGCCTTCGCGCGCGACCGGTTACTCATGCTCACTAAATCCGAACGCGCGCGCTACGCACGCCACCTCATCCTCCCCGAGGTTGGTGAGGCCGGTCAGGAGAAACTCAAGGCCGGATCGGTGCTTGTCGTCGGCGCCGGCGGATTGGGAAGTCCGGTCGGCCTCTACCTCGCCGCGGCCGGCGTAGGACGCATCGGCCTCGTCGACTTCGACGACGTCGATGCCAGCAATCTCCATCGCCAGGTGCTTTACGGAACCTCCGACGTCGGACGTCCGAAAGTCGAAGCAGCGAAAGCGCGGCTGCAGGATTTGAATCCCGACATCACTATCGACACGCACGATGCCGCGCTGACCTCGGAGAATGCACTCGGCATCATCGAGAAGTACGACGTCATCGTCGACGGCACCGACAACTTCGCCACCCGCTACCTCGTCAACGATGCCTGCGTCCTCCTCGGCAAGCCGAACGTCTACGGCTCCATTTTTAGGTTCGAAGGCCAAGCCTCCGTTTTTTCTGCAGCGGACGGGCCGTGCTACCGCTGCCTCTATCCGGAGCCGCCGCCGCCGCACCTCGTGCCGTCGTGCGCGGAAGGCGGAGTTCTCGGCGTGCTGCCCGGCGTGGTCGGTACGATTCAGGCGACCGAAACGATCAAGCTGCTGACCGGCATCGGCGAAACGCTCGTTGGACGGCTGCTCCTCTTCGACGCGCTGCGGATGTCGTTTCGTACACTTCGTCTCAAACAACAGCACGATTCGCACGCCGCGATTACAGGGCTGATCGACTACGACCAGTTCTGCAATCCCGCCAATCTGCATGAGGTGACGGAGATCGGTGACGCGATCGCGATCGACGTCCGCGAGCCGTACGAATGGGATGCCGGCCACATCGACGGCGCGCGCCACATCCCACTCGGCGAACTGCCGAATCGACTGGACGAACTTCGGCGCGATGCCGACATCGTCTTTTACTGCCAGACCGGCGGCCGTTCCGCGCGTGCTCTCGACGTTGCCCGCGACGCCGGCTTCACGCGCGCAAAGCACCTTCGCGGCGGTTACGCGGGCATGGCGACGCGGTGATTTCTCAACGGTTCCAAGCCTCACAAGCACAGACAAGAGTGTCTGTGCCACACTGATCCTGCCGTTCTTGCCGAAACTCTGATACCGGCGAGAGCCGGTGTGGCACAGACACTCTTGTCTGTCGTGAAAAGCGCAGAAGAAAAGAAGCACCGTTCTGTAAGCCCAGTCGCTACGATGGTTTCGACGAAGAAAACAGGGGCGCGAAAGGGACAAAACGGTGCAAACAGAGAGTATCAGGAACG
>JAXDIO010000140.1:0-17084 GCA_034663965.1 Thermoanaerobaculia bacterium | reverse complement strand
GACCTTCATCCTCCACGCGGCGTTGCTGCGTCAGGCGTTAGCCCATTGCGCAAAATTCCCCACTGCTGCCTCCCGTAGGAGTCTGGACCGTGTCTCAGTTCCAGTGTGGCCGATCACCCTCTCAGGCCGGCTAACGATCGTCGCCTTGGTAGGCCATTACCCTACCAACTAGCTAATCGTACGCGGACTCCTCCTATGGCGAGAGATCTTGCGACCCCCCTTTGACCTCACGGTCATATGCGGTATTAGCCCGAGTTTCCCCGGGTTATCCCCCACCTCAGGGCAGATAATCCACGCGTTACTCACCCGTTCGCCGCTCGACTGGCCCTTGCGGGCCGCCTCGCTCGACTTGCATGTGTAAAGCACGCCGCCAGCGTTCATTCTGAGCCAGGATCAAACTCTCCAGTTAAATTGCCGCAACCGCACGGCTCACGCCGCGGGTTGCAAACTGTTAGCTTGAACTGACATCAGTCTTACGACTGACTGTTATTCGGTTGTGATTCGCATGTAGCGAACCACGAGTTTCATTTGAAGTCCACAATTGTGAACCTCGAAAGGAATCACGTTGTCTTTGTTGCTATCCTATTCAGTTGTCAAGGAACCGACGTCCGCGAAAGGGCGGCAATCCTGCCAGACCCTCACGTCCGTGTCAAGCGGATCGGTTTCAATCTCATGAAGCCGATCCGTCTGACGCGGACACGCTTACCGCTATCGAATGCTGCTGGAAAGATCTGCGGGCTCGAACTGCCTTCGCCGCTTGCAGGGATCGGGGAGTGTACGTCCCCGCCACCTCGTTGTCAACCACTCCGCAAGTTCCGTTAGCAACTGCCTGACGCCGTTGACTATTCCGGCTCGCGGGATCGCCCACAACCTGGCCGCCCCCACTGCTATTCCAGCCTTGCTCTTGCTGCACAACCTGCTGTGCAGATTCGAGTTACGGCCTGTTTTCCAAAGATCCCGTACCGCTCAGGGACCAGCCGTAACGACCCTACCCCAGGTCCTATTCCATCGATTTCGGCATCACCGACGATCTCGCACGTGAGTCGACAAAAGGCTTTTTACCGCCGCGACGAGCTCGGTCGGCTCGACCGGCTTCCCCATGTGCATCTGAAACCCTGCAGCGAGCGCCCGCACGCGGTCAGGACTGCGCGTGTACGCCGTCAAGGCGATGGCCGGGATACGCCCGTCCGGCGTCTCCTGGGCTCTCACCTTGGTGATCAAGGAGTAGCCATCCTCTCCCGGCATCTCGATATCGCTGACGATGATATCCGGCCGGAAACGGCTGAGCCTCTCCAGCGCCGCCGGCACGCTTTCGGCGGCCTCTACGGTTGCTCCGCACCGTTCGAAAATCGTCGTCAACAGCCTCCGCGCATCATCATTGTCTTCAGCCACCAGGATAGCTACCCCGCTCAGGTCGCCAAGCTCCGCACGGACATTCGCGCCGTGCTCAACCAAGCGCGAAACCGGCTGCGCGACCATCAACGGCAGCCGGACCACGAACGTCGATCCCTCGCCGAGGCCGGCACTGAACGCCTGCACGGTGCCGCCATGAAGCTCGACCAGATGCCGCACGATGCCGAGCCCCAGCCCGAGCCCGCCGTGCTTCCGGCTGGACGTACTGTCTGCCTGGCTGAAGCGGTCGAAGACGAACGGCAGGAACTCCTTTGAGATTCCTTCGCCGGTATCGCTGACGGTCAGCTCACTGTGCGAGGTCACGCGCTCCAGTCGCACCTGCACGCGGCCGCCGCGCGGTGTGAATTTCACCGCGTTCGAGAGCAGGTTCCAGACGACCTGCTGGAGGCGGTCGGCGTCGCCCGACACAAGCCCGGAGCTGGAATCCAACACCGTCTCGAGGGTCACACCCTTCGCGTCGGCGGCCGGACGGACGATTTCGACCGCGGCGCCAATGACATCGATCAGCTCGACCGGCCGCACGTCGAGCCGCAGCTTTCCGGCGTTGATGCGCGAGAAGTCGAGGATGTCTTCGATCAGCCGGCTTTGCGCCCTGGCGTTGCGTTCGATCGTCTCCAGCCCCTCGGTCACCTGCGCCGGATCGGTCTCTTCGCGCAGGAGTTGAATCCATCCGATGATGCTCGTCAGAGGAGTGCGAAGCTCGTGAGAAACGCTGGCCAGGAACTCGTCGCGCGCGCGGGTAGCAGTTTCGGCGACGACGACGGCGCGTTGCAGGTCGGCCCGCGTCACGTCCAGCTTCGCCGCCAGTTCTTTCGACTGCGCCGCAACCTGCCGCGCCAGAATTGAATCCGCCTCGGCGTTGCGGGAAAGGCTTTCCGCGCGAAACAGCGCGCCGAGCAGCGGAAGGAGCGTTCGTAGCTCCGTCAGTTGCGTCGGTTCCGGCATACCTACGAGTACGACCACGGTACCGTCGGCAAGTCCGATCGCCGATGCAGGTTGCTGCATGCCGTCAGACGCCGGCAGTGATGCCGATCCATCGCCGACGGCGCGATCGACCAGATCCCGCCACGCCCTGCCACCGCGGAGCGTTTGCGGAAATCCCGGCGCCGGGAGCGAGCGACCGATCGCCTCATCGCGTACGAAGATGATGAGATCCTCGGCGCCCAGCTCCCGCGCGAGCGTGCGCGCGGCCGCGGCGCGGCGTTCCGGCTCCGCCATCACGGCGAAGCAGCCGAGCAATTCGGCGATGCGCGGCGATTCACTCACGGATCACTCGGGAAGCAGCGCCACGGTGGCAGTGCAGTTGTGAAAGCCGCTGAACTGCCCCTCGGAGCGCGCAATCTGGCCGTACGTGTTGCAACCTACGTAGTTGATGTCGCCGAGCGCGGACTGAAGCGCGTCCATCTCCACGCCGAAGTCGGCGCCCATGCGCAGCCGCGTGGCGACGCAATCGAAGAAAAGCGCGACCTGCGGCTGATTGCCCTGCATCTGTTCGCGCGCCGAGGCGGCCGCGTTCATCGCCGCGTCGGAGGCCGAGCCGTCGGTCGTTTTCATGATGCGAACCGTCGCGCCGGTCGGAATGTCCGAAGCGCACCCGATCGAGCCGTCCTCGTTGACCGCCAGCGGAACTCGAAGTTTGTAGCCGGAGCCGGTCTCGATGCCGAGGACGTTGTGCAGAAAGAATGGGATCGGATCGTTGCGGTCGAACTGCTGGCCGGTCGCCGCCGCATGCTCCTCGAACGCTTCGATAGCCGGCATCGCATTGAGGCTGACCAGCATCGAGCCATCCGCCTCGGTGACACGAAGCGGCTCGCCGGCAGGAGTCCAGCCGTGGCTAACACCAACACCGATCGGCTTTGCGGAAAGAATCTCGAGCGCGACCGCGGCGTCGGTCGACGCTTCGGTGCCGCAGAAAACGTGTGTCAGCGAGAACTTCGCGTCGTCGCCCGCGCCGCCACCGAAGAAGCGATAGTCGCCGAGGGTGACGAGGCTGAGCTGCTCGATGAAATCGTCGGTGTAGCCGGCCAGCGCGTCGGCGAGCACGAGCGCGGCGCGATACGGAAACTGCGTCGAGCGGCGCCCCTGGAACGATGACGCGATCTGTTCGGCAGCACCGCGGCGATCCTCGCGAAGATTGCGTCCCAATCCGGCCGAAAACATCATCTGGCTCGATCGGATCCCGACGGCGGAAACGGCGCCCTCGGCACGCTCTCGGCTGACGAATTCGCCCGCCGAGGAACAGCCGACCAGGACGCGCGGCTTGCACGCGGCGTCGATTGCCTGCAGCAACGCTTCGTAGTCGTGGCGCGATGACGCGAACAGGATGACCGCGTCAGGAGTATGGCCGCCGAGGCCGGACTTGAGTCGTTCGCCAATGTAGCGGCCGGCGGCGGCGCTATCCGCTTCCGCTGAGAAAACTACAGTTGATTGAGTCATTTAGAGGCTCCAGGTGAGGAAGGATGAGAAACTCCCTGCTCCCTCTGCACGGCGCAAGCCTGAAGCAACACCGTCGCACCGCGCCTGCGGTCGCAGACAATCGCCTACGACCGAAAACGAACTTCGCCCGACGCGAGATCCACGGAAAAACCGCACCACTCCTGCCGCGATGGGTGCCGCGCTTCGCCCATCAGCCGGGTTTCCGTGACCACGATCCCTCGAAATCCTCCGGCACTGACGCGGCCCGTTTTCCAAAGACGGCCGTTCCGTCCGAACGCTTCCAGGCTTACGTTGTGATTGACGACGAACAGCCTCATCGGGAACCCGATCACTTCCTCGACCTCCGTGCCGATGGTCTCCACCAGCGTCCGCGACTGCCATTCGATGATGTACCCGGCGCCTTTGGCGGATACGAACAGATGCTTGCCATCCGGCATCATGAGGACCGTGCTGTCGCTCATCGAGCCGATCTCGAAGCTGCCGACCCAGGACGCCTTGCCGAGTCCGATGCGGAGCAGAGCGCGTCCGCGTCCGGAGCCCTTCCCTTCCTCCGGGATGGCGATGACCGTTGCGCCCGGCGGGGGAGCGTCCAGGCCCTCGGCGGCCGTCAACAGATAGCGTGCTTCCACCGACGGATCCCCGGCTGGAAAAACTCTCCAGGGAAACCGAGCCCGCGGCTTGCGCCGGTGGTCGATGGCCTGCTGGCCGACCCAGTCCAGTAACTGCATACAGCGAAATCGTTGTGCGGCCTCACTCCGCGGACCGTGTTCTTCCGCCGAGCGCGCCGCCTCCTTGACTAACGTAACCATCGCTTTTTCGACGTCGGGATCTTTTTCGCTGCGGATCCGCTTCAGCTCCAGCGAGATTCGCTCGAGATCCCGTCGTCCCTTCTCGACAATCTCGTCGCGCTGCGCGGTCCGCTCGAATAGGTCCGCGAGCTCCTCGGCGGAATGGAGATTTTTGTAGCGCGGCTCCACTTTCTGCTGGCGCAAGCGCGCAGCACCGCGCCGCAATTCACGCCGATCTCTGGCCGGCAGACACGCGGTCACCGGAGACTCGGGGGCATTGCCGGTGCGCAGCAGGACGTCGATCATTTCCTGCACCAGCGCCACGGCACGTTGGGATGCGTTGTCGTTCTTCATGGCCGTAATGGAACCCGGGCGCGCCTGCGAGCGCGCCCGGGTTCGCTTCCTCATTTACTCTACGCTTTCGGTGCGCTGAACGTGACGGGCCCGGGTGACGGCGTCGGTGCAGGCGTCGGCGGTTGAGGGACTTGCGCAGCCTTCTTGCGGCGTACGAAGCTCTTCAGACGCTTGATCTCCTCGACCTGCGGGACGAGGTCCGCATTGTCCGGATTCCGCGCCAGCTGCGATCCGAACGAGTACGCCTGCGCCGCGATGAACGCCAGCCGCTCGCGGCGGACCAGGTTCGCGCCTTCGACTCCCTTGAGGAACGAGCGGAGCTCGTCGGCGACATGCCCCCAGCGGACCGACTCGGTCTGAAGCTGGAGAACGTCGACAAGCGGTTGCCCGACAGCCTGAGCCACCGTAGCCGACGAGCCGATCACGCCGATCGACGCATCGACGATAGGGGCCGGCTGACTACGGGTCCGCTGTTTGAGCTGGTTCCGCTGCGCTTTCGAGAGCGGCGTTACGGCGTCGATCTGTGAGCGCAGCGTGCGGATTTGCTCGATGACCGCTTCGGGAGTCAGACTGACTGAATCGGGTTTCGATGTACCAGGGGTGTTATTGACGGTGTTACTCATGACATATCCTCCAAACGCGAGCTACAGGCCGGAGGGGACGTCACGACTCGTCGACAAGTGCGCGAGCGGCCACCGGCTGGAAGTTTCGGCCACGCGCCGATTCTTCCGGTTGATGATTACCCGAGGTATGTACACACCTCGAGAGCCCGCGGCAGGAGGAGATAACTCAACTCCCGCGCCGGTACAGGTCTATGTGCTTTCCAGCACGCCCGTACCGCCGACGGCCGCCAACGCCGAAGAGCTTACGATCTTCGACTTTGTAGCGATAAGGTATAGGTCGGTTGAAGCGAGATGTCAAGGGCCCGTTGGGAAACGCCGATGAATCGTCGTCGCAACACGGCCGGTGTGCACGTGCGCACACCCTGTGTGACGTTGCAACACGGCCGGTGTACACGTGCGCACACCCCGTGTGACGCTGCAACACGGCCGGTGTACACGTGCGCACACCGCGTGTGACGCTGCAACACGACCGGTGTGCACGTGCGCATCGGACGCGCGGCAATGCGACACGGCGGGTGCGCACGTGCGCACTCACGGAGCAACGTTAGCTTTGCGTCCGGCGAGCATGTGTGCGCCGGCGCAACGGAAGTCATCGTGTGCGATCATCGTTGCTGTCTGTCAGCGAGGAGACGTGATGGAAGGCATTCAGTTCGTTACCGATGACAAGGGTAAGAAGGTGGCGGTGCAGATCGATCTCGCACGTCACGGTGAGATGTGGGAAGACATCTACGATCAGCTTGTCGCAGATTCCCGGGCACACGAAAAAAGCGTTCCATTTGAGGTTGTGAAACGCCGCCTCGAACGACGCAAGCGCCAAACTCGTGCCTGACTATCGCGTTCTCATCAAACCATCCGCGGCGAAGGACCTCGACAAGCTCCCCGTCAACGTGGCAGCACGCATCGCCACGAAGATCGAATCACTGGCCCGGATACCGCGGCCCCCTGGCGTCAAGAAATTGGAAGGCGAGCCAACGCGGTGGCGGATTCGCGTGAGCGACTGGCGCGTGATCTTCGCGATTGACGACGTCCGGCGCGTGGTGGATATCATTACATCCGCCACCGCAGCAAAGCCTACGAATAAGGGATCGTGCTTAACGATGGCCTTGACGTAGACGATCGACGCTCGCGTCTGGGAACGAGACAGCCGCTCGAAAGGAAGACTACACTTCCGCCCTCGGAGGACGCAGGCACTTGAATGATGTCCGATTTTTCGTGATCGTGACGGGACTTGCCCTCGTCACCCTCGTGCTTACCTTTGTCCTCTTCCGGTTTTTGCAGTCCCAGGCAGAAGGGCAGAGCAAACTTCTCGGCGGAACGATCAAGTACGGCGGGTCGCTCGCAGGCTTCGTATTGGTCTTCAGTATTCTCTTCGGCGCGTTTTCCAAACTTCGGGCTGATCCCGGCGTAACGACACCGATTTCGCTAGCAGGCGAATGGTCACTCGAATTGCGGACGTCCAAGGCAACGGTCGAAAAGGGCGTCGTGACCATTCGACAACGCAGCGGCGATCCCGTCCTCCAGATGAATGGGGAGCTCACCGGCGAGCAAGCGACCACCTTCACCACCAAGGTCGGCGTGATTCGTGACAGAAGCGTCTACTTCATCTACGAGAACCTCCACGGCGAGAGCGGAATCATCCGCGGCCTCGTCCCGAACGACACACCCAAGGCCTTGACCCTCGTCTACACGGACCTCATAGGTCACGACCGCAATGACGACCCGACCGGCACGTTAGTGCTGACCAAGCGTCAATGATCGCGGGACAACCGTGCGCCGGTCCCGCGGTGACCGCCTTCACTTTCGAGGCGACTTCTTTCTCGACCTGGACGGCGCGGCTGCCCCCGTCTGATCCGAGGCATGCCCCTTTCGTTTCGGGTTCTCTGCTACTGACCCCGTGATCACGTCCTGCGGCTCATCGAATGGAAGCGTGGCTTGCTCCATCACTTTCTCAGCCGGTGTTTTGAGCATCGAGGCGAATCGAAGAAGGATGTCGTCATTGAACTGGCGATACAACACGCGGTACTCGGAAGTGCCTGTCGGCAGTGGCATAGCGAGCTTCATCGTAACCAGCGCGTCGAGCGCCCTCCGAATGACCTTCGCACTCGGAAACTCTACCGATCGCTCGTCCTTCTCCAGCAACTGCGAGCCATACGCACGCTGTAGTTCGTCAGCAATCGCGGCAGAACTTACATCGATCGGAAACGCCTTCAGATTTTCGTCATATGCCACGGCCGCTACTAACGGACCGAAATAGTCGATCCACAACAGGGCGAGCAGAGAGTGAAGAGGCGGATCGGCGTCGTAGAACTTCACGTTCGCGAACGTGCGAATCACTTTGTCGATAGGAACGGCGACGCCTTCGCGCAGGCGGCCGGAAAGATCGGCATCGCGAACGTCACCCCATTCGAGTCGGAAGAAATAGTTCACCTGGCGTTCGTCCGACCGATTGAATTCGACTACTGACGTGTGCGGCCCAACCGCCTCTGCATTCTTCTTCCGCTCGTCGTCAAGAACGTTGACGAACGCGCGGCTTCGCGTCTGATGAAGGAGCAACGTCGTATCCGAAATCGCCATGCGTCCGTCGCTCGTCCACCACCCAGTCAGATCATCGTCGTACTTTCGTATTTGCCCGATATGCGCGGACCACTTCGTGCGGTCGGACGGGAGCGACCGTTTCACCTCGGCAACGACTCCGTATGAATCACTCTTCTGCGCGACGATATCGGGCGTAACGGTGCCTGAAGGTGTGACAAGGTTCGCTTTGGAGGTCGTCATCCGGCGCCCGAAGCCGAAATGACTGTTCGGTCTCTGTGCACTGGCATCGTGAACGACGAACGCCGAGAACGCCAGCATCGCGTGAACCGTCGATTGATAGTCCTCCGCAGCGTCGCGCGCCCTTCGCTGTTCGTCTTCAGGCAGCTCCGGCATCCGTGACTTCTCCCTCGCGGAATTCATCGTAGATGTAGTGGATCAATCGCTCGACTGCGCCTTCCGTCGCGCGTAACCGCGGGAGGACGAGAATCTCGTCGGAGGTCACTGCCCACAGCTCGAAGGACGATCCGTCGTATCGGTCGGAAAGCTGCAGATGTGCGTACGGATTGCCGTGCTCGACGGCGTACGCCGAGTGCGGGTACTTACGCATCACATCGACGAAACGGCGGACCTCACCGAGATCGTCGAAGACCTGCTTCTTGAAATGAATGGCAAGCGGTGACGCTGAGTAGTTCCGGTCGCGCAACCCTCGTTGCGAAAAGAATTTCAATTTTTCCGCGCCTGCAGCCACGACGTCGGCGATCACGGTCTCCCATGCGACGGCGAACTTACCGGATATTTCGACGATCGCTTTCCGCGTCACCTTGCAGGAAAGCGTCGGGATCACATCGACCTTATCGTTGATCCGGCGATGAAAGTCGAAGCGCAGGCTGTTGATGATCTGGCGTCGATCCTCGACATGAATCAGAAGATTATCGAGATCCTCATCCGTCCATTCCCGCACCGAACGTTTGCGCTTTCCGGCTTCCGTTTCGATCTTCTCCGTCGCTGACATTTCGCGGACACGAAGGTCGAGATCGGGCGTGCTGTGGCGAAGTGTCTTGATCGATCCGATGAGTTCACGCTGAGAGAGGTACACCGGCACGAGTTGCGGGTATAGCGCATCGAGGAATCGAACGAGCGCTTGCCACTCTTCACGGGCACAGACGGCGATCGCGACGAACATGTTTGGCCGGCCGGCGTCGAGGATCGCGAACGGCAACCGGACTCTTCTCGAAGGTGCGCGCCCCACCGACACATCGAGCCTGAACGCATGAGGGTTGAGCTCATGAACGTTCCCGAGTTTCTGCTGGTTCGCCAGCGCTGCAGATATCGTGTCCCGCGAGTAGAGAACCTTCAGGCGAAGCCGGAACGGATCGGGTACGCTCAGCTGCGCGAGGTGGCCGGGCACAGCATCTGCGGCCGAGGAAAGAATCTCCTCGACAAACACCTCGAATTTGCGCCTTTCGCGGGCATCAGTGAGCCGTGTCATTTTGGCTTTCTCGTAGACGTTTTCGGCGCTTCGATGCTAGCACGCCGATAGTCACACAGGGCCGATCGTAGAGACCACGCCACGACGACGAGGGCCTCGGAACGGCGCATCCTCCGACAGGTAGAAATCTCCGAGGTACTCTTCAGACGCGCATCGAGGAGGACACATGACGGTCGAAGAGTTGAGGGACTGGGCGATTCTCGGCCGGATCGTCGAGCGCGTGGAAGAGCAGAAGCGGTTCTGTGGCGAGACGCTTCTCCAGAAGTCGGCGTACTTCCTCAAGGAGATGTTCGACGCGCCGATCTCTGCGCCGTTCCGCATCTACTACTACGGTCCTTTCTCGTTCGACCTGCGCGAGACGCTCTCGACGATGGAAGGACTCGACGTCGTGCAGACCGTGCCTCACGAATGGGGAGCGACGTACCGGGTCGGCCGCCGCTATGGTCAGGTTCGCGACCGCTTTCCCAAAGCGATGAAGCGGCTCGAGCCGGCAATCGATTGGGTCATGCGCGAGCTCGCGCCCCTCGGCGTGAAAGAGCTCGAACCGCTCGCGACCGCCCTGTTTCTCAAGCGAGAACAGCCGGACGCGAACAGCGAGACGCTCGCTACCCGCCTTCACGAGATCAAGCCCCACGTCTCCGTCGATGCCGCCCGCGTCGCACTGCAGAAGGTGGGCGGATGGATGGCGGAGAGGGCGTAGCGACGCGCGTCTCCAACCTCCAATCTCCCGCCTGCTTCGCGTCGGCGCAGCCAGCAGTGGTGATGACGCCGCCGGCTCCCGCAGGCGGCAACGAAGCAGGCCCCCACGCTTCACACAAAATTCGGCCGCCGGTCGAGCGGGACAGACTTCCTATCGCAAAGGGGTAGGGTTTTGTCGTGTGGGGTCACTCCTCAGTTGGAGCTTCACAGCTCCAGCAGGAGGTGAGTTGAGCAAACCACTGGCAGATCGACTCCGACAGTACCTAACACCTGAGCTTCCGCTGGGTCCGTATGACGCTGCGGACATTACGGACCTAGAAGTCGCTGCTAGGCTTTTTGATCCGCATAACAAGTCATTCAACACATTACTACGCCGCGACTTATCCGTACTGATAGGCCGGCGCGGTTCCGGCAAAACAGCGCTACTCAATAGTTATTCATACCGGCTGCACCTTGACAAGTATTTCAAACCACCGGTAAAAAGTGCTGCATCTGACTACCGCTCTTACGACATTGTGATTCCGATCGAGACCTACAAAGAGTTCGATCAAATGCAGAAGCTGGTCGTCCGTGACGCAAACGTCTTTCGTCCCGTAGAGGCAATCGTCGATGATTGGGCAACTGTTGTGATGGATTACTTCTTCGCGATTCTTGTCGATAAAGAGCTTAGTGCGAAGAGGCCAACGACGTCTTTGGAAAAGCTACAGTGTTATCTGCATCAAGACGAGGATGATTTCCAGCGCCGCGCGCGAGAGATTGTGTGGGGCGTCTCACTTTTTCAACGCATCAAACAGGTGGTATGGAACCGCTCTAATGAAGTACTCGAGCACCGTCTCAACCGAGAAGATGCGCTGTCTCTCGCAGTCGACCATTTACAATCCGTCGGTAAGCGTGCCTTGATGATCTTCGACTCAATGGACCAGTACGACATCCGCAGCGAAGCATTCAACCGAACTTTGGCGGCTCTGATCCGCTTCATCTCTAAGTTCAACGCTCGGCAAGATCAGATCCGGATCAAGCTCGTTCTGCCATCCGAAATCTACCCGGAGATTAGTCGCGCTTCGGCCAACCCTCTGAAAGATCTGATCAACGTAGATCAACTAAGTTGGTCGCCGACAGAGCTTCAACAGATTGCGGCGCACCGATATCGCTTGTTTCTAGAGTTGTATGATAACGACTTCGCAATTGAGCTGAGCGAGCTTGATCTGAACAAGTCCAACGTCGTTCGCCTATTTTGGTCACGCTTCTTGCCAGAGTCGCATCAAAACGGCTACGGCACGGCGGAAGACCCAATGATTTATGTGCTACGCCATACCCAGTTGCTCCCGCGGCAGTTTCTCTTAATACTGAAGGAAGTTATAATTCGCAGCCACCGTGCGACGGGTGGATATCGTAAGTTCGAGCCTAAAGCGATTGCGGGCGCTATCGACGATGCTGAATCGACCATCGCAAGGGAGATCCTGAGCGCTTTCTCTCACATATATCCGATTGCGGAGGAACTCTGCGCGCCGGTGTTTGCGAACTTCCCGACTGTTTTCTCTTTCGAGGAACTCGAAGATAAATGGCGCCGAAAGGGGCGTCCGGTGGCCCAAGCGTTGTCGCCGGAATTTGATACACCGCAATTCGCAGAGATGCTCGTTCGTATGGGCATTGTCGGCATCGGTCACGATGAAACCGATCGATATTACGAGGGCGAATTTGCGTACGATTCCTTGCATCCTACGAATATTGGCGAAGGTCACGCCTTATGTTTGCATCCAATCTTCAGCAAACAATTTAATGCCGCCGGCAATGTGAAGCGGAAAGCTGTAATCCCAAAGAGGGTCGTGCGGCGCACACAGGAGGACGACAATTAATTTTCCACACCATCACGTCAATCAACGAAATGCGTTCCGCGAGCGGCTAGGGCTATCCGTAGTTATTGCCGCCGCGGTAGCTCTTGCTACTGGCGGCGTAGTCATGGCTGTCATGTGCGATGATGCGCATTGGGTTAATCGGGCTGGCGCCGCGATCGTGGCACTGCAGGGCGTCGCGGCAATCATAGAGTTTGGACGCAGAAGACGCCTGCAAAAAGTAACCGCTTCGTTGGCGCGTAATGAATGCGCTGCTAGTCTTGAATCCCCGGCAAGCGATCGCGATCCAAAATTACAGGTCAAAAGAGCCGCGATTGTTGCAGCGGAAACCGACCGAGCTGAGCGCACCGCGTTCGACGTTGTCGTCGGTTTGGCTGTTCTCGGTGAGTTGCTGCACGGTTTCGGAGATCTCCTACTGCACGCGTTTCATTAACTGTTTTTTCGCTAACGGCGCGTGGAAAGCAGGCGCTCTGATCTGCAGATAGGATGGAGCACATGTTTGATGGAACTCACGACTTTGGTTGCCCGCGGGCTATCTCCGCTTGAGAGCGAGCGCGCGAAGATCGTGATCGTTGAAGACCTTTACGAGATCAGTGACTTTGCAGTCCAGCGCAGCCGCCAGGCGGAGCAGCATCGAAAGGCTGGGCACCTTTCGGCCGTGCTCCATCTCGCTGATGTAAGCGAATGTCGTGTCGGCCAGTTCGGCGAGCGACCGGACTGTTTCGCCTCGCTTCTCTCGTAGCTCTTTCAAGCGTGCCCCGAAAATCTCGGCCTCCGGTTGCAGAGGCGTCGTCATACGCGACCTTCTGACTTGACTTTCTGAATGTTCGACGTTATGCTGTAGCGATACATCGGGAGATCGCGAATCATGCTCGAACCAGCTCTCATCCAACGCATCCGGGCCATCTTCCTACATCACGAGGCGCGCGTCACGATCGGTGAGGCGGCGGGGATGCTTGGGTGGTCGCGGGGGGAGATGGACGCGGCCATCGCGAATGGGGAAATCGAGGTCGCCGGGACGGGCAACGGGACGCGGATCGAGCTGCGGGAGCTGGCGGAGGTCGCGCTGCAGCGGTGGTCGCTCGTGACCATCGAAGAGGCGCTGGGGCGCGAGGCGGCGTCGATCCTGCCGGCAGGGTTGCGGACGCGGAAGTTCACGGTGCGGCTGCCGCGGTATCAGATCGGGGTGATCGAGGTGCTGGCCGAGGATGGGAGGGAGCCGGTCGAGGCGATGCTGATGCGGATGTTCGAGGAGCTGACGGATCTGCATCACGAGCGGCTCGCGCGCGTCATTGCCGGCCTCGGCGAGGCGATGGCGTGGCCGGGCGACAGCGTTGGTTGGCATCGCCTCGGCCGTCCAATCCTGAAAGACGGCGCAGGCCGGAGCGCTGATTAATCGACATGGAGGTGATGCGCAATGTCCTCACATCGGTCCAACGCCGTCCGCTATCTTTCCGTTCTCAGCCGCGCGCGGCGCCGCCGTGCCCGGAAGCCGATCGAGCGTGTGGCGGCGCGGCGCAATGAGCCGCGGCCTGCGCGGGCTCCGCACAGGCTGACGCTGTCGTCGCGTCGCATCCCTAGGCAGACGATGCCCGAGGCGGTCGTGCCCTACCTTCGCATGTCGGGACGCTGGCTCGAGGAACATGGGTTTGCGATCGGCGCGGACGTGCAGGTTGTGGTCGAACAGAGCCGCGTGACGTTGATCAGCCGGCAGGAGGATGAGGGGAGGCGTCCGAGTCGTCGCGGCGACACTGATTTTTCGCGCGTTAAACCGCTCTCCAAGGGCCTGAACTTAAGAGTCGTCGATGCAGAGTCGTCGGTGCTCGCGGCCGGAGCGCTGGCGTCCTCGCCGGCTGGCTCGGCTGCGTCCTCGCTGCCGAATGGGATGCTTGCGCGGGTGTCTCGTTACAAGCGACATTTGGGGCGTGCCGGGGCTGGCAGCGAGACGCAGCCAAGCCAGCCGGCGGGACGCCAGCGTTCCGTCGCGTTACCGCGGGAGCGCTAAGTTAATGCCATTGCCGGCAAGTGACAGGGTCGCACTGAGCCGACTTTGAGAAACATTCGGGATCGCAGCGTTCCCAACCGCAGCGTTTGCTGTCACGGCGGGACGCGGAAGCTGCAGTGCTGCCTCGGAACCGATCTTGCTTACAGAACCGGCACAAGTACCCGGAGACAACATGACGATATCCACTTTGAGCGTCGTTCGTGAATCGGCGATGTCGGGACACAATCACGCAGTCCAGTTCTATGAGAGCGACGACTTTCTGCGCGATATCGTCGCGGACTTTGTCGGCAACGGCCTCGTGGCCGGCGAGCCGGTGATCGTCATCGCCACCGAACAGCATCGCAATGCCTTCGCGGGAGCCTTGGCGGGACGCGGACTCGATGTCGCGGAAGCCGAGGGCAGCGGCGATCTGGTCATGCTGGACGCGCGGGAAACGCTCGCGACGTTCATGTCCGGCTCGATGCCCGATGCGCAGCGGTTCCGGGAAAGCGTCGGCGGCGTCATCGGACGGACCGCCCGCGGCCGCCAGCAGTGCCGCGCGTACGGCGAGATGGTCGACCTATTGTGGCGCGACGGAAATCCTGACGGAGCCATTCGTCTCGAAGAGCTCTGGAACGATCTGGCCGAGTACTACGCATTCAATCTGCTGTGCGCGTATCCGATGGGCAACTTCTATTCGGAGAGCCACGCCGAGCAATTCGAGGAGGTCTGCCGCACGCATTCGCACGTCTTTCCCGCCGAATCGATTTCAGCGACGGCCTCGGATGCGCGCGCGTTGACGCGCGAGATCGCCGTTCTGCAGCAGCAGGCCCGCGCGCTGACCTCGGAGATCGAACATCGCAAGGAGCTGGAGAACGCACTTCGCGAGTCTCTGGCCGGGCGGCGCAAGGTCGAGCGCGAGCTGAAAGACTTCGTCGACAACGCCACGATCGGTCTGCACTGGGTCGGGCCGGACGGGACGATCCTTTGGGCGAACAACGCCGAACTGGACCTCCTCGGGTTTACTGCCGAGGAGTACATCGGCCGCAACATCGCCGAGTTCCATGTGGATGGCGCCGTCATCGACGACATCCTCAGCCGCCTTTCACGCAACGAGGCTATTCACGATTACGAGGCGCGTTTGCGCACGAAGGACGGTTCCATCCGTCATGTTGCCATCAGCTCGAACGTGCTCTTCGAGGATGGTTGCTTCATTCACACGCGCTGTTTCACCCGTGACATCACCGACCGGAAGCGCCTCGAAGCGGAAGCGCGCCGCGCGAATGAGGACAACGAGTTCCTGCTCCATACGGCCACGGCGCTGATTCAGTCGCTCGATTACGACCAGCGTTTGCGCGACGTGGCTCAGCTGGCGGTTCCGCGCCTCGGCGACTGGTGTGGGGTCGACATCGGCGGTGAAGAAAGGAACGGTGAGAAATCGCGCATCCCGAGCGGGCCGCGTCCGGTCACCGGCAAGGATTTGACCGTCCCGCTTCAGGTTGGCGATCGTTTGCTTGGATCGATCACATTTGTTCGCCCCGCCGCGTACGAATCCTCCGACATCGCTTTGGCAACGGAGTTCGCGCGCCGCGCGGCGATCGCGATCGAAAACGCGCGTCTCTACCGCCTCGCCCAGGAAGCGAATCGGATCAAGGATCAGTTCCTGGCGACGCTGTCCCACGAACTTCGCACGCCGCTCACCGCGATCCTCGGCTGGTCGCGCATGCTGACCATGGGCGGACTCGACGCCGACACGATGCGCACCGCCTGCGGCACGATCGAGCGCGCTGCGAAGACGCAAGCGGCGCTGATCGACGATCTGCTCGATCTCTCCAAAGTCGTCACCGGCAAACTGTCGCTGCGCTATGAGCCGGTGGAGCTGACGAGCGTCATCGAAAGCGCTCTGGAAACGGTCAGGCTGGCCGCGGATACGAAAGGCATCCGTCTCGATGTCGCGCCGTTGAATGAACGCGCCGTGGTCACCGGCGACCCGACCCGCATGCAGCAGATCATCTGGAATCTGTTGTCGAACGCGATCAAGTTTTCCGACGCGGGCAGCAGCGTTCTCGTAGCGCTCGAACGGCGCAACGATTCCGCGCGCATCATCGTGCGCGACGAAGGGCGCGGCATCGGCGCTGCGTTCCTTCCGCACGTTTTCGATCCGTTCCGCCAGGCGGACGGCGCGATCACGCGCGAACACGGTGGCCTCGGCCTCGGACTGGCGATCGTGAAGTACCTCGCCGAACTGCACGGCGGCTCCGTGACGGCCAGCAGCGCGGGCGAAGGGCACGGCTCGACGTTCATCGTGACGCTGCCGCTCGCGACGCCGCGGACCGTTAAAAACGAACCGGCATCTGCCGAGGACGTCACCGACATCAGCGGCATCGCGGTCCTCGTGATCGACGGCGACGGCGACACCCGCGAGCTTGTCGCCGCGATGTTGCGGCGCGCCGGCGGCACCGTCGTCGCCGCGGAATCGGTGGCGAACGCGCTGAGCGCGCTCGGCGTCATCACGCCGGACGTCATCGTCAGCGATCTCACCTCCGACGACGGCGCCGCGTTGCTGCGCACGCTGGCGGCAGACCAGCGGCGAAACAGGATTCCGGTCATCGAGCTCACCGATCAGGCGGAGCGCGAGGCCGGATTCAGCGCCTCGGTCCGCAAGCCGATCGATCCACTGTTGTTCGTTCGCGCCGTGGCTGAAGTCAGCCTTCGAGCTTGACGCCGCTCGCGTCACACTTGATCTTCTCAAAGGTGCCGAGCCTCACCAGCACAGACAAGAGTGTCTGTCGTGAAAAGCGCAGAAGAAAAGAAGCACCGTTCTGTAAGCCCAGTCGCTACGATGGTTTCGACGAAGAAAACAGGGACGCGAAAGGGACAAAACGGTGCAAACAGAGAGTATCAGGAACG
>JAXDIO010000098.1:0-8661 GCA_034663965.1 Thermoanaerobaculia bacterium | reverse complement strand
GGGCTGGCGCTGGCGGACCTCTCGCTGTATGACCTCAAGGTTGTGGATGTCAACGGCGACAAGAAGCCGGACGTCATCGTCATGTACGAGTCGGGCTCCAGCACGAATGCAGCAGAGGTGGCGGCAGCGCCGGTATTCGTCTCGCGCAATGGATCGGTGCACGTTTTTCTCAACCGCGGATTGGCGAAGACTGGGACGCAAGCGGGGAAGAATGCGAAGTAGGGTAGTGGTACTCTTCGCAGTCCGGCATCAAACACGCATCCGGGCCGCGGCAGCATGGCGCTACTCGAAGGTCGATTCGGCGTGCTGATTCCTGGCGCTTCCGGGTGGTTCTGCGACAAGCTATGGTGTATCGGCATAAAAATCGTGGTGAGGGCTTGACTTCGAGGTCTTTCCGCCATACTGTTACCAGCAATTGGAATAGAACGACAATTTTCAAATCCGACGCGGGAGGTGATCGTATCGTCGAGAGAGGGTGACCGCAGTCCGTATCCACGGTTCTAAACAATCATTTAATGTGTAGGAGAACAGCATGAAAAAACTCTTGGTTCTGGCCATGATGGCCACCCTCCTGATGGCGGGATCGGCGTTCGCCGTGAATCGGCATACGATTCCGAACGCGACCTTCTCATTCGGAGCGCCGGGCGTCGCCTCCGGGCCGACGACGACCAACAACGACGACTCGTGCGACATTGGTGTCGCGCCGGCCGCCACTCTGCTTCTGCCGTACTTCGAGGTGGATTTCACCAACCGTACGCAGGACACGCTTTTCACAATCACGAACGTGAGCCGCTTTCCGCAGATCGCTCACGTGACCGTTTGGACGGACTGGTCGTTTCCGGTCCTCGACTTCAACATTTACCTGACGGGCTATGACGTTCAGGGCATCTCGATGAATTCGATTCTGAACGGCACGATCGGTGCGGCAACCGGCACCGGTCCGACCCAGGCGGTTTCGCCGCTCGGTACGTTGTCTTCTGGTTTCACCAACAACCCGAACTTCGCTGGTGGCGGCGCCAGCATCGGCTGCGCGACCCAACCGGGACCGCTTAGCGCCGGTACCGTAGCTGCGCTGAGAACCGCTCTTACCACCGGTCAAAACCCGACTGCCTGCGGCGCATCCCTTGTCGGCGGCAGCCACGCGAATGCGATCGGCTACGTCACGATCGACGTCAACGCTGCTTGCAACCAGATGCTGCCGACTGACCCGCTTTACTATCAGACGCAAATCCTCTTCGACAACGTTCTGATCGGCGACTACCAGCAGCTCGGTCCTGCTCCGCAGGGCACGACGGCGACGTCGTTTGATGCCGGTGGCAACGCGATGGTCCACATCCGCGCCGTACCGGAAGGCGGTCCGGCCAACACGCCGCTTGCCGGTGCGCAGACGAACCTGCCATTCACGTTCTATGATCGCTACACCCCGGCGACCAACCGTACGCTCGATCGCCGCCAGCCCCTTCCGGCTCTGTGGGCGGCGCGCTTCATCCAGGGTGGAACGGGTGCTTTCGCCACGAACTACAAGATCTGGCGTGAAGGCTTCGGCAACGGCACTGTCTGTGCGACGCTTATTAACAATGGAAGCCTGCCTGTGACGGATGTCGTCCGCTTCGACGAGCACGAGAACCCGAACACGACGACTCCTTGCTTGGTGTCGCCATGCCCGCCGACGAGCACGCCGACGATGCCCGAAACATCCATTCAGAACACGTCCGGCGCCACCTTCCCGACGATCAACGCCGGCGCGGATGTCGGTGGCTGGATGTACCTCAACCTCAACAATGGTGGCAGCACCGGTTACTCGGTTACGCGTAACGTCGGTGGTGTTCCGACCATCATCACCGGTCCCGGCAGCACGAGCAATCTCGTCACCGGTTCCGGCACTGTCGGTCCGCGTCCCAGCCAGAACTGGGTCGTCGTCGAGATGTTCGGTAACGCTGCTGGCGGTAACCGCCTCACCGTCGACTTCGACGCGGCATGGCTCGGCAACGGCTGCTCCGCGGCCGTTGGTGTGAGTGGTCTGCCTCCGGGAGCACCCGCGATCGGCCCGGCTGGCGGCGTTCCGGTATGCCCGGGTAATGACCCGGCTTGCACGCCTGGTGTTGCTCCGTACACCGGTACGAACACGACGCCACTTCCGTAATCAGTATCAACTCGCAGTTGCTGTGAAGCGGGCCGGATCTTCCGGCCCGCTTTTTTTTTTGCGAAGATTCTTCGTGACACCGCATCAGAACTGAGTAAAATAACAATTCCTCTCGGCAGCGCTCATCGTCGCTGGCGGGGTCGGCTCCAGGCGCGGTAATCCCCGCCGCCATCACAGATCGTTTTGGGAGAAAAAAGTGAACTCGATTCGCCACAGGTCGTTCCTGCTTTGCCTCGTTCTGCTGCTCGTTGCGGGTTCGAGTGTCGCTCAGACATACCCGTTTCCGGCAGCGACCGCGAACACCGACGTACCGTGCTCGACGTGCCTGGGCCGCCAGAACCTGCTGACGATCGGGTATCCGCCTGTACTCAAGTGGGTCGGGCGCTGGGTTGACGCCGAAAGCGCGCACGAATATCAGCAGAACTTCCGGACAGCACGCCCGAAACTGGCTCGGTATGTCCCGGGCCGGAACCGGATCTACACGCTGCTCGGCAGCGCGCTGGCTGTATACGACGCCGACCGATTTTTCTCGCGCCTCAGCGCGAGGCCGCAGGAGCAGATGACGCAGGCGACACAAATCCCGGTGTCCGGAGGCAACCCGCGGTTTGCGGATTTCGGTCCGTCGGAGGTCTTCCTTTGGTGGGATTCGTTCTTCTACGCGGAGAACGGAAGTGGCTGGATCACCCCCACGCAAGATGGCCAGGAGCGGCTCTGGGATTTCGACTGGGATGATCGTGGCAACGTCTATCTGGCCTACTCCGTTTTTGGCTGGGGCATCGTCAAGGATAGCGGCGACATGGGCGGTGGCGGGCTCCACAGCGTCTCCCAGACGCTCACGAGTTCTCTTACCCCCGACCGCATTCTGTCCCTGAAGACGAGCGATGGTAAGTATTACGCGGCCGTCAGCGACAAGAATCAGCCCTCGCTATTGCAGATCTGGGATGTTTCGAATCCAGCTGTGTCGGTCAAGCAGCCCGATATCTCCGGCCGCTCCTTCTATCTCTGGGCGAAGGATTCGGCTGGCTCGCGGTTGGGGATCGTCGAGTACAGCGGCGGCCTGTCGATCTTCTCGACGGACGCGTTCGTCCGTACGGGCACGCCGCTCATCCACTTCGAGGCAGGCGGCGGTGGTACGTTCAGAATGATCACCGGCGACGGGACCAACTTCTACGCCTATGGTGCCTCAGACACCGGCCCTTTCATCGACGTGATCTCGCCTTCCGGGAGCACGTACGTGGAGACGCGCTATCGCGCGACCGGGTATGGCCTCCCATCGGGAATGCATTACGGCGACGGCTACCTGGCGATTTATGGATCGGAGTTGCCGCCGGTCGGCACATGGAACATCCGCGTCTACAAAGTGGGACCGGGAACGTTGGCCGAGATCCCGTTTGAGATGGCAGTGCCGGGGAAGCCGAACAGCCAGCTGCCTTTCTGGTCGATGTACTACTCGGCGAACGCGCCCCAAGGCTATACCCGTCCGGTTATCAACAGTTTCCTGGACGTTACGCCGGTCAAGAATGGCTCCAAGGTCTACCTGATCGTCTCCGCCTTCGGCCTGGGCGACGTGTGGGAGCTAAAGGCGGGAGACTCGCTTACCGCGCGGACGACCGCGCTCGCCGAATTGGCTAATCCGAATTCTGCCGCAGCTCCCGGGACTGGTCCGTTCTACGGCGACCGGCAGACATTTACGAGTACGTTGGGCTCCGGGGCTGCGGCGAACGTCAATTGGGACTTCGGCGACAGCACCAGTCTCGCATCGGTCACCGGCGGGACCGTCAAGCATCAGTACGGCGGCGTCACGTCGGCAGCTTCGCTTCCGCTGGTCCGCCACGTGACGGCCTCCAACGCGGCCGATTCGACGATGAGCGACACCTTGACGGTGACTCTCGCCTCCCCGCATCCTCGCTTCCAGCTCGCGAATACGTCGTACCTGTTCAGCCAGCCGGACGCCAGCTCTGCTGCTCCGATCGTCGCGGGCGATTCATTCTTCGATGCGTCTGATGGAGCGGTCGAGGGCCACTATGCCGATTGGGTTCTCGACGGTACCTCGAACAAGAAGCTGCCGAGCGAGGCCTTCAGCGTCGGTACCTGCGGCGCGCATTCGCTCGCCTTCAATACTCATTACGGCCCGTACAGCGGCACCGGCAATGCGATCACGGCGCCCAGCGATCTTCCCCTCAGTATCTCTCCGTTCAACTACACGGTCCGTCCCTACATCATCTCGGTTCAGGAACCCGATCCGAGCACGGTTGGTGATCTCAACGCGGTCTTTAAGGCGGTAGTCCGCCTGGCCGGCGCGAACGACTTGCCGGCCGGTGCAGGCACTCCCGTCACGTACAAGTGGGAGGTGATCGATGCCAGCCAGGCGACGGTCACCAGCGCGAACGGTTCCGCCACACTCGGTACGATCACGCCGTTCAGCGTGCCGCGCACCACGTTCAGTGCACTCGGACTGCGCGTCCGTCTTACGACCACCGTCGCTGCGTCGGCAGTTCCCGGCACCGGCTGCAGCAGCCTGGCCGCCGTCGTTGCACAGAGCAGCGTACTGAACGGACCGGATCCGGTGATTGTGAAGACCGGCTGCGCAACAGTCGGGAGCCCATGCTCCTTCACTGTCACCTCGGCACAAAACCCGACGCTGGCCGGGTGGTCGTTCGCCTGGACCGTCAACCCGACTGCGGCCAACTCCGGCGCCACCGCCTCAGAATTCAGGCCGCAATTCACGACCACGGCGGACTACACCGTCAGCGTCATCGTTACCAACGGCATCGGCAGCAAGTTAGCCACTCTCGCCGGCCACATCGACAAACCGTTGTGCTCGAGCGCGCCCGACGATTTCAACACCGCCATTGGACCATTCACCAATTCAACTCCCTCCCCGGGCGACGCGGTCCCCTTCCACATTTTTGCGACCAGCTGGACGCCCTCGGTTCAATGCGACAAGTTCGCTTGGTCGTTCGGCGACGGCGGCACGTCGACCGCGATCGAACCCTCGCATGTATACAACACCGGCGGCACATACACCGTTACGCTGGTCCTGACGGGCGCGCTTTCCACCGGCACCTACACGACCAGCGTCACCATCGGCACCCCGCCCCCCCCCCCGCCGCCCCCGCCGGGCTCGTGTGTTGTGCCCACAGCCACTAGCGCGTACGTGGCGTACACCGGTCTCTCATCCAGTTGCACCGCGATTAGCGGCTCATGTAACCCGGGTGAAGGGGTGCAGTTCGCGCTGGGGAGTGACACAGGCTACAACTTCAATTGCGGCATCGGGACGACGGTCACGTGGTCCTTCGGTGACGGCACGAGCGGCAGCGGCCTTAACCCGCAGCATACGTATGCCTCGGCCAACATCTACCACGCGCAGGCGACCATCTCCAACAGCGGCGGCCTATTCACGTACACGCAGGACGTGAAAGTCGGAAGTGTGCAGCCGAAGCCCTGCGCCACGATTACGCAGCAAAACGTCTCCGTCGGCTGGTCCGGCACCAGTTGTACCGAAGCCGGCGGCGCGTGCAAGGCTCTGGCTGCGGTCGCGTTCCGCCCTGTTGGTACCGGTTACGACTTTTCTTGTACCGGGACCCATACCTACGACTGGGACTTCGGCGACGGCTCCGGTCACTCAAACGCCGCGCAGCCGACACATTCCTACCTGGGAGCCGGCACCTTCAACGTCAAGATGACGGTCTCGAACGGCACCTCGTCGACGACGATCACGCGCATCCTGACCACGTCCACCGATACGGGCGTCATAGGCAATTGCGGCACGATGACTAGCGACAACGTATACATCTTCTTCACCGGCGACGGCTGCACCTGGGTATCGGGCAATTGCTCCGCGAAGGCCGACGTCGTGTTCGGGGTGGCCGCTAACGGCTATGACCTCACCTGCGGGCAACCCACCTATTCGTGGGACTTCGGTGATGGCACCCACTCCACCGACAAGGCTCCGTCGCATCGATACACCGCAGACAATACATACAACGTGAAGGTGCGTGTTTTCAACGGAACGCAATCGATCGACCTGACAGCAACCGCAACGGTCGTCGGCGGCACGCCGGTCGGGCCGGTTGTTCCTCCGAAGCGCCGCGGCGTCAAGCACTGATCGTTCATCCTGATGCAGACTCTGTGGCGGGCTTCGGCCCGCCACTTTGTTTTTGGGGCGATGCTTTCGCGGTTCGATCCGTACAATGGCGGCGATGACTGTCGCCGTGCGCGCTTCGGAGCTGACGAAGCAATACGACATCTACCGGCGCCCGATCGACCGGCTGATCGAAGCCGTTACTCGACGGCCGCGGCATTCGGTCTTTCCCGCGCTGCAGGACGTTACGTTCGAGGTCGAGCGCGGCGAGACGATCGGCATCATTGGCCAGAACGGCGCTGGCAAGAGCACGCTGCTCAAGCTCCTCTGCAGCGTCACGCGTCCAACCAGCGGCACGCTGGAGACGAACGGGACGATCGCATCGATCCTCGAGCTGGGCACTGGTTTTCATCCCGAGTTCAACGGCCGCGACAACGCTGCGCTCAACGCCGCCATCCTCGGGCTCGGTCCCGCCGAGGTGAAGCAGCGGCTGCCGGCGATTCTGGAGTTTTCGGAGCTCGGCACCTTCCTCGACCGTCCCGTCAAAACCTACTCCTCGGGGATGTACATGCGGCTGGCGTTCTCGGTTGCCGTCAATGTCAACCCGGACATCCTCGTCATCGACGAGGCCTTAGCCGTCGGCGACGGCCACTTTCAGAAAAAGTGCGTCGACAAAATTCGGGAGTTTCAGGAAGAGGGGAAGACGATTCTCTTCTGCTCGCATGGGCTCTATCACGTCAGCACGATCTGCCGGCGCACGCTCTGGCTGGACCACGGAACCGTCATGCGTTACGGACCGTCGCTCGACGTCGTGCACGAGTACGAGACGTTTCTCATGCAGCGCGATCGCGAGCGGCCGGCCAGCGAGGGTGAGCCGGAACACGAGCGCGTGCCGTCGCCGGTGCGCATCCGCGAGATTGTCGTCTGCGATCGCAGCGGCCGTCCCCGCGACACGTTCGACCGCGGCGAAGACATTCACGTCAAACTGCGCATCCATTCGGAGATGGCGTCGCAGCCCATCCACGTGATCGTCGGTGTGCATCGCTCCGCCGATGATTTTCAGTGCTTTGCCGTCGGCACGCATGCGGATGGATTCGAGCCTCCGTCGGGCCGCAATGAGTACGAGTTGGTGGCGCAACTGCACGGTGTTCCGCTGAATCGCGGCGAGTACTCGATCATCGCGTTTGCCGGTGACGAAAATGCGATCACCGTATTCGACCGCCGCGACGTTCGCCCCGCGTTCTCCGTCACCGGCGCGCGCTTCGAGGTCGGCTTGATCTCGCTCGATCACCATTGGTCACTCGCGCCGGCGGAAGCGGACGCTGCGCAGCCGGCCAGCAGATGACTTCCGTTTCGCTGCTAGTGATCAACTACCGTTCGTCCGCGCTCGCCGTGGATGCGATCGCCACCGCGCGTGCGGCGTCATCGCGGCCGTTGCAGGTGATCGTCGTCGACAACAGCGTCGACGCAGCCGAGGCCGACGCGCTTCGCACTATCGCCGACGTCGTCATCGCGTCTCCTCGCAACCTCGGCTACGCGGCCGGCATCAACGCGGGACGGCGTTCGTGCGATGGCGATGTCATCGTGGTCTCGAATCCCGACGTTCGCTTCGGTGAACGATCGATCGATCGGCTGCTTGACGCGAATGCCGCCGTCGCCGGCCCGAGACTTTTCTGGGACGACGCGCATCGCTGGATGCTCCCGCCCGCGGAACTGCATACGCGGCGCGAAGTGATCGATCGTGTTCTTGCCAGTCACTTACGCGCGTGGGCGCGACGTCGCGAAGCGAGACGCTTCCGGCAACGCGTCGCGTTCTGGTCACTCGATCAGACCACGCGTGTCCGCGCTCTCTCCGGAGCAGTCATGGCCATTCGCGCGAGTGCGTTCGATAGCGCCGGCGGATTCGATGAACGATTCCCGCTGTACTTCGAAGAGAACGATTTTCTGCGCCGCGTGAAAGGCGACATCGCCTACGTTCCGTCCTCACGATGCCGCCATCTCTACAACCAGAGCGCCGCCGGATCGTCAGAAGCGGCGTCGCTGTTCGCGCGGTCGGAGTTGCTCTACCTCCGCAAGTGGGGCGGAGCGTTTGCGAAGCGATTTGAAGGCGATCTCGAATCGTCAGCAGCGGGATCAGGCGAGAGCAACGACGTCGTTCTCGAAGCCTCGCCGCTGGCCAGCTTCGAGACGGCTGCCGGTCATTTCGGCAGCGACGTCACGGACATCTCCGACGACATCTGGAGCATGTATCGCGGCGACGTTCTCCACCTGCGCGCTGTAGACCGGAGGACCGGCCGCGTACTCCGGTCGTGGACGAAAGCTAGAATACGGGCATGAGCGCGACGAGCGTGTCGATCCTGGTGCCGCTGGCCGGACCCGCGCCCGAGCTACCGTCGACGCTGGAGACGATCGAGCGTTACCTGCAAGCGACCGG
>JAXDIO010000090.1:0-4644 GCA_034663965.1 Thermoanaerobaculia bacterium | reverse complement strand
CTCGGCTGCGTCGGCATCTTTGAAGCGCTCTATGCCGTGCACGAAGCCGCCCTCGGCCGCTACGCAATCTGGGGCTGGAAGAACAATCTCATCTTCGGCCGCGCGACCGGGACGTTCGTCAATCCGAATCACTTCGGGCACTACGCAGCGATCGTCCTGCCGATGGCGCTCTATGTTTCCGCCTACGCCTGGCATACGGCCGCACCGACGGGCGCCACGTTCGGACGCCGCTTCGTGAAACTGGTTGAGCGCCGATTCTTTCCGTTCGCGTTTGGACTCCTCGCGGCGCTCGGCTGCGTGACGGCCGTGCTCGTGTCGGAATCGAGAGGTGCGCTGCTGGCACTCATCGGAGGATTCGCGCTGGTCGGTGCGATGGCCAGCGACAGGACGAACGCGGCACTGCGTTTCGTCCTGATTGCTGCCGCCGTTTCTGCTGCGATCCTTGCCGCGATCCTCGTGCTCGGCCGTCCCGGGACCGTGAAGCGATTCGAGACCACTCAGACCTCGCAAGTCGAGGCGCGCCGCGAGTCCGTCATGGCCGCGTTCCGCATCTGGGAGATGTTTCCGCTCTTCGGCAGTGGCGCAGGAACGTATCCGGATGTCGTCCTGACGACGCGAGTGGCTGTGGGTGACACCGTACCGAATCACGCTCACGACGACTACGCCGAGATCCTCGGCACGACCGGCGCCCTCGGCTTCGTCGTCTCGCTCGTCCCGCTACTCGGCGGTTTCGCGGCGCTGATCCGGAATGCGTTCGGACCGGAAGGCGAGCCGATGAGCTGGCGGCGCCGCGCATTCAAAGTTGCCGCGCTCACCAGCGTCGCCATCGCCATGATGCACGCTCTCGTCGATTTCAACTTCTTCATCCCCGCGAATCCAATCACGCTTGCCGCCATCGCCGGAGCGGCGGTCGTCGCTAGAGAGTCGTGATGCTGGCGACGTGCAGCCGCCGGCCCGTACCGTTGCGCGTCCGTGGATTCGCCAACACGACTTCGACGCGGTGGGTGCCCGGATTTCCCACGGGAACGATGAAATCGCGCCGCGCGCCAACTTCCCCCTCGGCACGCAGAGCATCATCGACGTAGATTTCTACATACGCGGCGACATCGTCGCTCTGCGCGGTCTCGATGGTGAGCGACACGGCGTGGCCGGCTTCGATGCTGCGCCACCCGCGATTGCAGATGTCATTGCCGCAGAGTCCTTGCCACTCGGAATCGACCACCTTCGGGCGCCGCGGATCGTTGGCGCCTAACTCGATCTGCCGCGCGATATTCACGAGGCCGAGTTTCCGCGCCAGCCGGATTCGAGTCTGGTCTGAGGCGGCGCCGGTCTTGCGCGTGACGATCTCCAGGCCGTCGAGCGGTTCCAGACCGTGCCGGAGCGCGTAGTCGACGACGCCGTCGATCACCGCCGGACGGGCTGGCATTTCATCGAGCGGACGTTGGTGAAGTTCTTCCAGCAGCGCCACGATCAGCGGCTCGGAGTCTGAGGAGTACGGCGGATCGGGGAAGTGCGCGATCAGCTCGCCGGGCGACGCGATGTGAACGCGTGCGTTGAAATCGACAGTGCGGAGTTGCTGCAGTTCCTCGCGCAGTTTGCGATAGTCGTCGAAGCGGCCGTTCGGCAGCGCGAGATCGATGAGCACTCCCGTCGAATACTGCGTGTGTGGCTGGGCGCGTTCGAGCATTGAGAGGTCACCCGTCAGCTCGAAGAGCGGCTCGGCCATGCGGGTGAATGTGAGCGGATCCTGCAACAGCGGCGCATACGCGGCGAGCGCTTCCTGCTGATCTTTCGGCGAAAGCTCCGCCCAATGAAAAAACGCCGCGCGCGCAAATGAGTTCGGCGGCCCGGGCAGCCCGGGCGCGAGTGCCGAGGCATGGCCGTATGCGGCGTGCCAGAGCTGCAACCGGTTTTCGTTCCGTGCGTCGAGCGCGACTTCGGCGAGCACCGTGGCCGCCTCCCAATCAGCAGGATGTCTGGCCACCCGGGCGGCCAGCGCGGGCGGAGTGCTCGGCAGCGGTGGCGATCCGATCTCGGGTCGCCGCAGCTGGAAGACGGCCGCTGCGATCAGCATCGTCAACGCGACGCCGATTAGAAACAGCCTTCCGCGACGTGCGCTCATTTCAGGAGTCGTTCCCATGATGCCAGCGCGAGTTGCGGCGCGAATTTCTCGTCGTACAGCCGCCGTCCGCGGAGGCCCATCGCGCGTGCGCGATCGCGATCGTTCGCGAGCTTCCTAATGCTCGAAGCGAGCGCGCCGCCGTCGCCGGGCTCGATGACGTAGCCGCAATCATGAGTCCGGATGATACGCGCCAGATCGCCGTCGGCCGCGCCGACGAACAGCACCGGCCTCGCCACCGCGAGCACGCCGTAAAACTTGCTCGGCACGATCAGCCCCTCGAGCGACGGCAGCAGTGTGACCAGATGCGCATCGGCGGCAGAAAGACTTTCGCTCAATCGCTCGCGCGGCGCGTAGCCTTCGAATCGGACGTTCGGCAATCGCTCCGCGCGAATCGCGTCGAGCTGCGCGCCGCCGCCGGTGATGACGAATTCGATCCCGGCGTCATCGCGCAATTCGCGAATTGCGGCGAGCATCGTCTGCGCGTCGTGCGCACGGCCGAGGTTGCCCGAGTAGCCGGCGATGAAGCGATCGTGCGGGATGTCGATCGGATGCAGCGCCGCGTCGGCCCAGTTGTGGATCACGACTGCGTTCGGCAGCCGCGCCGCCATCGAATCGCCGAGGGCCACGTTCGTCTGCGCGCGGCGAAGCGACCAGTCGCGAACGCGCCGCAGGACGCGCAACGAGCGAATGCCGAGCGCCTCCGCGACCTCGGGGAAAAGATCCTGCGTCCAGTTGATCAATCGCGCGCCACGCAGCATCGCCGCAAGCGCCGCCACGACCGAGATCAGCGGCGGATCGGTCAACGCCACGATCGTCGAACCGCGTTCCGCGCCGCGAAGGAGCGCGAAAAATGCGCTGATGTAAAACGTCGCGTAGTCGATCGCGCGGCCCGGCAGAAATCCGCGGCCGAACCGCGTCGACCAGGCGCGCCGCACGTCCACGCCGGCGATTGTTTCGCGCGACGGAAGTTTCGCGCGAGCGTCGTCATATCGCTGCCGGCTCGTCACGACGCTCACCGTCCATCCGCGCGCTGCCAGATGAAACGCCAGATCGGAGAGCATCTGACTTGTTGCAGAATGATCGGGATGAAAGTAGCGATTGACGAAGAGCACGCGTCGCGTCATTGCGGTGCAGGCATTATCGGGCCACAACCGACAAGAGTGTCGGTTCCACAATGATCATCCTCGGCATCAACGCCCATCACGCCGACGCCGCCGCATGCATTCTCATCGACGGCAAGCTCGTGGCCGCGGCCGAGGAGGAGCGATTCCGGCGCATCAAACATTGGGCTGGATTTCCATCGGTTGCGATCCGCTATTGCCTCGACGAAGCGCGCGTCGATCTCGATGACGTCGACCACATCGCCGTCAATCGCGATCCGAACGCGCGGCTGTTTCAGCGCGCGAAGTTCATCCTCGCCAAGCGTCCGTCCATCGGCGCGATCCGGAAGCGGCTCGCGAATCGGATGCAGGTCGCCGGCATCGAAGAGGAGTTGAAGCAGGCCTTCGCACTCGAATCGCTGAAGCCGAGGCTGCATCACGTCGAACATCACCGCGCGCATCTGGCGTCCGCGTACTTTGTTGCGCCGTTCGACGATGCCGCCGTGCTCTCGGTCGACGGCTTCGGCGACTTCGTCAGCTCGATGTGGGGCGTCGCGTCGAAAAACAAAATTGAAGTCCTCGGCGAGGTCGGCTTCCCGCACTCCCTCGGCATCTTCTACACCGCGATGACGCAGTTTCTCGGTTTCCCGCATTACGGCGATGAGTACAAAGTCATGGGCCTCGCGCCGTACGGCAAACCAACGCAGATCGATGCGATGCGCGACATCGTGCGCGTGCAGAGCGACGGCACGTTCCGGCTGAACCTCGACTACTTCACGCACCACTCCGCAGGGTTGGACATGGTCTGGCAAGGCGGTATGCCGGTGATCGGACCGGTGTTTTCGCAACATCTGACGGATCGCCTCGGCGCCGTGCGCGCGGCCGACGAGCCGATCGAACAGAAGCACAAGGATCTCGCCGCGTCGATGCAGGCGATGTTCGAGGAAGCCTTCTTCGCGCTTGCGAACGCGCTGTACGAGAAGACGAAAAATCCGCGCTTCTGCCTCGCCGGCGGCTGCGCGTACAACAGTGTCGCGAACGGGCTCGTGTTCGACCGCTCGCCGTACAAAGACCTCTACATCCAGGCCGCCGCGGGCGACGCTGGCGGTGCGATCGGTGCCGCGTACTGGGTCTGGAACGAGATCCTCGGCAATACGAAGTCGTTCGTGATGACGCATGCCTACTGGGGCCCGGAGTACGACGACGTCGCCATCGATGAGTCGATCGCCGCGCGCCGCGCCGACCTCGATGCCGCGAACTGCACGATCGAGCGCGTGACCGACGAACGCGATCTATGCCGCCGCACCGCGGCGCAGATCGCGGAAGGCAACGTCGTCGGTTGGTTTCAGGGGCGGATGGAGTGGGGGCCGCGCGCGCTCGGCAATCGATCCATCGTCTGCGATCCGCGCCGCGCGGACATGA
>JAXDIO010000079.1:0-4842 GCA_034663965.1 Thermoanaerobaculia bacterium | reverse complement strand
AGCAGGTCGTCTCCAATCTGCGCGCGGCCGAGAACGAGCAGCGAGGCTATCTGCTGACGGGTGACACGTCGTATCGCGACGCGTTTCAGAGATCGGCCGGCACATTCGAGAAGGCCATCTCCGATCTCAAACGGCGCGATCCGGTACTGAGCGGACGGCTTGATTCACTCGCGCCACTCATCGGCGGTGTCATCCGCGAGTTGCAGCGCGGCATCGACGCGCGCGACAAGAATGGTATCGACGCAGCGGTTGCCAACCTCCGCGGCCATGCCATTGCCGATGCGATGTTCACCGTGCGCACATCCGTCACCTCGATCGAAGCGCAGGAACAGGACGTGCTCAAGGCGCGCGCCGATGAGGCCACCGCGACCGCCACTCGTACATTTCTGACGATCGGATTCGGAACTCTCTTTGCCCTCATCGCTCTTTCCATCGCCTCCGTAGTCATGTCGCGCGGCATTACGCGGCCGGTGCAGAACCTCGTCGAGGGAACGGAGCGCATCGCGGCCGGCGAACTCTCGAGCCGGATTTCCGCGAACAGTAATGACGAGATCGGCGAGCTGGCCGGATCGTTCAATCGGATGGCGGAGTCGCTGGAGGTGCGCACGCGCGCGCTGAACGAAAGCGGCGGCGCGATCACCGGCGGCATCCGCGTGATGACGAACGGCAGCGACATGCTGCTCATCCGATCGACGGAACAGTCGCAGCTCGCCGAACGCTCCGCGCAGTCGCTGCTAAAAGTCCGCGACATCACCGAGCAGGTCGTCAGCACCGCCGAAGCAGTCACGGCGCGGACCGAGGACGTGGCCGCGCGGGCGACGGAATTGCGCGCATCGAGCGAGCAGGTGCGCACGACGATGTCGCAGCTCTTCGAGTCGGCGGCGAAGACGTCATCATCGACAACCGAAATGTCGGCCGCGTCCGCACAAATGTCGGCGATGACCTCGGCGCTCGCAGCCGCGGGCGACGACGTGCTCGCGTTCGTTTCCGAAATGGAAGCCACCTCCGGCGAGCTCGGATCGCTCGCGAAAAACACCGCGGAACTCTCGCACCGCGCGCGCGAAACAGCGGTGGCCGGACGCGCGGCCGTCGATGAAACCGTCGCCGGAATCGAACACTCGCGCGAGCTCACCGAGCGCGCCGCCGACGTCCTCGCCGATCTCGCCGGACGCGTGGGACAGATCCGCCAGATCCTGGAAGTGGTCGGCCACGTCACGCAGCGTACGAATCTTCTCGCGCTCAACGCGGCCATCATCGCCGCGCACGCCGGCGAGCATGGGCAGGGATTCAATGTCGTGGCCGAGGAGATGCGCGAGCTGGCCGAGCAGACGCGCAAGTCGACGAACGAGATCAGCGCGATCGTGAACGGCGTGCGCACGGCGTCGCAGGCAGCGGTTGCTGCGATGCAGGACGGCGTCGATCGCATCCGTGGCACCGTCGGTCTCGCCCGCAATGCCAGCGACTCCCTCGGCCGCATCGTCGATACGTCGTCGTCATCGTTCGAAATGTCGGAACGGATCTCCGCATCGCTTGAGCAGCAGACGGCGGCGACGCAGAGCCTGCACCGGACGGCGTCGAGGATGAGCGATCACATCGGCGAGAACCGGCGCTCGATCGAGGAGCAGGCCCGCGCCGCGATGTTGCTCGCGCAGGAAGCGGAGTCCGTTCACAACATCGCCGCGCAGGTGCGATCGGCGAGCGATCATCAGTCAGCGGCCGCGCGCGGAATCGCCGAGGCGATGGAACAGATCAACCTCGACGCGCGAACGATCCGCGACATCGTGCGCAAGCAGCTGGGTCAGTTGGAAGAGGTGTCAGGCGCATCGAGCTCAATGCGCGACATCGCGCAGAAGAACAACGCCCTGGCCGAGGAGCTGACCGCGACCGTACGGACGCTCGCGCAAAGCGGCGAGAAATTCGAGCAGGTCGTGCGGATGGGATCGCAGTAGGTTCTCGTAGCGCCAGCGGCCCGCTGGCTGTACCGCCGCCGGCTCGGCGGCACGTAGAAGCGCCAGCGAGCCGCTGGCGGTCCAGCCGCCGAGCCGGCGGCGCTACGTTTTCGCATCCGCGCTATCGCGGGTAGTACCCACTCGTCGCTCGCACGTTCACTCGCTTCCCCGGTACGTCCACGGTGATCCGCCGAAGTTCACTACGCGGTCTGCTGCTGCGCGAGACATACGTCAGCAGGTACTGGCCACGCGTGTCGTCGCGGATCTGCGAGAAGACATGCGGAAGATCCTTCTTGCGTGTAAAACGAAAAAAAGCGCCGCCGGTCGATTCGGTCAGATTGTCGATCGTGCTTTCAGCGGACTTCGCCACTTGCAGGCTCGCGCGACCGCCGGTGAAGATCTGGACGACATAGACCGGCACGCCGATTTCGCGTGCGTATTGCAGCGCACCCTTGGCCGTGGCGGAGCCCGAATTGTTGATGCCATCCGTGAAGACGACCAGGGCGCGCTTGCCCGGGATACCGTGAAACTGTTGTAGCGAATAAAGGACCGCGTCCCATATGGCCGTGCCACCGTTTGCGCTGAGGTCGAAAATCGCGGCGCTCAGCTCCTTGCGATTGCGGGTCAGCGGCTGCACGAGCCGCGGCTCTTCATCGAACGCGACGACGAAGGTCTGATCCTTCTCCCCCAGCGCGTGCTGCACGAATTCGTTGGCGTAGTCGATTACCTCGGTCATCGCCACCTTCATGCTCGTCGACGTGTCGAGTGCCATCCCGATGGAGATGGGATCGTCGGGACTGCTCTGCAGCCGCGGAGTAACGCTTTGGCCATCTTCCTTGACGACGAAATCGCCGGCAGTCAGGCCGCTGACATAGTTCCCGGCGCGGTCCTGCGCGATGGCGTAAACCTGCACGGCATCAACACTCACCTGCTCTGCGACACCCGAGGAGTTGATCAGCTTCACATCCTCGGCGGTCGCGCCGTCGGCGGTTTGCGCCACGGCGCGGATGAAGCCGGGCGCCAATCGCGACGGCAGGATCAGCTCATGCCGGAACGGCGGCCGCGTCATCGTGGCGATCTTCGTGTCGTTCCAGTACAGGTCGATGCCGGCCAGGCGGCTGCCCTGCGGAAGACGCGGCTCTACTACAACCGTAGTTTTGACATCGACCTCGCCGCTTTTCGGCGCGACGATGCTGACGCCGAGAGCGACGGCGCGATCATTCAACGTGAGGCTCTCCTCACCGAGGCGCCGCTCCTGCGCGTCGAACGCAACGGCGCGCAGCGTGCGGAGGTGAGGCGTCGGCCCGAGGTTCACCTTCGCGCGAAAGGGGCGGCGGGTCAGCTCGGCCACGCGCGCTTCATCGAGATACACCTCAACGCGTGCGGCGTCGCTGGACGTCGCGATGCCGAAGTCCACGACTCCTAGGATGACTTCGCGATGCGGATAAAGAATGTGCACGTTGCCCGCGGCCACTTCCTCCCGCACCAGCGACTCCGGTTCGGAGCCGAGCGTTTCCAGGTGGCGGCGCGCGGCCTCGGCCAGCGCAGACGGCTTAGGCGCGAAGGCAAACGCCTTCTGGTATGCCTCCTCGGCCCGCCGCCGGTCGCCAGTGATGCGGTGTGCGACCGCAAGGAGCATCCACGCGCGCGACGCGATTTCGTTCGTTGACGGATGCGCGGCGATGTCCTCCAGGATCGCGAGCGCACTTCGCCGCGTGCCGATATTCTGGACGTCAAGAGCAGCGAGACCGATGCGGGCGTTCTGGATCGACGCCTGATCTCCGGCATTCGCCGCCACTGACTCGGCCTGTTCAAACGCGCCGCGTGCACTATCGGCAGCGCCGGCGTCGAGCAGGCCGCCCGCCCACGCCAGCAGCGACTCCGCGATCTTCCCTTCGCGTCGCAACACACCAGCGTGGATGAACGAAGGTGCCTGCTGCCGCAACGCGTTGAGTGCGAAAGCGAACTTCGCAACATCTCCAAATCCGTCCTCCGGCTCCAGAATGAATCCGCCCCACGGATCGAGCACGATGAGGTGACGTTGTTGACCTTTGAATCGCGCAAGATCGGGCAATTCCTTTAGCGCTTCCGAACGGACGCCTGCGACCGCGAGCACCATCCCATCCATCGCCCGGGCCGCCGCTGGAGACGCCTCGGCCTTCGCAATCCAGTGGTCGCCGACTTTGTCGATCAGCACGGAGGAATGAAGATCGAGCAGGATCAGCGACTGCTTCGCCTGCGCCTCGGACAGCGCATGCGAAAGCTTTATCCATCGTGACGGTGCCGGGGCGGTCTGCGCGAAGAGGGATGCGGCGAAACAAAGCGAAGCAAGAGCCGGCGCAAGCGAGCGTGTGAACAACGGAGTCTCCTTCAGGTGGTGCCGGCGGAGGGCATTGTAGCGTGCAGTAGAATCTGACGATGCATCGCGCGGAAGATGTCGTCAATGTTGATCCCGAGATCATGAGTGGGACGCCGGTGTTCACCGGGACGCGCGTGCCTCTCTACAACTTGTTCGACTACCTGGAAGCAGGAGATTCGCTGGACAAGTTTCTGGCCTCGTTCCCCTCGGTAACTCGCGGCCAGGCGATCGCAGCGTTAGAACTTGCGGACCTTTGTTAACAGGGCCAGACACTGCATCTTGCCAAAGCACAGACAAGAGTGTCTGTGCCACACTGACTCGCTCCTGAAGCAGCAGTCACGCAGGTAGGCAGGATTAATGTTGTACAGACCCGAAACCGGCAGTTGCCTGAGAATGGGGGTCGGGTGCTTAGCCACTCGCATTCAACTGCGGCGCAGCGAGGTAAGTCGCTGAATTCGCACGCAGAAGAAGTGTGGAGAATTGGTGTTTGGGGTGTCGGATTCCGAGCCGAAGGATGACTTTCCTTGCGGCGCG
>JAXDIO010000076.1:0-4051 GCA_034663965.1 Thermoanaerobaculia bacterium | reverse complement strand
AGCAGGTCGTCTCCAATCTGCGCGCGGCCGAGAACGAGCAGCGAGGCTATCTGCTGACGGGTGACACGTCGTATCGCGACGCGTTTCAGAGATCGGCCGGCACATTCGAGAAGGCCATCTCCGATCTTAAACGGCGCGATCCGGTACTGAGCGGACGGCTTGACTCACTCGCGCCACTCATCGGCGGTGTCATCCGCGAGTTGCAGCACGGCATCGACGTGCGCGACAAGAACGGCGTCGAGGCAGCGATTGCCAACCTCCGCAGCCATGCCATTGCCGATGCGATGTTCACAGTACGCACATCCGTCACCTCGATCGAAGCGCAGGAACAGGACGTGCTCAAGGCGCGCGCCGATGAGGCCATCGCCACCGCCCGCCGCACATTTCTGACGATCGGATTCGGAACTCTCTTTGCCCTCATCGCTCTTTCCGTTGCCTCGGTAGTCATGTCGCGCGGCATTACGCGGCCGGTGCAGAACCTCGTCGAGGGAACGGAGCGCATCGCGGCCGGCGAACTCTCGAGCCGGATTTCCGCGAACAGTAATGACGAGATCGGCGAGCTGGCGGGATCGTTCAATCGGATGGCGGAGTCGCTGGAGGTGCGCACGCGCGCGCTGAACGAGAGTGGCGGTGCGATCACCGGCGGCATCCGCGTGATGACGAACGGCAGCGACATGCTGCTCATCCGATCGACGGAACAGTCGCAGCTCGCCGAGCGCTCCGCGCAGTCGCTGATGAAAGTCCGCGACATCACCGAGCAGGTTGTGAGCACCGCCGAAGCAGTCACGGCGCGCACCGAGGATGTTGCTGCGCGCGCCACGGAGTTGCGCGCATCGAGCGAGCAGGTACGCACGACGATGTCGCAGCTCTTCGAGTCGGCGGCGAAGACGTCGTCATCGACGACGGAGATGTCCGCTGCGTCCGCGCAGATGTCGGCGATGACCTCGGCGCTCGCAGCGGCCGGCGACGACGTGCTGGCATTCGTTTCCGAAATGGAAGCCACCTCCGGCGAGCTCGGATCGCTCGCGAAAAACACCGCGGAACTCTCGCACCGCGCGCGCGAAACAGCGGTGGCCGGGCGCGCGGCCGTCGATGAAACCGTGGCCGGAATCGAGCACTCACGAGAACTGACCGAGCGCGCCGCGGACGTGTTGGCCGATCTCGCCGGACGCGTGGGACAGATCCGCCAGATCCTGGAAGTGGTCGGCCACGTCACGCAGCGCACGAACCTGCTCGCGCTGAACGCCGCCATCATCGCCGCGCATGCCGGCGAGCATGGGCAGGGATTCAATGTGGTGGCCGAGGAGATGCGCGAGTTGGCCGAGCAGACGCGCAAGTCGACGAACGAGATCAGCGCGATCGTGAACGGCGTGCGCACGGCGTCGCAGGCCGCGGTGGCGGCGATGCAGGACGGCGTCGACCGCATCCGTGGCACCGTCGGTCTCGCCCGCAATGCCAGCGACTCCCTCGGGCGCATCGTCGATACGTCGTCTTCATCGTTCGAAATGTCGGAGCGGATTTCCGCCTCGCTCGAGCAGCAGACCGCGGCGACGCAGAGCCTGCACCGGACGGCGTCGAGGATGAGCGATCACATTGGCGAGAACCGGCGCTCGATCGAGGAACAGGCCCGCGCCGCGATGTTGCTGGCGCAGGAAGCGGAGTCCGTTCACAACATCGCCGCGCAGGTGCGTTCAGCGAGCGATCACCAGTCAGCGGCCGCGCGCGGAATCGCCGAGGCGATGGAACAGATCAACCTCGACGCGAGAACGATCCGCGACATCGTGCGCAAGCAGCTGGGTCAGTTGGAAGAGGTGTCAGGCGCATCGAGCTCGATGCGCGACATCGCGCAGAAGAATAATGCCCTGGCCGAGGAGCTGACCGCTACCGTGCGGACGCTGGCGCAAAGCGGCGAGAAATTCGAGCAGGTCGTGCGGATGGGATCGCAGTAGGTTCTCGTAGCGCCAGCGGCTAGCTGGCTGGACCGCCGCCGAGCCGGCGGCGCTACGCTTTCGCATCCGCTATCGCGGATAGTACCCACTCGTCGCGCGCACGTTCACTCGCTTCCCCGGCACTTCCACGGTGATCTTGCGAAGTTCACTACGCGGTTTTCTGCTGCGCGAGACATACGTCAGCAGGTACTGGCCGCGGGTGTCGTCGCGGATCTGCGAGAAGACACGCGGAAGATCCTTTTTGCGTGTGAAGCGAAAAAAGGCGCCGCCGGTCGCTTTGGTCAGATTGTCGATGTTGTTTTCCTCGAAGTTCAGCCGCGGGGTCTCGAACCTGCCGGTGAAGATCTGGACGATGTAGACCGGCACGCCGATTTCCCGGGCGTATTGCAGGACGCCCTTCGGCGTGGCCGAGCCCGAATTGTTGATGCCATCCGTGAACACGACCAGGGCCCGCTTGCCCGGGATGCCGTGAAACTGCTGCAGCGAATAGAGGACAGCATCCCAGATCGCTGTGCCGCCGTTTGCGCTCAGGTCGAAAATCGCCGCGCTCAGTTCCTTGCGATTGCGCGTCAGCGGTTGTACGAGCCGCGGCTCTTCATCGAACGCGACCACGAAGGTCTGATCGTTCTCCCCCAGCCCGTGCTGCACGAATTCGTTGGCGTAGTCGATCACTTCGGTCATCGATATCTTCATGCTCGACGAGGTGTCGAGGGCCATCCCGATGGAGATGGGATCGTCAGGGCTGCTCTGCAGGCGCGGAGTAACGCTGCTGTCGTCTTCCTTGACGACGAAATCGCCGGCAGTCAGACCGCTGACATAGTTTCCGGAGCGGTCCTGCGCGATGGCGTAAACCTGCACGGCATCAACACTCACCTGCTCTGCGACACCCGAGGAGTTGATCAGCTTCACATCCTCGGCGGTCGCGCCGTCGACGGTTTGCGCTACGGCGCGGATGAAGCCGGGCGCCCATCGCGACGGCAGCATCAGCTCATGCCGAAACGGCGGCCGCGTCATCGTGGCGATCTTCGTGTCGTTCCAGTACAGGTCGATGCCGGTCAGACGGCTGCCCTGCGGAAGACGCGGCTCTACTACAACCGTAGTTTTGACGTCGACCTCGCCGCTCTTCGGGGCGACGATGCTGACGCCGAGAGCGACGGCGCGATCGTTCAACGTGAGGCTCTCCTCACCGAGGCGCCGCTCCTGCGCGTCGAACGCAACGGCGCGCAGCGTGCGGACGTGAGGCGTCGGACCGAGGTTCACCTTCGCGCGAAAGGGGCGGCGGGTCAGCTCGGCCACGCGGGCGTCATCGAGATACACCTCGACGCGTGCGGCGTCGGCGGACGTCGCGATGCCGAAGTCCACGACTCCTACGATGACTTCGCGATGCGGATAAAGAATGTGTACGTTGCCCGCGGCCACTTCCGCTCGCATCAACGACTCCGGCTCGGATCCGAGCGTTTCCAGGTGGCGTCGCGCCGCCTCGGCCAGCGCCGACGGTTTTGGCGCAAAGGCAAACGCCTTTTGGTATGCCTCCTCGGCCCGCCGTCGATCGCCAGTAACGTTGCGCGCGACCGCGAGGACCATCCACGCTCGCGAGGCGATTTCGTTCGTGACCGGGTGCGCGGCGATGTCCTCCAGGATCGCGAGCGCACTTCGCCGCTTGCCGATATCCTGGACGTCAAGTGCGGCGAAGCCGATGCGGGCGTTCTGCACCGAAGCCTGATCTCCGGCATTCGCCGCCACCGACTCGGCCTGTTCAAACGCGCCGCGTGCACTATCGGCAGCGCCGGCGTCGAGCAGGCCGCCCGCCCACGCCAGCAGCGACTCCGCGATCTTCCCTTCGCGTCGCAACACACCAGCGCGGATGAACGAAGGGGCCTGCTGCCGCAAGGCGTTGAGTGCGAAAGCGAACTTCGCAACATCTCCAAATCCGTCCTCCGGCTCCAGAATGAATCCGCCCCACGGATCGAGCACGATGAGGTGACGTAGTTGACCTTTGAATCGCGCGAGATCGGGCAATTCCTTTAGCGCTTCCGAACGGACGCCTGCGACCGCGAGCACCATCCCATCCATCGCCCGGGCCGCCGCTGGAGACGCCTCGG
>JAXDIO010000075.1:0-8512 GCA_034663965.1 Thermoanaerobaculia bacterium | reverse complement strand
CCGGTCGGATTGATGTGGAACTTCGTGTTGCTGTCGAGCAGCTCCGCCGGAACGACCGGCTTGATGATCTTCTCGATGATCGCGTCGCTCAGATCGCCGTGGCTGATGCTCGGCGAATGCTGCGTCGAGATCACGATGGCCGCGGCGCGGATGGGGCGCTTCCCCTCGTACTCGATCGTCACCTGCGACTTGCCGTCCGGGCGAAGGAAGTCGAGATCATTCGCCTTGCGCACTTCCGCGAGGCGGCGCGCCAGCTTGTGCGCCAGCATGATCGGGAGCGGCATCAGTTCCGGCGTCTCGCGGCAGGCAAACCCGAACATCAGCCCTTGATCGCCCGCGCCGCCGGTATCGACGCCCTGCGCGATGTCGGGCGACTGCGGATCGATCGACGACACCACGGCGCACGTCTCGCTGTCGAAGCCGTACTTGGCGCGCGTGTAGCCGATCTCCTTGATGGTGCTGCGCACGATCGACGGAAAATCGACGTACGTCTTGGTCGTGATCTCGCCGGAGATCATGGCCAAGCCGGTCGTCACCAGCGTTTCGCACGCCACGCGTCCGATCGGGTCGGCGGCCAGGACGGCGTCGAGAATCGCATCCGAAATCGCATCGGCAACCTTGTCCGGGTGCCCCTCGGTCACGGACTCCGAGGTAAAGAGAGTTCTATGGATTGACATCGTTAAAAGCTCCTGATTGGAATCGGGGAATCCTAACATGGTGTGGCACAGACACTCCTGTCTGTGGAACTGGGCAAGCCCCGTGCAAACTCGTCCGCAGAATGCTGAAGACACGCAACATCGGTGCATACCGCGACCTGCTCGTCCTCTTTACAAAATACGGCCGCAAAGACTTCCGCCTCTCGCTCGATCCCGAGACCGTCATCGCTTCCGACGACACCTCGGCGGAGATGGAGCCGGACGTCGCCAAGCGCGCCGTCGCCTTCGCCAACGCGCTGAAAGGGATGGGCCCGACCTACGTGAAATTCGGGCAAGTCCTTTCGACGCGCCCCGACATCGTGCCGCCCGAATACATCGCCGCACTCGAATCGCTGCAGGACGACGTCGAACCGTTCTCCTTCGCCGAGGTCGAGAAGATCGTCGAGGAGGAGCTGAAGGTTCGGATTTCGAAAGCCTTCGAGTCCTTCGAATCGACGCCGCTCGCCGCCGCATCCCTCGGCCAGGTGCATCGCGCCGTGCTGCGCGACGGGCGCGAAGTCGTGGTCAAAGTGCAGCGTCCGAACGTGCGCGAGCAGGTTCGCCACGATCTGGAAGTCTTCACCGAGATCGCCACCACGATCGAACAGCACAGCGACGTCGGCCGCAAGATGAACTTGACCGGCGCGATCGAGCAGGCGCGCATCACGCTGCTCAACGAACTGAATTACGAGCAGGAGGCGCGCAACTCGGAGATCCTCCGACGCAATCTCGCCGAGTTCCCGCAGATATCAATTCCGACCGTCATCGACGACATGACCACCTCCCGGGTGCTGACGACGGAGCTCGTCCGCGGGCGCAAAGTCTCGAAGCTGACGCCGCTGCAGATCATCGATCACGACTACGCGGAGCTTGCGGCGACGTTGACGCGCGCCTACCTGAAGCAGATCTGCGTCGACGGCATCTGGCACTCCGATCCGCATCCCGGCAACGTCTTCGTGCGCGATCTCGAAGACAACCAGGCCGAGGTGGTGCTGCTCGACTTCGGGATGGTCAGCCGCATCAGCCGCGAGTTTCAGGACGAGATCATCAAGATGCTGCTGGGGATGTCGTCGAATCGCGGTGCCGAGGTCGCCGATGCGTGCGTGCGGCTTTCCGAAGTGCAGGAAGGGTTCGACGCGATGAAGTTCGTCCGCGAGATCTCCACCGTCGTTGCGACGTTCCACGACGTCGACGTGCGGCAGATCAATGTCGGACAGCTGATCTTCAATGTCATCTCCATCGCCAACAACAACGAGCTGAAAGCGCCGGCGGAGCTGGCCATGCTCGCGAAGACGTTGCTGCACCTCGACGGCGTGACGCGCCGGCTCGATCCGGAGTACGACCCGCACACGGTGATCCGCGACTACGCGGAACGGCTGATGGGCCAGAAGCTGGCGCAAAAGTTCGCGCCGCGCAATTTCTATCCGGCCCTGCTCGACCTGAACCAGCTCGTGCTCGACCTCCCGCACCGCACGCGCGAGATCATCGACCAGACCGCGGCCGGCAAACTCTCGTTCAGCCTGAAGCTGATGCAGGCCGAGCAGTTCCTGGCCGGCATGCACAAGATCGCGAATCGCATCACCGTCGGCGTGGTGATCGCGGCGCTGCTGATCGCGTCGTCGATGATGATGCGCGTCCCAACGCGTGTTCAGCTCTTCGGCTATCCGGCCATGGCGATGATCGGCTTCCTGCTCGCCGCAGCAGCGGGTCTGTACCTGATCGTGACGACGTTCCTTCGCGATCGCGCGGATGAGGAACGGGCCAAGTTGAAGGGGAAGTAGATCTCACCACAAAGCCACAAAGGACACGAAGTGAATCCCTTTGTGTCCTCTGTGTCTTTGTGGTGAAAAGCCTTTAGAACCCTTCCAATAGATTCGTCACCAGCGACTCCGCGAACCGCACCGCGATCTCGTTGATCGCGCGCGTCTCCTGATCGAAGGCATCGGTCGACTCGGTGTTGACCTGGTAGTTCTCGGTGAAACGGTACTGGTCGTTCTTCCAGAGCACTTTGTCGTCGGCGCGATGATCGAGCAGCTCGATCTTGGCGGTGATGGAAATCTGATACTGCGTCGCCCGCCCCTGCTGGTTGAACGCGACCGGGAAGATGCCGAAGGAATCGATCGAGCCGCGCAGAATCACGTCCGCGGCCGGCGCGGAGTTGACCAGCTTCAACCGCCCGCGCGACACGAACTCCGCCGCCACCGCCTGCGTGACGCGCTGCTCGAGCTCGACGCGCGTGGTGCGGTTCACGAAGGCCGGCACCTCGATCGTATGCACCGTCGGCGCGAGAAGGTTGTTGGCGTTGCCGACGAGGCCGTAGCCGCACGCAGCGAGCAGCGGCAGAAGAAAAAGGACGAGGCGTTTCATCGGCGGCAAAGGTAACAGGTTTTCAACCCTTCACCACGATGTTCACCAGCTTCCCTGGAACGTAGACCTCTTTCACAACTTCCTTCCCCGAGATCCACTGCTGCACCTTCTGATTCGAACGAATCGCGGCCAGCACGACGTCCTTCTCCGGCGGATTCGGCACCTCCACCTGCCCGCGCAGTTTCCCGTTGACCTGTATGACGATCGTGACGACGTTCTCGATCATCAACGCCGGATCGGCTTTCGGCCAGCTCGACGTCAGGATGAATCCTTCGTTCCCGAACATCGTCCACAGCTCCTCGGTGATATGCGGCGCGAATGGATGCAGAAGTTTGAGCAGCGTCGTGTAGGAATCGCGCGCATCCGCCTTCTCGGCCAGCGCATCGCCGATCGCGTTCGACAACTCCATCAGTCCGGAGATGGCGGTGTTGAATTCGAATCGATCGAAACGTCGCGTGACGGCATCGATGGTCTGGTGCGTTTTGCGCGTTAGCGCCGCGGATTCCGATCCGCCACCACTGAGCGCCAGGATCTGCTCGCCCATGTTCCACACGCGATTCAGAAAGCGAGAAGCTCCGACGACGCCCTCATCCGACCATGCCGCTTCCTTCTCCGGCGGCGCGATGAAGAGTGTGTAGACGCGCTCCGTGTCCGCGCCGTAGCGGTCGATCAGCTCGTCCGGCGGCACAACGTTGTAGCGCGACTTCGACATCTTTCCGACTTCGGCAATCACCGGCGTCCCCGTCGGTTTGTGCACGCCGTTCTCGACCTCGGACGGTGAAACCCAGTTGCCGCTCGCGGTGCGGAAGCCTTCCTTCGTGATCATCCCCTGGTTGAAAAGCCGCGTGAACGGCTCTTCGTAGTTCGTCAGCCCCATGTCGTGCAGCGTGCGGCAGATGAAGCGCGCATAGAGCAGATGGAGGATGGCGTGCTCGATGCCGCCGATGTATTGATCGACCGGCAGCCAGCGGTTCACGAGCGACGGATCGAAGATCTTCGTGCTGTCGTTCGCCGAAATGAAGCGCGCGTAGTACCACGACGAATCGACGAACGTGTCCATCGTGTCGGTCTCGCGCCGCGCCGCGCCGCCGCAGACGGGACAGGTCGTGTTAACGAAGCGCTCATCTTTCGCCAGCGGATTTCCCTCGCGCCCCGTGAACGGAACATCGAGCGGCAGCTCCACAGGCAGCTCTTCCTCGGGCACGGGCACGATTCCGTCTCGCTCGCAATAGATCATCGGAATCGGTGTGCCCCAGTAGCGCTGGCGCGAGATCAGCCAGTCGCGAAGACGGTAGCGAACCATTTTCTTGCCGATACCGAGACGCTCGATCTCTTCGATGATTCGTTCGATCGCTTTCGGCGTGAGCAACCCACTGATGACGCCGGAGTCAACGGCGACGGCGGAGTCATCTTTCACCGAATACGATTCCTCAGCGCTCGGCACTTCCCCATTCGCCGGCTTGACCACGACGCGCACCGGCAGCCCGTACTGCTGCGCAAATTCGAAATCGCGCTGATCGTGTCCGGGCACGGCCATGATCGCGCCGGTGCCGTACTGCATCAGCACGAAGTTGCCGAGCCAGATCGGAATCGGCTCGTTCGTGAACGGATTCGTGGCCGTCTTGCCGGTGAAACGCCCTTCCTTCCCCGCCTCCTGCCTCTCTAAATTTGATTGGTTGCGCACGCCGGCGATCCATTGCTGGATCTCGTCGCGATCGGGATTGTCCGCGATCAGCGTCGCGACGTCGGGATGCTCCGGCGCGAGCACCATGAACGTCGCGCCGTAGATCGTGTCGGGACGCGTGGTGAAGATGCGAATGGACTTCGCCAGCGACGGCACCGCGAACTCGACGTCGGCGCCGACGGAGCGTCCGATCCAGTTGCGCTGCATCAGCTTCACTTTTTCCGGCCAGTGCTCGAGCGTATCCAGCCCTTCGTCGAGCCGGTCGGCGTAATCGGTGATCTTCAGAAACCACTGCTCCAGATCGCGCTGTACGACGATCGTGCTGCATCGTTCGCAGCGGCCGTCGATCACCTGTTCATTCGCGAGCACGGTCTGATCGGACGGGCACCAATTCACCGGCGCCTTCGCGCGATACGCCAGTCCTCGGCGATACAACTGCAAGAACAGCCACTGGTTCCAGCGGTAGTACTCCGGCTCGCACGAAGCCAGCTCTTTCGACCAGTCGTACAGAATCCCCCAGCGCAGGAACTGCTTCTTCTCGCGCTCGATGTTCGACAGCGTCCACTGACGCGGATGGATGCCGCGCTTGATGGCAGCATTCTCGGCCGGCAGACCGAAGGCGTCCCATCCCATCGGATTGAGCGCCGCGCGACCCTGCATCCGAAAATAGCGATAGAGAGCATCGCCGAGGATGTAGTTCCGGCCGTGGCCGACATGGAGATCGCCGGACGGGTACGGAAACATATTGAGCATGTAGAACTTGTCGCCGGGCGCCGCGACATCGACCTCAGCCACCTTCGCATCCGCCCACGCGCGCTGCCACTTCTCTTCGATCAGTTTGGGTTCGTAAGGCATAGGCGCGGGAGTATAGCGAGGGCGTTGCGCCAACGGCTCGCCGGCTGAGACCGCCAACGAAGGCTCGCGAACCGCAGAGTCCGTCAAGAAATCTTTAGGGATTGAGCTATGGACGGAAGTATAATTTCCCCATCAAGGAGGAAGTTATGCACAAGATTCGCAAGGCAGTCTCGGCCGTTTCGTTCGCCGCCCTCTTCATCCTGGCCGGCACCACAGCGCATGCAAGTTGTCCCACGATCACTACCTACTATGACTTCACGGGCTACTACTACGCGTTCGCCGTCGACTCGACTTGCCTTTCCAGCTCAGGGGTTACGCCGGTCTCCGTGTCGTGGTGCTACCCCTCGTATTACCCGGGCTACTCGTATGGCATGGGTTGGGACAACAACACCACGTGGTCGTTCACCGTGCCTGCCGATGATGCGAACTACACGAGAAAGGCGCACTGGAGCGTCAGCACGCAGGTGACCTTCTCCTCTCCGACCTCCAGCCCCTACGACGAGATCCATGGCTATGTGTACGTCACACACAACGGCTACACGACGACCTACAACTGGTTCTACGTCTACGGGGGCGGCTCGTCGAGCCAGTACTGCAACAACCAGAGTACGACGTTCAGCGCCACGAACGGCGACACGATCACCCTCGTCATCGAGAACACCCGGTTTGACTCCAGCGCCGTCACGGAGGCTTCGACGCCTACCGTCGTCAACTACAACTAGCTGTAGGTCAGGCTTACGCCAAGCGACGGCTCGGAATCCTTCGTTACGAGCTCCACACGAAGGTGACCGGGCCGTCGTTTTCCAGCGAGACGATCATCATTTCGCGGAAGCGTCCCGTCTTCACGTCGATGCCGGTCGAGGCCAGCTCGCGGACGAACAGCTCGAACATCGTCCGCGCGCGCTCCGGCTCCTCGGCGTTGTCGAAGCTGGGACGGCGTCCACGCGCGATGGAACCGGCCAGCGTGAACTGCGAGACCGCGAGGATCGCGCCGCCTGCTTCGGTGACGTCGCCATTCATCTTTCCGGCGTCGTCGCTGAAGATGCGCAGCTCGCGGATCTTTTTGGCCGCGTCGCGCATGAGCTGCTCGCCATCACCCTTCTCGACGGCGGCGAGCACGAGCAAGCCGGTTCCGATCTCCGACACGATCTCATCGCCGACGCTGACCGAGGCGCGGCGAACTCGCTGAATGACGCACTTCACGGGGCGGATTCTACCCGCGGTAGAAAAACGCACGGCATCGCGCGGCTCGCATAAAATGCGCGGACCCGCACGACTTCCGGAGACCCTCGTCTCTCGAAGCTGAAGAATTACTCGAACAGGAGAATCCAATGGCAGGATCAGTGAACAAAGTCATTCTCGTCGGACGCCTCGGCAAAGATCCGGAGCTCCGCTCCATCCCCAGCGGCACCAGCGTGGCGAAGTTTTCACTTGCCACCGACGATCGCTTCACCGACAAGGCGGGCGAAAAACAGGAACGCACTGAGTGGCACAACATCGTCGTGTGGGGCAAGCTCGCCGAGATCTGCGGCCAGTACCTCCGCAAAGGAAGGCTGGTCTACATCGAAGGCTCGATCCGCACCGATAGCTGGGACGACAAGGAAACCGGCATCAAGAAGTACCGCACCGAGATCATCGCCAACACGATGCAGATGCTCGAAAAGAAGGGCGACGACGAAGGCGGCGGCTACAGCGGCGGTGGCGGCTATCGCAAGGCCGCGCCCGCGGGCGCGCCGGCGGGCGGCGGACGCGGTCCGGAGATCGAAGACGACGACGAAGTGCCGTTCTAGGCCATGTGGCACAGACACTCTTGTCTGTGCTTTGGCAAGGTGCAGCGGCTGGTGTTCTCAAGCAGTGAACGAGCACCAGCCGCTTGATTTCTCAGCTCTCCCGAGCCTCACAAGCACAGACAAGAGTGTCTGTGCCACACCGCCCCATGTACGCCGGCGAACGATTCAACAGCATCACGCACATCATCGGCAGCGTGCTGGCGATCATCGGATCCGCGTTTGCGATTCGCGCCGTGGCCGGACGTGATGCCACCACCATCGCGGCGATCACCATCTACGGCGCGATGCTGATCGTGCTGTACCTCAGCTCCACGCTCTACCACTCGTGGCGCGGTCCGGCGAAGCAGATCTTCCACGTTTTCGATCACTGCGCGATCTATCTGCTCATCGCCGGAACCTACACGCCGATCACGCTGATCACGTTGCGGGGACCGTGGGGCTGGTGGTTGTTCGGCATCGTCTGGACACTGGCCATCGCGGGCGTGTTGAAGGACGTTCTGCTGCGCGGACGCTATCGGCCAATTTCCGTCGTGCTGTACGTGCTGATGGGATGGCTGGTCGTCGTCGCCATCAAGCCGCTGCGGCTGGCCATGCCGCCGAACGGCATCGCGTGGATTGCGGCGGGCGGCGCGATCTACACCGCGGGCATCGTCTTCTTCGCGCTGTCGAAACGGGTCGCGCACATGCACGGCATCTGGCACCTCTGCGTGATCGGCGGGAGCGCCTGTCACTACGTCGCGGTCATGCGGTACGTGGCGACGTAGCGCCGCCGAGGTAACGCTCGCGCAGGATGCGGAGGTGGTGACGTTCGTGGCCGAGCATGATGAACGCCAGCGCGCGAACGGTGACCTGGTTGTCGCTCGCAGTTCCGACGCGCTTCCACGCGTCCTCCGAAAACGCCCGGAACATCATCACGTTCGCCCGCCGCACCGTGGCCAGTTCTTCCGCGAGCTCAGCGATCGGGCGATCGTCCGAGCCGCCATTCGCCACGTAAGGATCCTGCTCGAATCCCGGCAGCGGAGTGTCATCTCCACGGCCAATGCACAGCGCGCGATACGCGAAGATGCGTTCGCCATCGGTGACGTGTCCGACGAGCTGTTTGACCGACCACTTGTCCGGCT
>JAXDIO010000069.1:0-15808 GCA_034663965.1 Thermoanaerobaculia bacterium | reverse complement strand
TCTCGTCTTTGCGCGAGCGCATCTTGGCCGGCTCGGCGCCGCCGCGGATGTAGCCGTACTTGCGCGCGTACTCGAGCAGCGTCCGCTCCAGCATCTTGCGGCCGCGGTAGAGACGCGACATCACGGTGCCGACGGGGCAGTCGAGAATCTCAGCGATCTCTTTGTAGGAGAAGCCTTCGATGTCGGCCAAAAGGACGACCATCTTGTAGTCGTGGGGAAGCGAGTCGAGGGCGCGCTTGACATCGGCGTCCATCATGTCCTGGAAGATCTCGCTCTCCGGATCCTTGATGAGGTCCGGCGCGTTCTTCTGGATGACCCGTTCGTACGACTCTTCAATCTCCGAGAAGTCGATCTTGTGCGGCGTGAGCTTCTTCTTCCGGTAGTTGTTGATGAACGTGTTCTTCATGATCTTGAAGAGCCACGCCTTGAAGTTCGTACCTTCCTCGAACTTGTCGTAGTACTTGTACGCCTTGAGATACGTCTCCTGCACGAGGTCCTCCGCATCTTCGGAGTTCCGCGTCATTCGATACGCAGTGTTGTAGAGGGAGTCGACGTAAGGCATAGCTGCCTTCTCGAAGTCCCATCCCTGTTCGTGATCAGTCGCTACCGCGGTTTTCATCGTGTCTCCCGTACGTCAACTTCCAAAAAATGCGTAAGTCGTGCCGTTATCGTTATTAGATGCGGCGGCAAATAAAATGGTTACCAGGGGCGCCGAAGTTTCGGGGTTGTGCCGTCGAAGTCGTTGCCGGAGTGCAGGTTACGAATTCGGAAGGCGATTGCTGAATTGGCCTCTTCGAGCTGAGAACGGCCGGCGTCCGCGTCACCGCGACCGGACACGTCCGTCCTCAATGTGAATGTCGTCGAGATTTACTACGGTCTACGGAAGGGAAGTGCCGGTGAACAACCTGTAAACTACCCGAATTCCCGAACGGTCATTATACACGTCCGCGGCCGAAGGGCAAGCCCTACTCGTCGTAGACGACCAAAAGCGTTTCGTACGCCCTCGTAATCTCGATGAATCGCGCCGCGGCCGCGTTCTGCACCTCGGCGGATTCACCGAAGACCTTGTCCGGATGATGCTGCGCAGCGAGCTTGCGGTACGCGGCGATGACGATCGCACGCGAGGCTGGAGCTTCGACGCCGAGGATGCGTAGCAGTTCTGCGGGCTCGCGATCGTCGCGCGAGTAGAGAGGCGTCGAGACGCCGCCGCGATCGGCGCTGCGCGGCCGCGCGTCCTTGGCGTGATCGACGTAGTCGAATCCGTAGGTGTCGCGCAACTTTGCGAGCGCATCGGTCTGGAAGCCGAGGGCGAAGCTGAGGTCGAGAAGGGCGGAGTACTGGCGGAGCGGAACGGGCGTGGTGCGATCGGCGATCAGACGGACGGCTGTGTCGAGCAGCCACATGCGCTGTTCGGGTGTGGCCAGCTTCGCGTAGCGCTCGGTCCAACTGGTGATGTCGATCGACGACGTGACCGGCGCAGCCAGGCCCGCACTCTTGCGGATCGTACGCATCGCCGCATCGGCCGGCGTTCCGCCGCAGACGAGCAGATTGACGAGCAGCGACGCAGCAATGTGGTTGCGGTCCGGCGCGGCCTTCGCGCGCGTGGCGCCGCTCATGTCAGCTTCGCGCTGCGCCGCGGCGAAGGTGATGATGACCGACGCCGCCAACCCGACGCCGGCCGCCAGCATGATGATGATGACGGTCAGTTCCACGCTGCCACGGGTTCGGTGAGCGTGATGTCGATCGCGTTGATCTGCGCATCGAGTGCTTCCTCGCTGAGCGCGGCAACGGAGCCATCGATGTCGATCTCCTCGTCTACGCTGACCCAGCTCCGGCAGCCGGAGTACTCGGACTTCATAACGACGTCGACCGGATTTACGAGCCGATACGCGCGGACGGCGATGACGTTGATGGCCTGATCCGGCCGGAAGCGATAGCGCGTTTCGATGGCGGCGTCATCGAGGATGGTCAGCGCCTCGAGGCTTGGCAGCATCGCGGCATCCTTGATCTGCCACGTCTTCACGGCCTCGGCCCAATGCGTGATGCGGACATGCGACGGTTCCGTGCTGCCGGCGTCGTGGTAGTTCGTCGGAAAGAGATAGAAGCGCTGCGCTTCGACGCCGAACGACTCGTCGGCGAGGCCGCCTTTGCGAATGAGCACGATCTGCTCGCCGCGGCCGAGGGCCTCGATGACGGAGGCCCACTCCTTGAGCGCGGTGTGGTTCGCGATCTTTCTCATCATCACGGTCGGAACGTTACGGAGTTGACCGGCCCTTCCCAGATCGTCACTGCCTGAACGACGGCGCCCTCGCCGGCCACGGCGGCGCCAAGCTCGCGCGCGAACCACTCGGCGATGTTCTCAGCGGATGGATTGATGCGATCGAACGGCGGCACGTCATTGATGCAGCCGTAGTCGAGCGTCTTCGCGAGCGCTTCGAGCTTGTGCCGCGCGCTGACGAAATCGACGGCGATGGCGTCGGAATCGATGCCGCCGGCGCGTGAAGCAAGGTCCGCTTCGACTTTGTACGAGTGCCCGTGCAACGGCTCGGAGATGCCGCGGTACTCGCGCAGAAAGTGCGCGGCTTCGAATCGGGCGGAAACGCGGACGGTGAAGCGTGGTGTGTCGGGTGTCGGGTGTCGTTTGTCGGAGATGCTGGCGGTGTCTTTCTCCGACTCCCCACTCCCCACTCCCCACACCCTGGCAATCATTTCCTCGCTCATCCCAAGCTCCCGCACTTCGTCCGCCGTCGATTGCGACCGCAGCAAATCCTCGGCACGGCGATCGTCCCAGCAGTCGGCGGGATTCGATCCCTGAGCCAGTACGATCAGCGTCTGCAACGTTTTGCGGCGCGCGGTGTCGTCCGTTGGCTCCACGGCCGAAGTGTACAATGCGCCCGCCCGACGATGCCCCTGCCGAAAAGCATCCTTTGCACAGCCTGCAAGAAGACCTTTCCCGAAGGCTGGAAGCGCTGTCCCTACTGCGGTTTCGATGAGATGCGGGCGCGGCAGGACGGACCCATTCGCAAGTACATGCAGAAGAAGCTGCAGGAGTTCGAGCAGCGAACGGGCAAGAAAGACGAGCGACGCGGCGGAGCGAAGCCTCCGCGTCCGGACGCGCGTCCGCAGCAACAGCAGCCGCGCGAGCGTGGACGCGATGGGCGTCCGCAGCGTCCCCAGCGAGGTGGCGGTCCACAGCAGCAACGTCCGCCGCAACAGCAGCGACCTGCGCAGCAGCAGTCCGCGGCTCCGCAAGCCGAGGGGGAGCGGACGGGAAGGCGCCGCCGTCGCCGTCGTGGCGGAAATCGCGGCGAGGAATCCGCTCCGAATGTGAACGCAGCCGCTCCGCAACAACAGCAGCAGCCGCGGCCTCCGCGCGAGCCGCGTCCTCCTCGACCGCCGCAGGCCGCGCGTCCGAATGCCGAGGGAACGCCAACGCCGCGTCCGGAAGGTGATGGACCGAAACGGCGCCGCCGTTTTCGGCGTCGCCGGGGCGGTGGTGGCGGCGGACCGGAAAGCGCGCCGCCCGCGACGTAGCGGCTAGGCTTCTTCGGTCATGATCAGCATCAGCGTCGTGCCGCCGATCTGAAACTCCGATTTGTCCTGAATCTCGACCGGAGTGGTGATCTTCACGGCGTCGACGATCGTGCCGTTCGTAGACTTCAGATCCTCGAGCAGAACGAGTTGATCACGGACTTCGATCGCGGCGTGCTGACGCGACGCTTCACTGTCGTTGATGGTGAGATCGGCGCCGGAACGGCCGATGGTGATACGCGGCTTTTCGACGCGGTAGACCGTTCCCGCATCGGCGCCGGCGATGATCGCAAGCGAAAGGCGGCGTCCTCGCGGAAGCTGCGGAGTTTGGAGAGGGCCGGTGTCGTGTTCGGGCAGCGGCGACTGCGCGGTGGTTTCCTGCGGTTGGGGAGCGCGCGTTTGCGTCTCCTCGTGGCGGCGCGTGGAGGTCGTATCGCCGGCGGATGTTTCAGGCTTCGCGGTGAAAGCGGGATTGTGAATCTCGAAGACGCTGCTGCACTTCGCGCACTTGATTTTCTTGGACGGCTTGCCGTCGAAGCGCTCCTCGTCGTACTGGTACCGCGCGTGACAACTCGTGCACTCGATGATCAACGGCAGTCCTCGGTAACGAAAGTGGCGCGACGATAGCAGAGCGTTCGGCTCGCATACAATCCCGCGTCCCGAAGGAGAGTGTCATGAAACGACTTCTCATCGTCCTTGCAGGGGCCGTCGCGGCCTGCCAGACATCGACTATGACCACCACCACTTCCTCACCGGCCGCCGCCGCGACGTCCGTGACCGCCGGGCCAGACGTTGCGCAGCGAATGGCGCAACTGCCGCGAACGGTGATCGACTATGACCGCTCGCTGCTCGACGACAACGAGCGGCAGGTCGTCGCGAAACTGATCGAGGCGTCGAAGCAGATCGACGAGATCTACTGGCGTCAGGTGTCCGAGGGGAATCCGGCGTGGCGCGAAGTGCTGGCGAGAAAGAACGCCCCCGCCTACGACTACTTCATCGCCAACAAAGGTCCGTGGGATCGGTTGAAGGACGATGAACCGTTCGTCGGCAAGATGAAGAAGCCGGCCGGCGCTGCGTTCTATCCGCCCGACATCACCAAGGAAGAATTCGAGCGCTACGTAGCCGCACATCCGGCCCAGAAGGATGAGCTGGAGGGACTGTTCACAGTCGTCCGCCGCGATGGCACGAACCTCGTGGCCATCCCCTACTCCGCGTTCTACAAAGACTTTCTCGATCCCGCCGCGGCGAAGTTGCGCGAGGCGGCCGCGATCACGAACGATCCGACGCTGAAGCGCTTCCTGACGCTACGCGCCGACGCGTTCGCCACCGGCGACTACCGCGAAAGCGACATGGCCTGGATGGACCTCGCCGGCAACATCGAGGTCGTGATCGGACCGTACGAGGTCTACGAGGACAATCTCTTCAACTACAAGGCTTCATTCGAATCGTTCGTCACGGTGGTCGATAAACCAGAGTCCGCAAAGCTCGCCGCCTACGCGCACGCGCTGCCGGACATGGAGCGCAATCTTCCGGAGCCGGAGCAGTACAAGAACCCAAATCGCGGCAGCGAGTCGCCGATCAAGGTCGTGCAGGAGATCTACACCGCCGGCGATGCGCGTCGCGGCGTGCAAACGGCGGCGTTCAACCTTCCCAACGACGAAGTGGTGCGCGAGAAAAAGGGATCGAAGAAGGTCCTGCTCAAGAATGTGATGGACGCGAAGTTCCGTCAGAGCGGCAAGCCGATCGCGATGCGCGTTCTCGATCCGTCGCTGACGAGTCTCGTCTCATTCGACGCGTTCTTTAATCACGTCCTCTTCCACGAGCTTTCGCACGGACTCGGGCCGGGCTTTCTGACGCAGCCGGACGGGAAGCGCGTCGAGGTACGCATTCCGCTGAAAGAGCTTTACTCCACGATCGAAGAATGCAAAGCCGACGTCCTCGGCGTCTGGAATCTGATCTACGCGCAGCAGCACGGACTGGTGACGGCGTTCGACGAGCGCGAGCTCCTGGCGACGTACGCGGGACTGATGTTCCGCTCGACGCGCTTCGGCGTCGGCGAGGCGCACGGCCGCGGCACGGCGATCCAGTGGAACTGGCTGCGCGAGCGCGGCGCGGTGGCGCCGGTGGCCGGCGGCAGGTACACCGTCGACTTCGCGAAGTCGCGCGACGCGGTCCGAGATCTCGCCACTGAGCTGCTGACGATCGAAGCAACCGGCGACTACGCGCGCGCGAAGACGCTGCTCGACAAGTACGGAAAAGAGACGCCGGAGATGGCGGCGGTGAACGCGACGTTGAAAGACATCCCGGTCGACATCACGCCGGTCTTCGCCGCGGCGGGCGAGAAGTAGCCGGCACGGCCGGCGGCGCTGTTTAACCTCAATCCTGGGGCCGCGAAGCGGAACGTCAGGATCTCCGGTAATACCGCCCAAATTCTGCTGGGAACGCACTTTCTCGCGGCGCCACCCGAGATCCTGACGTCCCGCTTCGCGGCCCGCAGGATTGGGGTTAAACAACAAAGCGCCAATGCCGAGGACCGTGCCCGCTACGCCAGTTTCGCCATCGCTTCTTCGACCTGCTCCGGCGTCGGCATGACCGGCTCGACGACCTGGCCTTTGAACCAGTCGAACTCGCCCTTGAGCAGGTGCGTGACCAGGCGATACGCAGCGTCGTCGTGGTCGGTGAAGAGGTTGTGGAAGTTGGCGTCGATGCGCATGCGCGCTTCGCGGCAGAAGACGTCGGCGAGATCGATGGCGTTCTTCTTTTCGGCGCCGCCCTTTTTCGCCAGCATCGTCGCGTAGCTGATCGCGGCGGCCATGGCGAAGAGGTCGGTGCCGATGTCGACGATGCGGAAGAGCACCATCTGCTTCCGTTCGAGCTTGGCCTGGAAGCGCATCATGGCGTGGAAGATCGAGCGCGAGAGATGGCGTGAGTTGCGTTCGATGTAGCCCATGTGCCCGGAGAGTTTTCCGAACCCGCCGAACTTCGGGAAGTGGGACCAGCCGATGTAACGCGACGGATACCAGCCGGCGTAATGCACGCCCGCTTTGGCCGCGGCGCTGAGCTTTTCGCCGGTCGGCGTTTCCGGCTGCAGGATCTTGTAGCCGCGCTTCATGTGCGGATCGACAGCCTCGCGGGCGATGAAGAGATGCTGGATCTCGCTCGTTCCTTCGAAGATGCGGTTGATGCGCATGTCGCGCAGGATCCGCTCGACGGGATAGTCCTTCTCACCGCGTTCGCGAAGCGAACGCGCAGTTTCGTATCCGCGTCCGCCGCGAATCTGCACGAGGTGATCGCTGATCTGCCACGCCACTTCCGTATTGAAGAGTTTCGCCATCGCCGCTTCGAGACGGAGATCGACGTTGCCGCGATCGGCGAGGCCGGAGGTCAGCCACACGATCGCTTCCATGGCGAAGGTGTGCGACGCCATCCAGGCGATCTTCGCCGCGACCGCCTCGTGCTTGCCGATCGGCGCGCCCCATTGCACGCGCTCGTTCGCCCACTCTTTGGCGATGTCCACCATCTTCCGGCCCGCTGCCGCGCAGCCGGCCGGAATGGTGAGGCGTCCGGTGTTGAGCGTGATCAGCGCGAGCTTCAGCCCGAGGCCTTCGCCCCAGAGGAGGTTCTCGTCGGGAACGAAGACGTTCTCGAACTTGATCAGAGCGTTGCCGATCCCGCGGAGGCCCATGAACTGGCAGCGATGCTCGATCGAGAAGCCGGGCGAGTTGGTCTCGACGATGAATGCCGTGATCTGCTTTTTCTCTTTACCGTTGACGATTTTCGGGGCGGTTCGCGCCATCACCACGAGCAGCTCAGCCTTCGTGGCATTCGTGCACCAGAGCTTCTCGCCGTTGATGATCCATCCCTTGCCATCCGGAGACTTGACCGCGGTCGTCTCCATCTTGGCGGGATCGGATCCGACGCCGGGCTCAGTGAGCGCGAACGCGGAGATCGCGCCTTTCGCGAGCCGCGGCAGATACTTTTTCTTCTGCTCGGGAGTCCCGAAGAGTTTGAGCGGCTGCGGGACGCCGATCGATTGGTGCGCCGACAGCCAGGCCACCGTTGAGCCGCACCACGTGGCTACGAGGCCGATGGCGCGGTTGTAGTTCGTGGCGCTGAATCCGAGGCCGCCGTACTCTTTCGGAATCTTCATGCCCCAGGCGCCGAGCTGGTTCAACCCGTCGAACAGCGAGTAGTCGTATTCGCCCTGCTCGTCGATCTTGTCGGCGTCGACGTTCTCGGCGAGGAAGCGCTCGAGACGGCCGAGAAAGTCGTCGGCTTCGGCCTTGTCATCGGCCGGCTGCTCGGGGAAGGGATGGATCAGATCGAGATTGAGTTTGCCGAGGAAAAGATCGCCGACGAATGAAGGCTTTTCCCACTCGGTCTCGCGCGCACCTTCGGCAACGTCCATCGCATCGACGGCGCCCTGTGATTTGACTTCGGCCATGAAAAAACTCCTTTGGTTGCGGCTGCTTACAAAAACGAGGCCGCCGCGGGGTGGCAGGCGACGCGGAGTATGAATGAACGCTCATTCAGTTGTCAATCGAGCGCATTCACATACACTCCCGCGCCATGAAGAAGACCGACCTCGTCATCGCTCCGGAAGTGGAAGCGATCGTCGAAGACAGAAGCATCCTGGCCTCTCCCCGCCCCACCGTGGATCGCGAGCAACTCCAGCATCACCTGCGCGAAGTGCTCAGCCTCCTGCACGTGAATATGGACGACGAGAACATCGCCGACACGCCGCGACGCTGGGCGGAATCGTTGGTGCAGATGACGAGCGGCTACGACTACACCGACATTAAGAAACTGAGCACGCTTTTCCGCACTGCGTGTTCGGCGGCCGACGAGCAGTGCCAGAACCTGGTGGTGATCGGCGGGACGTACAAGACGCTCTGCGCGCACCACATCCTGCCGTTCTTCGGGCACTTCATCGTCGGCTATATCCCGGAGCGGATGATCATCGGCGCGTCGAAAATCCCGCGTATCGTGGAGGTGCACATGCGCCGGCTGCAGTCGCAGGAGCACCTCGCACACGACGTCGCCGACACGATCGAGCAGATCCTGGAGCCGCGCGGCATCGCGGTCTGGATGGGCGGCATCCACATGTGCATGGTGATGCGCGGCGTGGAGCAGGAGTCGTCGTTCATGGAGACCAACGTGCTGCGGGGTGAGTTCCGCGACGACACGCGGACGCGGGACGAGTTCATGTCGATCGTGAATCGGAGAGGACAGCGCGATTGAACAGATTAAAAGATGACCAGATTACCCACCTATTGCCGCAGGCGCTCGCGAAACGTCATAGCGTTCGAACAACATCAAGGACACTCGTTGCGCGTCTGAGAGCGACGCCGGATCCTTATCCTTCAGCGCTGCGGGGTGATTCGCAACCTGAATGGCAGCATAAGTATCGATTCCCTTACCAAAGATACCGAGTCCTACGGCGAGCTTCACCGCAGCGAGCCGCTGCACGAACAGGCTGAGGCAGACCAAGTGACGCTCCTTGCTGAGGTCGAAGTCGAAAAGGCCAACGTCGTAGGAAAAGAGCTCAATAACCTGCTGCAACTCGGCGCTGCTCCGAATCTGCCCGAGCTCCGAGTAATACATGACTGAATCGTAGAGATTCGCCGCCATGTCGACGACGACCGACAGCGCTCCATTGGCGTTGTACGTATATGTCAGACTGAGATCGTTCCCCTGACCGCGATAGCGGACCTTCGGAATCTCCGCGCGAACGACGGGCGGCTTCAGCGATTGGTACCTCTTGTACAGATCGTCTGTTTCGGGTTCTTCGAGAAAGACGTCATCTGGCCCGCCGGTGCAGCGCACGCCGAGGACTTCTTCATTGAGTGATTCTGCGAGCGGATGATCAACCTCATCGAAGGCATGCAACGGAAAGTTCGTCGTGGTTCCGCCGTCGGCGAAAAAGCCCATGTAGTCGCGCAGGTAGGCCACGTCTTCCTTGCGCCCGCTCTGCATCTTCTCCAAGTCGACGATGGCGTCCACAAAGGTTGGCCGGAAAGCTCCGGGAATGGCCATCGACATGCAGATCGCATCGACGAGTGGAAAATCGGGCGTGTGTTTGCCGGAGAAGATCTTCGGCTTGCCGAGCGTGACGTTGGTACTGATGACGCGCAGGTCGAATCCACCGCTGATTTCGCCGAATTGATGAAACGTGAAGTTGCGCGCCTCCTCATCGGTGAGTTGGGTGCTGTAACGCTTTTCCGCCCACAATTTCAGCTGGCCGGCGAAGTAGTTGCGCGCGCCGATGCCGATGAAGAATCCGCGGTCGTATAGCAAGCTCTGGAAGTAGCGGATGGTCTTGGCTGGCGGGCCGTTGAGCAGCTTGTCCTCGATCGGCGTAGCACGTTTGCGCTTCTGAAGCCGGGCGATGAGCGCTCCGATGCTCTTGAGGAATAGCGTCAGACCGGGAAAACGCCGGTGGCGCAGGCCGACTATCTGAGCCCCTTTCTCGCGCGCTTCTTCCAGATTTTCTCGAAATGACAGTTTCAGCGCGTCATTGAGCTCATACGCCTCGTGGCCTGGCCCGAGCTGAGGCCGCACGATGTTGTAACCGGCGCGGTTGCGTCCGCGCCGGCTCGGGGATGGCGAACTCGAAGAGCAGGCGTTTGCCGTAGTTGATGATCTTGTTGAGGTAGTACTTGTCGAGCCAGCGATATACGCCGTTGACATTGTCGCCGGTATCATTCGTCAGTTGGTGGACGCTCGTCTCTTCGACCTCGTTGATCAACGTGACCGTCTTGACGCGCCTCACCTTCTCCTTGACGCGCGACAGCGCTCTCGTCGTGACCGACTTGGAGAACGACGTGGCGTCGGACTGTGCCTGCTGCGAGCTGTAGCCATAACTTGCATCGAGCGTCGAATTGAACTGCATGGCACCGTAGCTTCCGGTTACGCTCACGCCGGAGTCGACGGAGAAGTTCTGATTGATGACTTGGCTCGACTCCTTCTCCATGTCGAACCGGTCGGTGGTCTGTGTCTCGCGCTCCTCTTCGGTCGTTGTCTCCGTTTCGGTCAGCGAGAACTCCTCGCTGCGGTTGAGGCGCCGGTGCGTGCGCTGCTTCGTCAGCCCGACCATGGCGCTTTCGACGTGCGCGACCTCGCCGAGGTCGTACTTCACGAGTTGCTGCTTAGTCACCAGCAGGTCGCCGATCAGCGTGCTGGTGACGAAGCTGCCGCGCGACTCGAAATTGCGCCGCGGTGAGCGGCCACAAGGATCCTTGTCGATCATGTCTGCGCAGAACTCATCCGATTGGATGATGGTGTTGCCGACTTTGATGGCGCGCCGTGGATCGACGGCGCCGAATCCACCGCCGAAGGATATGGCGGCGAGATTCACTGCCGCGATCAGGTGCTCCAGATCGAACGTCTCCTGCTCGCCGGTCAGCTCACGAGCGAGCGTCACCATCGGTGCGCCGAGAGTCTCGAGATCTGCGCTACTGACACGGAACGGACTGGCCATCACCAGTGTCGCCGGTATCTCACGCTTCGCCAGCAATTGCAGGGAGTCGGTCTGGCGCTGCGCGTTCTCCGTCCCGAAGGCCGGTGGAGTTGGCCGCGGCGCGGCAGCATCCTGGGTCTGGACCGCAGTACGCAGCCGCATCGTAGCGAATGCCTGCAGCCGGGCGGACGCTTCGGACAGCGCGATGAAGCGTGCCCGCCCATCGTTCTTCGGCACGCCCCCTTCGGTGCCGTTGCCATCGACGCCCTCATCCGGTTTTAGGTCGAGCTTCGCCGAAAGCGTCACGAGCCATCGCGGGAGAAGGGGACGGGAACGATACGCCGGAGCGAGCCTCGGGCGCGGCGCACCGGAGTCCGTGCTGACATCGCTCAGAACATCGAGCAGGTTCAACGTACCGAGGTATTTGCAGGCGAGCGTGACCAACTGCGCGTCCGCGACACGGAAGATGTTCGCGAAGAGGTTGTCCCACAAGACGACCTGCGCGATCAAACGGCTCGAAAGCTGCGGCGGACGGACGGCCCGCATCCTGCCCACCGGCACCGGCACCGGCTCGGGCTCGGGCGACACGACGGGCGACACGGCATCCAGGAGAGGGCGTGCTTGCTCGATAACCGATTCGTTGCTCGCCGAGTCGGCATTCGCGTCCAGCCAATCGGCGAAACGAGCGAGCTCGGGATAGCGCGCCGGATACTGGGCGGCCGACGGTAGGAAGTCGGGACTGCGCTTGTACGCCTCGACCAAGCCGATCGATCTCACCATCTGATCGGGCGCGGCATCGAGCGCCTTTAGTTCGGGATAGAGCAGCGTATGTTGGCTTCCGATTGACTGGAGCTGCGACGCTGAGAGGCGCTCATGCACCGGCTCTACAAACAGCAGCCGCTCTTCGGCGTCCTGTTTGATAGGACCGCGCACGCTGATGAATCGAAAAAGCTCTTCCGGATGGGAGTCCTTGATCGCGGCCGACATACGGCACCTCCTGGACAATTGCTGAGGAGTAGTGCGCGGAAACCACGAGTCGTTTCAATCTATCTACGCGGAAAGACCGCGAATCGAGCAACTACCGCACTGGTGTAAACCGCTTTCCGACCTGTTGCACGCGCCCCACATCCTCGGCACGTGATACCGACAACGGCGTCGTGCTGTTTGCCGCTTCGATCAACGCTGCGGCGGAAAGCGGCTGTTTCTTTTGCAGCGAGCGATACAGCGCGGAGATGACGGCTTGTTCGATTTCGGCGCCGCTGAAGCCTTCGGTGGCGCCGGCGAGGGCGGCGAGGTCGAAGGCGTCGGGGTTTTGTTTGCGGAGGCGGAGGTGGATGGCGAAGATCGACATCCGCTCTTCGCGCGTCGGGAGGTCGACGAAGAAGATTTCGTCGAAGCGGCCTTTGCGCAGCAGTTCGGGCGGGACGTTCATCAGATCGTTCGCGGCACCGACGACGAAGACTTCGTCCTTTTTTTCCTGCAGCCAGGTGAGAAAAGAGCCGAAGAGACGCTGCGAGAGGCCGCCGTCGGAATCGCTGCTGCCGCCCTGCGCGAACGCTTTTTCGATCTCATCGATCCACAGGATCACCGGCGCCATCGCCTCGGCCAGAGCCGCAGCCTTGCGGAAGTTCTTCTCCGATTCGCCGACGTATTTTTCGTAGAGCCGGCCGGCGTCGAGCTTGAGCAGCGGCAGCTCCCATTCGCGGGCGATGAATTTCGCCGCAAGCGATTTGCCGCAGCCTTGAACGCCGACGAGCAACACCCCTTTCGGCGCATCCAGATTGAGCGCCCGCGCCTCTTCGGAGAATCCAACGCGCGCGCTCTCCAGCCACGACTTCAGCCGCGCGAAGCCGCCGATCTCGAAGGTGTTCTCCTCGACCGGAAAGAATTCGAGGATGCCGCCGCGCTCGATCATCTCGCCCTTGCATCGGACGATGGTTTGGATGTCGGCCGCAGAAAGCCGTCCGTCTTCGACGATCGCCTGCGCCACCACCTGGCGCGCCTGATTAATCGTCAGTCCCTGCAATGCCTGCACGAGGCGAACGGCATCGTCGCGCGAAAGGTCGACCTGCACCCGTTGCCGCGCGCTGATCGATTCGACAGCGAGGCGGACCACGTCGCGCAGCTCAGTGATGTCGGGCATCTCCAGCGTAAATCGCACGGCGAGCGCCTCGGCATCTTTTGGCAACTCCAGCGGCTCGCCGGTGAGGATGATGGCCGAGCGTGTGGACGTGAGCTTCTGCGCGAGTTCGCGCAGGGCGCGGCTGATGTTCGGATTGTCGAGATGCCGGGCCATGTCCTTGAGCAGGAAGATGGCGTCTGTGTTCTCGATCTGCGCGATGTGCTGCAGCGCGCCGAGGGCGTCCTGCGTGCCGGTGATCGTGGAACCGTGCACGCGATTGAAACCGCTGGTCAGCGACCATTCGAAGAACGGCAGCTTGAGGTCCGTGGCCACTTCCATGAGCAGCGAGCGGACGCGATCCTCCTCGACGGTTTCAATCGCGATCAGCGAATGAAACGAGAGCACGAGGCTCTTCAGATCGTGGACGGAATTGCGGTGCGACATCGGCGCGGCAGTCTAACCCGTGCAATCGCGGCCGGCGATCAGTAGACCAGTGGTGGCGGAGCCTTGGGCAACCAGCGCCGCCGGCCGTGCCGGCCAAAAAGAAAGGCGCCGCGAGTCCGGCGCGGCGCCTTTCAGCGAGGGAGGGGGATGAAGCGACTACCGGCTCTGGCGGCGCGACTGCCGCTGGGCCTTCCACTGCTCGAGCTCGGTGCGCTGCTCGGGCGTGAGAACGTTGACAAATGCTTCGTGCTGCTGCTTGCGCGCCGCTTCGAGCTGCGGACGAAGCGCTTCGAGATGGGCTTTCAGTTCGGCCGCGTGCGCATCGTTGCTGCCGCGAAGCGAGCGAAGCTCCTTACGCGTGGCGCCGGCGTCGGCGAAGAGCTGCGCGTTCTGCTGCTGCGTCGTCTCGCGGAGGCTCTTGAGCTGTGACTTCTGCGCATCGGTGAGATTCAGGTGAGCGGCGGCGGCGCCAGCTCGGCGGCCAGCGGCGAATCCGCGAGCAAAGCCGCGCGCCTCGCGGCCGGCTTTGAGCTGGTCGCGCTGCTCGGGCGTGAGGATGCTCAGCATCGCGTCGCGGCTTGCGTTGCGTGCCGCTTCCATCTGTGGACGCATCGAGTTCAACTCGGCCTTCACGTCATCCGCTTTCGGATCGTTGGCCTGTTTCAGCGAGCGGAACTCCTGCAACTTCGCGCGGAAATCGGCGTAGAGCTGCTGGTTGCGTTCGTGGTCGGCGGTGTGGATATCCTTCATCTGCTGCTTCTGGGCGTCGGTGAGATTGAGTTTCGCGGCCATGCGGCCGAAGCCGGCGCGATGGCCGTTGTGCTGATGGGTTCCCGGCGCGGCGGTCTGGGCGAAAGCAATCGCCGAGGTAGCCGTGACCATCAATGCAATGACAAACTTTTTCATGACGTTTGAGTCCTCCGTGGGTTGACTTCAATCACTACTACGATGGAGCTTTCGAGGCGTTGAAGCGGCCGGAAAGCTCTTCCTCGAACAAAAACAATCTGCTGCCTCTCGAATGCATCAGACTGCCGCGATAAAAAAGTGCGTACGCATCCATGGACAAGAAAAAAGTCTTCTACGAAGTGCGTGTTTTCCTCCTGATGTTGCTGGTCATCAGCTCTCTCCGCTCGGCGCTGGCCGACTGGAACGACGTGCCGACCGGCTCGATGAAACCGACCATCGAGGAGGGCGACCGCGTGGTCGTCAACAAGCTGGCGTACGACCTCAAGGTCCCCTTCACGCTCGTCGAGCTGATGAAGTGGAGCGACCCGAAGCGCGGCGACATCGTCGTGCTCTTCTCGCCGGCGGATGGCGTGCGGCTGGTGAAGCGCGTCGTGGCAATCCCGGGCGACAAGTACGAACTGCGCGACAACCAGTTACTCATCAACGGTCACGCGGCGGTGTGGAAGCCGGCCGGCCAGCGCGACGACGACGAGCAGGGGGCGTCATTCATCGTCGAGGAGACGCTCGACGGAAAGACGCACGACGTGATGTTCACGCCGCAGATTCCGGCCCAGCGTTCGTTTGGTCCGCTGGTCGTGCCGCCCGGCCGCTATTTCGTGATGGGCGACAACCGCGACAACAGCAACGACAGCCGCTACATCGGGATGATCGAGCGGCGCCGCATCGTCGGGAAGGCGACGGCGGTGGCGTTTTCACTCGACCGCAATCACTGGTACCGCCCGCGCCTGCACCGCTTCTTCAAAGGAATCAACTGAAAAGGCCCGGCAGCGCCGGGCCTTTCGAGATCACTTTCGTGGGGTTGCTTCGATCGGGAGTCTGGCTTCGTTCCAGCCGTTCCAGCCGCCGAGAAGCGCGGCCGTGTTCTTGATTCCATGAGCATTGAGGTCCAGCACCGCACGGGCGCTTGTGTGCTCAGTGGGTCAAGCACAGTAGGTAATGATGAAGGTCTTCGGCGGAACTTCCTTGATGCGGGTGAGGATGTCTCCGAGCGGGATGCTGATCGCGCCTTTGATGTGACCCAGATCGTACTGATCCTTTCCGCGTACGTCGACGAACACGGCTTTCTTCGTTTTGATCAGCTTGATCGCTTCCTCGCGTGTGATCCGGCGCGCCTCTTCGTTCGGCGCCTGTGCTACCGGGATCGGCGTCGCACTTTTGACCTGCGGCGACGACGGGCTGCCCGGCGGAACTGCCGATTTCATCTGAGCGTGAACCAGACCGCTTGCGAGAAAGCCGACCACTGCGGTTGCGGCAATGAGATGACGCATCTGTGGCAAGCCTCCTTT
>JAXDIO010000054.1:0-14733 GCA_034663965.1 Thermoanaerobaculia bacterium | reverse complement strand
GAGTACCTTCTTCATGAAAATCTCCTTAAGTGATTAGGCCGCTGAACATGGGCGTAATCGCCCGCTGTTTAGTAGGTATTCCCGATGGTGAAGTTGAATGTCTTGAACTTGTCGCCCGGCTTCGAAGCAGGGTTGATGGCGTAGATGAAACGGATCGGGAACTGGAAGACGGGCAGGAAAATACGAAGCTCCGCGCCCGTCGAATAACGCAGTTTGCGGGGATCAATTTTGTCGTTGTAACCGTACGCCCAGCCGCCGTCCGCGAAGAAAACCAGCCGCAGCGGATCGTTGAGGCGGTAGATGTACTCGGAGTTGAAGAACACCTGCTTGTAGCCGCCGGCAATCTGCTCGACGCCGCCAAACTTTTCAGTCGGACCGAGCGTTCCGTACTCGAATCCGCGCACTGAATACTCGCCGCCGACGAAGAAGCGTTGCCCTTTGGGCACGCAGAGTTTGCTGTTCTGATCGACGTAATCGTCGTAGGTCAGCGCGCAGCCTTTGCCGTAGTCGAGCGGACGAAGGTAGCCCAAGTCGGCGTTGACGCTGAAGGACGACTTGCGCGACAACTTGAAGAACTTCGTCGCGGCGAACGTCGGCCGGATCGCGTGAATCGTTCCACCGAGCGGGCCGCCCGAGAAGGTCATACCCGCGCTGACGCGGCCGCCGCGAGTCGTATCGAACGGATTGTCGCGCGAGTCGAACGAGTACGAAGGTCCGATCGACGATGAGGTGTAGGTCAGATCGGAAATGTCGGAGATCGGCACGTTGCCGTTGACGTCCGGCAACACGTTCGACTCTTCATGCGTCCTCACGTGTTCGAGGCCGTAGACGAGCGAGAGGCTGTCGAAGCGGTGCAGGCGGTAGCCATACGCGACCGATCCGCCTCTGCTGCGCTCCTGGTAGCCGACCGACAGCGGAAAGTCCGTATTGCGGTTGAAGAGCGACACACCAAAGCTGTTCGGCGTATCCATGAACCAGGGATCGGCGTACGACAGCGAATAGAAATTCTGCCGGTTGCCGCGCTGGAAACTGAGGCCGAGGTTCTCGCCTTCGCCGAGGAAGTTGCGCGTCGAGAACTGCGTCTGCACGAAGAAGCCGGTACCCTCGGAGTAGCCGCCGCCGAACTGCACGTCGTTCTTCCCTTCCTCGGTACCCTTCACGGTCACATCGACTGACTTCTTCTCCTGGTTCACCTTGAAGTCCGGGTTGTCGTTGACCTTGAAGTAGCCGAGCTGGCCGAGCTTGTAGATCGACTGCTTGAAGGTCTCCATGTCCATGATCTCTCCCTCTTCGAGGAAGATTTCGCGGCGGAGAACTTTGTCTTTCGTGGTGGTATTGCCCTGGAACTCCAGCCGGCCGAGGCGGAACTGCTCGCCTTCGAAGACCGCGAAATGCACGTCGACGATGTTGTTGTCGCGCTCGACGTACTCGGGATTGATGTACGAGTAGATGAAGCCGCGCATGCGGTACAGCTCATCGAGCGCGTCGACGCGATCCTGAATCGGCTTGCGCCGGATGACATCGCCCTTCTTGACCGGGAAGTTGCCGGTGAACGCTTCGGGCTTGAAGACGGTCGTACCGGTGACGGTGACGTCGCCGAGGCGATGGATGGTTCCTTCTTTGATCGGGATGGTGATCCGGACGCGCGGCTTCTTCGCGGCTCCGATCGTCGTCAGCTGCGGCTCGCCGAACGCGACGTTCGTGTAGCCGTAGTCCTGGTAGTAGTTCTTGACGTGCTCGAGATCCTCATCCAGCTTCGACGGGATGTAGAGATTCTTCTTGCGAATCCAGGTGACGATGTTGTTCTCTTTCACTTCCTTCATCTGCTGTTTCAGACGGCGGGAAGAGAAGTGCTCGTTGCCGGTGAAGACGATGCGCGCGACCGTCGCTTTGATGCCTTCGCTGACGTTGAAGACGATCTTCTTGTCGCTGTTGCCCATGTCTTCCAGGGTGGTGTCGACGACCACGCCTTCGAATCCGCCCTCGGAGTACGCCTTCTTGATCGATTCGGCAGCCCGCCGGACCAGCGTCTGCTCGAGGGTGTTGCCGACGTGCAGGTCGATTTTGTCCTTGTCAAGTTGCTCGGTGATCTTGGCGGCATTCAGCTCTTTGTTGCCGCGATACTCGACGGCGCCAATGCGCGGCCGCTCTTTGACCACGGCCCGCACGATGATGCCGCCGGTCGGCGCGGTGTCGGTCTCGATGCGGATGTCGTCGAAGAGGCCGGTCTGCCAGAGGTTGAGAAAGTTGCGCTGCAGCGCGGCGGGATCGTAGGGGTCGCCGGGATTCACGCCGAGGTAGACGCGGATCGTGTCGCTGGCAACGCTGACGTTGCCGACCGCTTCGAAGCGCTCGATGCGTCCGGCCGCGGTTGTCCCGGGCCGCGGAGTGGCAGGGGCGGGACTCGCCGACGGCTCGGAGGTGATCCTTCCCGAGTCGGGCCGGTCGATGATGGTGCCGGCTTTCGGTTGGGGGGGCGGCTGCGGCGCCGGTTGTGCGGTTTGCGCGAGAGCGCTCCCGGCAACGAGGACGGCCGTTAGGCAGAGCGAAAAGGTTCGATTCATAGTTTGTCTGGTGAGGCGGTGACGGACTGAAGCTCAGTCGGACACGTTCCGGAGCATTTGCAGCCTGTCGACCTATTGACGTGCGAACCCGGACACAGGTCACGCGGGCGCCCACAACAGACCAAAGCGGCGGCGCATTCTAGCAAACTGCTCTCGGGTCGCCGCCCGTCAGGCGTACGTGGCCCGTCCACCGCCAAACGACCAGTTCTCCTTCGTCACCTCGATCAGCGAGATCAGCACGTCGTCCGATCTCACGCCCGCACTCTCAAGCCGTGAGGCGATTCCGGCGTAAAGCGCCTTCTTGATCTCGACCGTTCGCCCCGCGTTGAGCGTGATCTCGATGATGATCAGGTTCTCGGAACGGGCCACGCCGCCATACGATGGGTCTGCAACGATCTCGTGACGTTCGAGACGATTGAGGATGTGGAACCGGTCGTCGGCAGGAACGTTCGCGTGCGCAACGAGCGCATCGTGAACGCCGTCGGAGATCGTGCGAAGCTCCTGAACGGATTTGGTTTTCGGCGCGTAGATTTTCACCAGCGGCATGATCGCGACAGTCTATCTGCTTCTCGCGGCGCTCACCCTCGGCGCGCCGCTTCCGCACGTGCCGCTCGCGCCGCGCGCAAACACGCTGCGCATTGCGGTCGTTGGCGACACGGGCGAAGGGTCAGACCGCGTCGCGAACGGCATCGCGAAACTCCACGCGCGCACGCCGCTCGATGCCGTCATCATCACCGGCGATGCGTTCTACCCGTGCGGCCCATCGTCGGCAGCCGATCCGCAGTGGAACCGGGTCCGCGCCCTCAGCCGCATCGGCGTGCCGCTCTTCCCCGTCCTCGGCAATCACGATTTCTGCGGCAAGTCGCAGCCGTACGCGCAGATCGGCGCGAGCGTAGTTCCACATTGGCAGTTCCCGGCACGTCAGTACGTCATCGACTCAAACCTCGCCGAACTGCTGATGCTCGACACGACGCCGTACGCCGCGGCTCGCAACGACGACGCTGCCGATGCATTGCGCCAGACCTTCGGCACGAAGAAAACGACACCATGGCGAATCGCCGCCGGCCATCATCCGATCCTCTCCTCCGGCTATCACGGCCACTTCCCGCGCGATCAGCATCTGCGCATGGTCACCCTCGATCCGCTGATGCGCCGCGGCAAGGTCGACCTCTACATCTGCGGCCACGACCATCACCTCGAGCTGATCGACGCGAATCCCCGTCTGCTCATCAGCGGCGCCGGCTCCGATCCTGTCCCGCCACTCGTCCCGCACAAACACACGCTCTACCCGTCCGAAGCCACGCGCCAACTCGGCTTCGCCACTGTCGATCTGGACGCCCTTTCGATGACCATCCGCTTCTTCGACGGCGACGGCAACGCGATCAGCAAACCGTTCGTGTTCAAGCGGTGAACTCGCGTACCATCAGCGACGCCATGGCCTTCGATACGTCCCCCGCGATGACTGAGGCTCAGAATCAGCTCTATCGCGAAATCGGTCCGGCGGGACGCGCTCGAATTGCCGCGGAGATGAGCGACATGCTCCGCGACCTCGCAATTGCCGGCGTCCGGCTTCGTCATCCGGAGTACGACGAAGAGCAGGTGCTGGCCGAGGTCCTATGGGTGTTTTACGGACGCCAGACGAAGCCGTGAGCATTTCGAAAGTGCTCGAGAATCTGCGAGCCGCATTGGATGGCGTGGGTGTGCCGTACATGGTTACCGGCTCGCTCGTCAGTTCAGTCCACGGAGTTCCGCGCGCGACTCAAGACATCGACATCGTCGTCGCGCCAACTCGCGAGCAGCTCTTCGCGCTGATGGACTACTTCGGCGAGCCGACGTACGACTCCGATAAAGATGATGCCGTCGACGCGTTGCGCCGGCGTTCAATGTTCAGTGTCATCGATCGCCGCGGCATCTGGAAAATCGATTTCATCGTCCGCAAGGAGCGACCGTTCAGCTATCGAGAGTTTGGCCGCCGCCAAAAGGTTGAGATCCTGGGCCTGTCGGTTTACGCGGCTACGCCTGAAGACATGGTGCTGGCGAAACTGGAATGGGCGAAGCTCGGCGAATCGGAACGGCAGATCAAAGATGCCGCGGGCATCATCGAGATTCAAGGCGCTAATCTCGACCTGAACTATGTAGAACGATGGGTGGCGGCGCTTGCGATTGAGGACCAATGGAACTCCGCGCAGCGCATCGCGCACAAGAGCTAGGGCAATTTTTTCCACCCTCTCCGAGTTGGATCGCACACTGCTTCACCTCTGTCCGAGCGTCAGAGCTGAACAAATACTCTGACAGGAACGGACACACCAATGCCTTTTGAAGCACTCGGGCTCGACCCGAAAATCGCCAACGCCGTGCGCGAAGCCGGCTACACGGAACCTACCCCCATTCAAACCAAAGCAATCCCGCTCGTGCTGCGCGGATCCGACGTCATCGGAATCGCTCAGACCGGAACCGGCAAGACCGCCGCATTCGTGCTGCCGATTCTGCAGCGCCTTTCCACCCGCGGCTCGGCCACGAATCGCCGCTGCATGCGCGCCATCGTCATCGCCCCGACCCGCGAGCTCGTCGTGCAGATCGAAGAGAACGTCCGCAAGTACGCGCGCCATCTCCATCTGCGCATCGCCACCGTGTACGGCGGCGTCGGCGAGCGGCCGCAGATCCAGGCCCTCCGCGCCGGCACGGAAATCGTCATCGCCACGCCCGGACGTCTCATCGATCTGATGGACCAGGGCCACGTCGATTTCTCCGGTCTCGAAGTAGCCGTGCTCGACGAAGCCGACCGCATGCTGGACATGGGCTTCCTCCCCGCCATGCGCCGCATCGTCAAAGCGCTGCCGAAACAACGACAGACGATGATGTTCTCGGCCACTCTGTCGAAAGAGATCGAGACGCTGACGAACGAGTTTCTTTCTAATGCCGAGACCGTCCAGATCGGACGCCGCGCCAATCCCGCGGAACTGGTCACGCAGTTCGTCTACGAAACGACGAAGGAAGCGAAGCTGCCGCTGCTGCTTCATCTGCTTCGCGACGAAGCTCTTGACTCGGTCCTCGTCTTCTCGCGTACGAAGCACGGCGCCGACAAGATCGCGCGCAAGCTCGCGTCGTCCGGCATCAACACCGCCACGCTGCATTCGAATCGCAGCCAGAGCCAGCGCATCGCCGCGCTGAAAGCGTTCAAGGCCGGAACAGTTCGCGTGCTCGTCGCCACCGACATCGCCGCGCGCGGCATCGACGTCGAAGGCATCTCGCACGTCGTCAACTACGACTTCCCGCCGCAGCCTGAGGATTACGTCCATCGCATCGGCCGCACCGGACGCGCGAAGGCGGTCGGCGATGCCATCAGCTTCGTTACGCCCGACGACCGCGGCAACCTGCGCGATCTGGAGCGCTTCATCTCCCGCGGCATTCCGCGCAAGGTCGCCGAGGGATTCGATGCGAGTGCGTATAAAGCGATCGCAGCGCCGCTGACATCGTGGCGGCCGTCCCGCCCACCCGTCCGCAACGCCGCGCCGCGTCCGCCGCGCCCGAATACATACGGCAGCTCGCGTCCGGCATCCCCGTCGCAATCCCGCCCCTCCGGCGGCAACGGAAGGACTGCGGTCAATTCGCGTCCGCAATTCTCCGATCGCGGACGCCGCAGGCCGTAGTCGCGTAGTAGGATTCGCGCCCGAGACTACGCGAGGAGGAATGCTCTTGAAGAACGTCATCTACGCGCTGCTTGCCGTTGCCGTTGCCTCGTGCACGCCGTCAAGCACCGGGAACAACGAGACGACCACCGCACTGACCGACACCACCACGACGACCAGCAGCGCGACCGCGACCGAGGCCACCGTGCCGCCGGCCACGACATCCAGCGCCGCGGCAGAGGAGAACAGACCGATGAGCCAGTACCAGAACAAAGTCGCCGAACTGCACACCAGCGCCGGCGAAATCGACATCCGCTTTTATCCCGACGTCGCGCCGAATCACGTGAAGAACTTCATCGACCTCGCCGAGAAGGGCTTCTACAACGGCACAAAGTTCCACCGCGTCATCCCGGGCTTCATGATTCAGGGCGGCGATCCGAATACCGTCTCCGGCTCGCCTGCGACGTGGGGCACGGGCGGTTCGGGCAAGAACGTGTCCGCCGAGTTCAACTCGATCTCGCATAAGCGCGGCATCGTGTCGATGGCTCGGTCGAACGACCCGAATAGCGCCTCGTCGCAGTTCTTCATCGTCGTGGCCGACTCCACCTTCCTCGACAAGCAGTACACCGTCTTCGGACAGGTCACGAAAGGGATGGACGTCGCCGACAAGATCGTCGACGCGCCAAAGGGAGCGCAGGACCGGCCGAACAGCCCGACCAGCATCGACAAGATCGTGATCCGCGACGCCAAGCCCGAAGAGCAGGGGCCGGCGCCGAAATAGCCCCCGGTTCTTGCAACTGCCGTAACCGATGACCGACGTATCCCTCCCCGACGACGCCGCGGCGTTTCTCACCGAGTGTGTCGGGGAGGGTTGGTCGGCGCGGGCGCTGCCGGGCGACGCCTCCGTCCGCCGCTACTTCCGCGTCGTACTGCCCGACGGCGTCACGCAGATGCTGGCCTGGTATCCCGACGAGGTGCGGCGCGACCTGTCGCGCGTGCTGTCCGCATACCACGCGGCCTCGAAGCATGCGTACCTGCCGAAGCTGATCCAGCACAGCGACGCGGCCATGCTCCAACAGGACGTCGGAGACGTCACCGCCTTCGACCTGCTGCACCGCGACCGCGAGGAAGGCATCCGCTGGTATCGGAAGGCGATCACGCTGCTCGTCTACTTCCAGAAGGCCGGCGCCGTCGACATCAACCCTCCGTTCACCGGCGACTTTTTTTTCAACGAGCTGGAGATGACGCGGGAGTTCTTTTTCGAGAAGCTGATGAACGTCGCTTCCGAGGACACGCTGGCGCTGAAACCATTGCTCAGAAGGCTGGCCGATAACATCTCCAGACATCCCTACGTTTTATGTCATCGCGATTATCATGGACAAAATATTCACATTCTTAACGACAAGCTTTATCTGATCGACTATCAGGATCTGAGAATGGGTCCGGACACGTACGACCTGGCCTCGCTCCTGCGCGACCGCGGCGTGGCCCGCATCCTCGGCGAGGAGACGGAGCTGGAATTGGTCGACTACTATGCGGACTGGCGCGTGCACGGCTTACCGGCCCGCACCGAGCTGCCGCAAGGCGAACGGCGATCGATGCGCCGCCGCTACTTCGAGACTCTTCTGCAGCGCTCTCTCAAAATCCTCGGCACGTTTTCAAAACAGCCGCTCGTTCGCGGCCGCATGGGTTACCTCGACTTCATCCCTCCGACGCTGGAGAGCGTCCATCGCTGCATCGATGAGCTGCCGGAGTACGGCGCGCTTTCATCGCTGCTACCGAAGGACTTCTCCGTAGCGAAGGCGCGTGAGCGAGCGGAAAGGATTCACGATGGCTCAACACAAAATCACGCTTCTTCCCGGTGACGGCATCGGCCCCGAGGTCACCGCGTCGGTGGTCTCGATCATCGAATGCGCCGGGGTCGACGTCGAATGGGAGAAGTACTTCGTCGGCGCCGAGGCCATTTCGCGGTTCGGCGATCCACTGCCGCCCGACGTGCTCGAATCGATCCTTCGCAACAAGGTCGCGCTGAAGGGTCCGGTCACGACACCGATCGGTACCGGCTTCTCGTCGATCAACGTCCGGCTCCGCAAGACGCTCGATCTCTACGCGAATCTGCGGCCGGTGAAGTCGATGCCGAACATCATCACGCGGTTTGAAAACGTCGACATCATCGTCGTCCGCGAGAACACGGAGGACCTCTACAGCGGTCTCGAACACGAGGTCATCCCGGGCGTCGTTGAATCGATCAAGATCATCACCGAGAAAGCCTCCACGCGCATCGCGCGCTTCGCATTCGAGTACGCGCGCACGCACGGACGCAAGCGCGTCACCGCGGTGCACAAGGCCAACATCATGAAGTTGTCGGACGGCCTTTTCCTGCAGTGCTTCCGCAACGTGGCCAAGGAGTATCCGAACGTCGAAGCCGACGACAAGATCGTCGACAACCTCTGCATGCAGATGGTGATGAACCCGCAGCAATTCGACATCCTCCTGCTCGAGAACCTCTACGGCGACATCGTTTCCGATCTCGCCGCGGGACTCGTCGGTGGACTCGGCGTCGTCGCCGGAGCGAACATCGGCGAAGCGGGCGCGGTCTTCGAAGCGGTACACGGCAGCGCGCCCGACATCGCCGGTCAGAACAAGGCGAATCCGCTGGCGTTGCTCAAGTCCGCCGTCCTGATGCTGCACCACATCGGCGAAACGGGAGCGGCCAAACGCGTCGACGACGCCATCGTGAAGGTGCTCGATTCCGGCCCCGAACATCGCACGCGCGACATCGGCGGCACCGGCACTACTGCCGATTTCACGATCGCGATGTGCGAGACGCTGCGCCGCGGCACGAGGGCGGACGACTGAACAAGCCCGACTTCGTCTCCCACTTTCGCGCCGGCCTCGATCACTTCAACGCCGCCGAGTTCTGGGATGCGCACGAGTCGTGGGAGACGATCTGGCTCGAAGCGGAGTCGGATGTCCATCGTTTTCTGCAAGGCCTCATCCAACTCGCGGCCGCGTATCACCACGTGAAACGCGGCACGTATCCCGGTGGACTGCGCCTGTTCGACGCGGCGCTGGAGAAGTTGAACGACTTTCCCAAACGCTGGTGCGGCATCGATCGAGCCTCGGTCGAAGAGGCCGCGCGGCGTCACAGAGAGTGGGTTGCAACGCTTCTTTTTCAAGGTGCGACAGACAAGCGACTCGATCCCGCCGAGTTTCCGCAAATTTCGCTCGATGACTCGCCGATTCCTCCATTTGAATACTGGTGAAGGAGCGCCCGATCTCATACAATCCGGCGCATCCCCACCACCGAACGCCACAAGTAGCCGAGGATCCAAATGCAGGAAATCGATCAACGGGACCGTGAGCTGCTGGGTGCCCTGCAAAGTGAGATTCCCCTGGTTTCAACGCCGTTCGCCCTCATCGGACAGGCGATCGACATGTCGGAAAAAGAGGTCATCAAGCGCATCGAGCGCCTGAAGCGCGACGGCCTCGTGCGCCAGCTCGCGGCGCAGTTCGATGCGCGCTCCCTCGGCTACCGATCATGCCTCGTTGCCGCTAAAGTCGATCCCGAACGGATCGACGAAGCTGCGGTAACGATCAACGCGCATCCCGGCGTGACACAGAACTACCGCCGCAATAACGATTTCAACCTCTGGTTCACGATCGCCGTCGCGCCGACATCAATTCTCGGTCTCGACAAAACCGTCGAGCTCCTCGGCGACGAAGCGGGATGCGACGCCGTCCGTCCGCTGCCGACGCTCAAGCAATTCAAAGGAAGCAGCGACGCCGACGATTCGCACGGCGACGCCGAGCTCGCGCCGCTGACGCCGGTCGAGATCGAATCCGTCCGCCTGCTGCAACGCGATCTGCCGCTTCAGCCGCGGCCATTCGAAGCAATGGCGCGCACGAACGGAGTCGCTGCCGACGAGCTGCTGGCCGCGGCGAAGTCACTGCTCAAGCGCGGCTACATCCGCCGCTACGGCGCCGTCGTGACGGCGCGCAAGACCGGCTTCGGCGCAAGCGCGATGGGCGTGTGGGCCGTCAAAGGCGATGGCGTCGACGCCGTCGGGGTGAAGATGTCGCAGAACAAGGCGGTCTCGCATTGCTACCTCCGCCCCGTCTACGACGACTGGCCGTACAACCTCTACACGATCGTGCACGGCCGGTCGGTCGATGAGTGCGAATCAATCATCAATGACATCGCCATCGATACCGGCGTCGACGAGAAGCAGGCGCTGTATCCGACGCGCGAGTACAAGAAGGCACGCATCAATCTCTTCTCGACCGAAGCCGACGAGTGGGATGCCGCGCACGGAGCCCACGCCGCTGCCAGCGCAGCGTCGTAACGAAGGGAGTGGGGGTGTCGCGGGTGGGGTGTCGGAGCACACCGTTGTCTCCGACTCCCGACTCCCGACCCCCTGTCTCCGGATCTACTTAATGTTCTCGGGAAAAACGCTGATGCGGCTGTTCGCCTTCAGCTCGTTCGTGAGCCGCGCCACCGCGTTGACGACGTCGGTCGCTTTCTGCGTCATCAGATACTCGCGCACACCGTTCTTCACGGCGTCGAACGGTTCAACACCCGCCGGCTCTTTCCCTTCGACAAGGATCAGGTGATAGCCGAACTTCGTGTGAACGACGCCGCTGATCACTCCCGGCTTGAGTCCCCATGCAGCCGCTTCGAACGCGGGATCGAGCTGGCCTTTGGACATCCACCCGAGGTCGCCGCCGCTTTCGGCGGAGCCATCTTCGGAGTACTTCTTTGCCGCGTCTTCAAAGTGTGCGCGACGCAGGTTGACCAACGTGGCCGGGTCCGGCTTCCCCATCGCTGACGCAACGTCCGCGGCACGCAGTTCCGAGGCGATCTTGCTGATCTGCTCGAGCGCCTGGCCGTCCGTTTTCGGCCTGGGTCCGGCATTGGTCACGGCGATGACAATGTGCCGGACGTGGACTTTCTCCGGCGTGGCGAAGTCGTCGGGATGCGCGTCGTAGTAGGAGTGAACATCTTTATCGGTCACGATGCCGGCGGCCACGACGTCGCGGACGTAGCGATCAAAGAGCGCCGACTCGCGCGCCGTTTCGACGGTCGCGACGACGTCCGGCTTCTTGTCGAATCCGGTCTTGAACGCCTCCTGAAGCAGCAGGCGCTTGCGGATGTAGTTCTCGAGGAGCGCGCCCTTGCCGCCATTCTGGTCGTAGTTCGTCCTCATCTGCGTATTGAGATTCGCGTACATCCGGTTGAGCTTTTCGACGGTGATGGTTTCGCCGTTGACGACGGCCACAGGCCGCTTGGAATCGTCAGCCACCGAGGCTGCCGTTGACTGCGGAGCCGGCGCGGTCTGCGCCGGTGGCGCCTGCTGCGCAAATGCCGACGAGGCAAGCAACAGCAGCGAAATGAGTGTTCGCTTGATCAAATCAAATCCTCCAGACGGGGTATCAGACGACGCGCTGACCAACAGGGTTACCGAAATCGCCATTCCGTTATCCACAGGACGTAGAGACAGCTCGGCGTGGCCTTTGAGGATAACGGCCTTTCTGTTGACCCTACAGTACTTAGCATGCGACCGTCGGTGCAAAAGCTGCGTATGAATCTGCTGATGCTTTTTGGCTGACGCTTATCCACACTGCGCCTCCTTCAACTCATGTCCGTTGCTCAACTCGACGTCGCACTCGACCGGCCGCTGCCGCAGTCTCCGGATGCGGAACGCGCGGTCCTCGGGTCGATTCTGATCAACAACCATGCGTTCTACCGCGTGGTCAGCACGATCAACACCGAGGACTTTTTCCGCGACGCGCATCGGACGATCTTCGCCACGATGCGGCGGCTGGCAGAGCAGAGTCGCGAGATCGATCTGCTCACGTTGCGCGAAGAGTTGGCCAAGAACGCCCAGCTCGAGCAGGTCGGCGGAACGGCCTATGTCGCGTCGCTGATCGACGGCATTCCGGACATCGCCAACGTCGAGCGGTACGCGCACATCGTCAAGGAAAAGTCGACGCTGCGGCGGCTGATCGTGATGGGCAACTCCGTGATGCGCGCGGCCCTCGACTCGCCGGGCGAGCCGGCGGACGTGCTCAACATTGCCGAGAAATCGATCTACGAAATTGCCGAAGGCTCGATCGAGAAAGGGTTCGTCGCGCTCGACCGGATCACGCGGTCAAACATGACGGCGATCGAGCAGTTGCAGCACGCCGGAAAGCTGATCACCGGCATCCCCACCGGCTACGACCGATTCAACGAATTTACCTCCGGGTTCCAGGCGCAGGATCTGATCATCATCGCGGCGAGACCCAGCATGGGGAAAGCGCAGCCGCTCGACGCCGCAGTGCTGACGCCCAGCGGATGGGCAACGATGGGATCCTTGTCGGTCGGCGATTCCGTTGCGTCGATAGACGGAGAGAATTCGATCGTCACCGGTGTGTATCCGCAGGGCGAACGTCAGGTGTATCGAATCACCTTCTCCGACGGTCGTAGCGCCGAAGCCTGTTCCGAACATCTTTGGCAAGTCAGCTACCGCGAGTGGGCAAGTCCGCGGGTAATGCCTACATCCGAGCTGATCGAGAGACTAAAGCGGAAGCGCTATCAATCAAGGCTCTCGGTTGAGTTGTTCAGCGGAGATTTCGGCAGCGGCGAGGAGTGCGCTGTGCCGATCAAGCCATGGCTCCTGGGCTTCCTGCTAGGCGACGGAGCGCTGACGGGTTCCAGCGTGATGTTCTCATCTGCTGATGACGAACTGGTTGAACGCGTGCGCACCGACGTTGGACCTGGATTCAAAATCGTCAAGTCCGGAGGTTATGACTACCGCATCACGCAAAGCGACAAGGGTTCGTATCCATTCGGATCGCCGCCACCAAACCTGATTCGAAAGTCGCTCGAAGACCTCGGCGTTTGGGGCTGTCAAGCACACGAAAAGTTCATTCCAAAGCAATACCTGACGGCGTCGAAGAGTGTCAGAGCCCGCGTCCTCGAAGGCTTACTCGACACCGATGGATGGGTTGAGAAGCTTGGTTCGGTATGTTTCAGCTCGAGCAGCGAGCGGCTCGCGCGCGACGTGATCGAATTGGTGCGCTCCCTCGGTGGCACGGCTAAGTTGCGGCGGAAAGCCACTTCCTACACCTATCAGGGCGAACGCCGTGACGGTCGTACCGCCTTCCTCTGTACGTTGAGTCTGCCGTACGACGTAATCGCTCTCGTTTCGAGAAAACAGATTCGCCGCTCCGCGGACGCTCGCCGCCGCCGGCTAACCATCACATCGATCACACCGAGCCGCGTTTGTCCTACTCAGTGCATCCGTGTTTCGCATCCATCGCACATGTACATCACGGATGGATACGTAGCCACGCACAACACCTCCTTCATGATGAACATGGCCGAGTCGATCGCCATCCCCGACCGCTCCGGCGATCCGCGGCCGCCGTCGCAGCGGCTGTATGCGGTCGGCGTCTTCTCGCTGGAAATGTCGAAGGAGCAGATCGGTCTGCGCATCCTTTCCTCGGAATCGGGCGTCTCGAATCACCTCATCCGCGCGGGCATGCTCAGCGAGCGGAACTGGCGTGATCTCGCCGACGCCTCGGCGCGTCTGGCCAAGGCGAAGATCTTCATCGACGACACGCCCGGCATCGACATCATGGAGATGCGCGCCAAAGCGCGGCGTCTGAAGATGGAGGCCGGCCTCGACATGATCATGGTCGACTACCTCCAGCTCATGTCGGTCAAGGGAAAAGTCGAATCGCGAAACCAGGAGGTTTCGCAGATCTCGCGAGGTTTGAAAGCGATCGCGAAGGAGCTGAATGTTCCGCTGATCGCACTCTCGCAGCTTTCGCGCCGTCCCGAGCAGCGCACCGGCGATCATCGCCCGCAGCTTTCCGACCTTCGCGAGTCGGGTTCCATCGAGCAGGACGCCGACGTGGTCTGCTTCATCTACCGCGATGAGGTCTACAACAAGGACACCGAGGAGAAGGGAATCGCCGAGATCATCATCGGCAAACAGCGCAACGGCCCGATCGGCGATTTCAAGCTCGTGTTCCGAAACGACATCACCAAATTCTTCAACTACGAGCCCACGCCGGACTACGGGCCGCAGTAGCACAGGAGTACGATCATCGAATGAGACGCGCTCTTGTCCTCGCCGCGTTACTCGCCGCCGCTGCGATCCAGGTTCACGCCAGCGTGCTGCGGCTGAATATCAACGACACGATTCACCCGATCAGCGACGAGTTCATCGGCCGCGCGATCGATCAGGCGCAGCGCGAGCACGACGACGCCGTCATCATCGAGCTGACCACGCCCGGCGGGCTGCTCGACTCCACGCGCTCGATCGTAGAAAAAATCATGACCTCGCGGGTGCCGGTCATCGTTTACGTCGCGCCGGCGGGGAGCCGCGCTGCGTCGGCGGGATTCTTCATCCTCGAATCGGCTGACGTCGCGGCGATGGCGCCCGGCACGAACACCGGCGCCGCGCACCCGGTCCTCCTCGGCGAAAAGATGGACGAGATCATGAAGGTGAAGATGGAGAACGATGCCGCCGCCTTCATGCGCACGATCG
>JAXDIO010000029.1:0-18156 GCA_034663965.1 Thermoanaerobaculia bacterium | reverse complement strand
CCTGCTGAGCGATCGCAGGAACGGCAACGACGCTGAGGAGTGCAGCGACGCTAAACAGCAGTACACGCTCCAGAGAACGAACGATCATGAACGCCTTCCTTTCAACGGAACTTCATCGATTGCATTGGGATGGGACGGGCAGTAGGTAACTTGCCGACTGGTCGGTTTGTTTTTGGCAATCTAGGCTGGTCGTTGGCGAATGTCAAGGTGGGGCACGGATGGTTTTTCGTCGGGGAATCTTTACATCCGGCTTCGGAGTGCGTACAGTATTTCGTTAATTAACCAAATAGGTGATCGATGCGCATACGGCGTAGGGGTGCCCGGCGGGTGCCCATCGTGTTGCTGTTTGTATCGCTCGGTGTGTTCTCCGCTGCCAGCGCGGCCGCCGACGATGACGCTTTGACCATCGGAAGTGCGGGGGCGACGGCAGGCTCGGTGGCGAAGATTCCGGTGTACATCCGCGATGCCCACGGAACACCGCTGGGAATGGATCAGAGCGCGCGCATCCAGACGATCCAGTTCACGGCCACCTTTACGAATCCGGCGTTTGTCGCCGGCTGCACAGGGGGGAGGTTCCCGAACTGTCAGATGACCTTCCTCCCGGATGGCGTACTGGCCTCGCTGACGCCGTCGACGGTAGCCATCTCTTCGGGGGTCAACTTCATCAGCGTCAAATTGATCTACGACCGCGTGTCGCATCCGGCGATTCAGTACACGCTCGACGCACCGGAACCGGGAAATCTGATCGGGTACATCGAACTCGTTGTCGACGCGAAGGCGCCCCCGGGTGCCGGGATCGCCTTCACGATCGTCACCGACAGTGACTTGACCAGCCTCTCCGACAGCGCGTCCGGCGTCACCGCCTCGGAGAAAGTCGGAAGCGGTCTTACGGTCCGAGGTGGAAAGCTCGCTGTGTCCGACTGCACGACTTCCCCTGACACAGCCCCGCTGGCCATCAAGTGGAGCGGAGCCTGCGAGACGCCAGCCGCGACCTGTCCCGCAGGAGGCCAGATTGCGTTCAGCGCCGCGTCTACCGACGACAGCTACACGTACCGTGATTGCGACGACGTGACGTGGAACTTCGGTGACGGAGGCAAGGCTTCGGGACTCACCGCCTCGCACACGTATGCGGGACCCGGTACCTTCAAAGTGCAGATGACCGTGACCAACCCCACAGGCACGAAGACCGTGGAGAAGACATTCACCATCATCTGCGACTGCTTTACGAGCGTTCCTTCGTCGTGGGACCTCTTCATACCGCTCACCTTCTCTTCGTTCGCCCCTGGATGCGGCATCGCGTCCGTGCAGTGGAAGTTCAGTGATGGCCCCTCTCTAACCGGCACGACAGTCACAAAGGTCTTTTCCACCGCCGGCCTGTACTCCTGGGAGATGACCCTCTTCTTCGCGTCTGGTGGACCTCCCTGCGTTCGCAACGGAACGATCTTCGTTTCCGGCGTCGTCGGCCAGCCGCAGGAAGGCGCCCCCTGTTCGTGCGAGATTTTCGTCGCCTCGTCGAGCTTTGCGGCAAAGGCTGTCAACTTCTTTCCGCTGAATCCGACGTGCTCGCAGTACACGTGGAACTTCGGCGATGGCAGCCCGGTGTCGAACACGTCGTCCGTCTCGCACGTGTACACACAAGCGGGCACGTACACATGGAGCGTGACCGTAACCGCGCCTCTTTTCACATCGTGCTCGGCCTCGAGGACGATCGTCATCGCGCCACTTCCGCGTCGTCGAAGCATCGGTCCACACTGATGATGAGCACACGCATCTGGTCTCTGTTGGCTTTCAGTAGCGCCGTGGTGCTGGCGGGAACAAACGTGCATGCGCAATCGAGCGCCGAGGTGAATTCGAGCATGGAGTTCAACTTCGGCAGCCCAGGTGCGCGGAGCCTCGGACTCGGTGGCGCGTTCGTGGCTCTCGCCGACGACGCCACGGCGGTGTTCGTCAATCCCGCTGGATTGACGCAACTGCTCAAGACGGAGGCCGCGGCGGAAGGCCGCTTCTTTTCGTACACGACGCCGTTCACGTTCGGCGGGAGCACCGTTCTGCCCGCCGTGCAGCAGCGGTCAGACGGAAGCATCGCAGGCATCGATGAGCGCCACCACACCGATCACATCCGCGACCTCTCCTTCGCATCCGTAGTGGTTCCGAGCGCAAGCTGGTCGGCGGCCCTTTACCGGCACGAACTGGCCAACTTCCGGATGTCGACCCGGACCGATGGACTGATCTTCGACCAGCCGGTCCTGGGTACGCCGCAGCCGAGGCGCTTCAATCCTTCCACGAGCAATCTGGAACTGCACATCGTAAGCTACGGCGCAAGCTTCGCGGCCAACCTAGGTGAGCGCGTTTCGCTCGGTGTGACCATCGCGCGGCAGCAACTCACGCTCGATTCCCGCACGATTCTCTATGATCGGCCGGTCGAGATCAAAGCGCCCGCGGACTACCAGAACGTCACTGGATCCCAGGTTCAACATGGGCGCAGTGACGACATGTCCTTCGTGGCCGGCATGCTCTGGAAGGTGAACAGCCACATGACCTGTGGTGCCGCGTACCAGCAGGGAAGCGACTTCGGCGTGACGGTGCAGAAATCTGACGCGAACGACGGATCGATCCAGACGTTCGATAGCCAGTTCCACGTGCCCTCGGTATTCCGCGCTGGCGTCAGCTACTCCTTTCCGACCGCAATAAAAGCGACAGCGGAAGTGGACCGCATCCGCTACTCGCGTCTTACCCAGCATTTCGTCCTCCTTTTCCGCGAAGAGCCGCACTACCGGGTGGACGACGGCACCGAGATCCATCTGGGCGTCCAGAGACTTCTGACGGGTGAAACGATCCTCGATCTTTTTCACTATCCGGTCGTAGTTTCGCTGGGAGCATGGCGGGATCCCGATCACCGTGTGCGGTACGTGGACGCGAACGATCCGCAGAGCCTCCTCTTCCGACGAGGTACGGCCGAGTATCACGCCAGTATCGGCGCGGCGCTGGTGCTCGGTGATTCCCACGAGATTGGCGTGGCGTTCGATGGATCACGGCGGCAGAAGACCACGTCCATTTCGATGGTGTACCGGTATTGAGACGAATGAACGGCGATCGGCGAACGAGGTCATTGCCCGCGCTGTTGATGGCGCTCCTGGCCATGGTGTGCGCCGCTGTTCTCCGGGCACAGACCGCGGATCTGCAGTTCGCCGACAGCACGCTTGATGTCATCGAGGCCACCAATCTCGCCAACCTCCTGCCAAAGGGGCGGCATCTCAACGTCGTCGTCATTGCCCGCCCGCTCTCCGCACAGCGTGCACGGTCGGTCGCTGACCTGCTTCAGGCCAGGGCCGCCGTACAGCATGTGAGGCTGCACATCGAGGCGCGCAGTGCATCGATCACGGAAGGCGACGCATCGGCCTATGTCAAAGGTGCCAGCGTGGTCGTGGTCATCGACGCCACGCCAAACGTGTTCTTCGCCCTCGAGGCGAATCGCGCCATGACCATCTCCTGGCGGCTGCAGGACATCGGGAAAGTGGCCATCGTGGTCCAACCGCCGGACCTCTACCGTGATGATGGACACCTCCGTGATGCCGACGTCTCCATCGATCCGCAGATGAAGAGCCAGCGTGTGGACGCGGGCGATGCTCTAAACAGCTACAAGATCGCCCGCTCCGAGGCACTGCGGGAGAGATCCAATACGGATTGGTGGAAAATCGTGATCAACCTCCGGCTGGCGATCGCCCGTCGCGATGAGGAAAAGGGGAGTTTTGTCTCCACCGGCAATGGCCTTGTCAGCGGTCCGTACATTCCGCATTTTCATCTGAGCGAGGCGCTGGCCAGAATCGGCGACTGCGAAGGGGCGATCGAAGAGCTGAACCATTCCTCCGAGGCTGCCCGGGTTCGGGAGAACAAGAACGTAGTAAACACTGTGATCGAGGCGGTCACGGTGAAACCGTGCCACATGCCCTGGCGTGCGGGTACATCGAAGATTGCCGCTACCGAGGAGGGCTCATGGCATTCCGGTTCTTTCTGAGCTACGCACGCATACCGGCACAGCGGGACGAGGTCGAAGAATTCTTCAACGACCTGCAGGACGCCGTAGCGGTTGCGATCGGCCGCGACGGCGGCGATCCCGGCTATTTCGACAGTCCGGCTCCGAAGAAAGGAGAGGAGGACAAGCGTGCCTTCATCGACGTCGAGATCGAAGCGGGACGCATGTGGCGAACGGACATTGAGGACGCTATCCGGACCTCGAAATCGATGGTTGCTCTGCTCTCCGCGGATTATGTGAACAGCGACTACTGCGGCCGCGAATTCGCCGCTTTCGGCAACCGGCTGAAACGGGCCAAGGTCAACCGGCCTGCTTCCGATCTCTTCATTCCGGTCCGATGGTCCGACGTGAAAAGCATGCCTGACGCGCTGGCCGAATTTCAAAACGACAACAGCGGATATCCGCGTTCGTATCAGGAGTACGGTCTGCTGAAACTGAAGAAACGCCAGATGTACGCCGACGACTATCACGAGGTCGTGGAGACGCTCGCGAAGATGATCGCGTCGAGAACGGCTGGGCTGATTCCCGATGCCAACGCGATTCCAGCGCTGCAAGATACGCCGAACGCGTTCCGCCTTTCCTCGGGCGTACCAGAGGTCGGCCCCCTGGGACCGAAGAACGCGAAATTCGTCTACATCGTCGCCGAGCCGCGCGAGCTCGAGAATGTGAGAAAGGGGCGGGAGGGCTACGACAAGGACGGTGGGTACTTCTGGTGTCCCTATCACCCGCCCGAAAAACCGAGCATCGGGGAGGTAGTCGGAGCCGTCGCGCAGGAGATGAAGGTCAGACCGTGGGAGCTCGTCATCACTTCGGCAAGCGATCTGCTCACGAAGATCGAAACTGCCATCACGAACAAGTCTCCCGTCGCTGTTCTGATCGACCCGTGGAGTCTCTCCATCAATCGCTACGACAGTCTCGTCCGCGCCATCGGGAAATTTGCCGCGGAACATCCTGAGATCAGCGAGGCTGCCGGCACCTTCGTGCCATGGAACAAGGCCGACCGCGAGACACAGGATTCGCTTGCGGCGCTCGAACAGCAGGTGGACGTGACCTTCGCCGACGGACGGCCGAAGTATCACTACCCGCGCATCGGAGCGCTTCTCGATCTGCGCTCTGCTCTGATCGAGTTCCTTCAAGCCATCCGATTCAAAGTATTCGAGAAGGATCCTACCCGCGAGGTACAGGAGGGATCGGCACTGCACACCATCTCGGCAGCAGGTGGTAGTACTCCATGACGGAGTTGCCTCGCCCCGAAGGCCACATCGTCACGTTTTACTCGTACAAGGGCGGTACGGGCCGCTCGATGGCGCTTGCGAATGTGGCGTGGATTCTGGCAAGCAACGGCAAACGTGTGTTGGTGATCGACTGGGACCTCGAAGCGCCCGGCGTCCACCGCTACTTTCACCCGTTCCTTCGGGACAAGAACCTCTCTACATCCGAGGGTCTCATCGACTTCGTCATCGACTATGTCGGCGAGGCGCACTCCCCGCCGCCGGACGCTGCGCCGCTCGAAAAAGACTGGTACAAGGAGCACGCGAATATCACCAACTTTGCGGAGTCGCTGCGCTACAGCCAGTTCCCCAAGCCGGGAACGATTGACCTCGTCCCCGCGGGAAGGCAGTCCGCGAGCTATGCCTCGGCGGTCAATCTCTTCAACTGGCAGCACTTCTACGAAAAGCTCGGCGGCGAAGCATTCTTCGAGGCGGCCAAGGAGTACATGCGTGCCGACTACGACTACATCCTCATCGACAGCCGCACCGGTGTCAGCGACACCGCCGGCATCTGCACCGTGCAGATGCCGGAGACGGTGGTGATCCTTTTCACGCTCAACATCCAGAGTCTTGAAGGCGCCTCCAGTGTGGCGGAGTCGATCGAGAGTCAGCGCCGCGCGCGCAACACCGACGTGCGCATCCTCCCGGTCCCGACGCGCGTTGACCGCTCGGAAAAAGAGAAGGTGGAGGTGGCCCGCATCGAGGCGTGGAAGAAATTCGACCGCTTCCTTTGGAACATGACCGGTTCCGAGCGCGCCGACTATTGGAGCGCGGTCGAAATCCCGCACGAAGCCTGGTACTCGTTCGAGGAGATGCTGGCGACGTTCGGAGACCGCACCAGGCGGCTGACTTCGATGCTGTCCGCGATGGAGACGCTGACCTCTTACATCACGAAAGGAGAGGTCACACGCTTCCAGGGTCTGACCGAAGCGGAACGCGCAACCATCCTTGCGCAGTATGTCCGGCGCCGCAGTCCCGAGGAGGACGCGGCCCGGCCGGATGCGGCCACGCGCGGCGAGCGGGCCCTGGCCCGGCTTTCCGCGGCGCAGCAGAAGCAGGCCCTCGATGTCATCACCCGCCTTGTCTACGTATCCGGCGACTCGACGCTGGTAACCCGCTCTCTCGAAATGCACCAGTTGGGCGATGTGCCCGATCGCGTGATGCAGGCCCTCCGATACGCGGAGATCGTATCGGTCGAGAATGCCCCGGATGGAACGCCGATCGTATCGCTGACCAGCAGCGACGTGATCTCCGACTGGAGCCGCGCCAAACGAGTCATCGAGGCCGACAGGGCGTTCCTGGTCTTCAGGCAGAGGTTGACGGACGATGCGGCCGAATATCGCAGAGGCTCCGACCGCTCCGTCCTGCTGCGTGGGCAGCGTCTTGCGGAGGCGGAGACGCAGTTTGCGAAACGCCCGGACGATTTCAGCCGTGCCGAGCGAAGGTTGATTTCAGCGAGTGGCCGCCGCAGATGGTTGCTTCGTACAGCGGCCCTCTTCGCGGCGGTTTTGCCCCTCGTGGCCTGGCTCGCCATCCGAGCCTGGCACAGCAGCGACTCGTATCAGATCGAGCGCGTGCGCGAGGACGCTCCTCTTGCCCTCGACGAGAAATCGCCGAAGGCGGGCGATGCCATCGCGGATTGGATCCGGGCATTGGTCCGTGCGAAGCAAGACAACGAGGCACAGAGAGTCGTCAGATCGCGGCAATCAACGGCGCAACGCGCCTTTGCTTCGGCCGTTCTGAACAGCGCGCTTGCCGAACGCGACCTCAGCCCGCAAGCCATTGCCGCAGTCCAGCAGGCCACGAAGACCGTCGACGAGATCCCCTCGACCGTTGATAGGATCCGCACACAGATCGCCATCGCCAACGTGCTTCCCCCTCGATTTCGAGAGACATCGACGCGTCTGCTGCTGCAGGCGTTCAACCTGGCGTCGCTCTCCACCACGGAGAGTTCCCGGGACGACTCGCCGAACCTCCTGGCGAAGAATGGGCAAGAGCGCTTTGATCTCCTCGCCGATCTCGCCCTCGGACTGCAGGCAGTGCAATCGAGGCGCACGATCGACGCGGTGCACCTCCTGACGCGCGACCGCGGCGGCATGCCTGCCGACCTGATCTCGCGGAGAGCGATCTCGCGATCGTTGCTCGATCTGGCCAGTCAACTGGATGGTCTTCCCGGGGGCACCAACGCCGCAGTGGAGGCCCGGGCCGGCGCGCTACACGCACTCTCGGAACCCGGAATGGCGGATGACTTTGCACGCGCCGCGAAGTCGTTGCTGGAGAATGGGGACGCCCGCAGCAGTGCGCTCCTTGTCACGATGATCGGCGATGCCCCGTTCCTCCGCTCCCGGCAGAGCGACCTGCTCAAGCTCGTGCTCGACACCGACGCGCGCTTTCATCGGGCCTGCGATGAGGCCTTCTGGAGCGATACAAGGGCGCTTCTAAGCCACCTGCCTGATCCATACCCTGCCATGTTGAGGCCGCATCTGGCCGCTGCATTCGCGGGCTGCGGCGACCGCGAGACCGCACTGGCGCTGATCAAGGAGCCGTTGTCTGCGGTCTCCAAGGCGCACGGACCAGGCTCCGCGGGCGCTCGCGCCGAAATCCTGGCTGGACTCTCGGAAGCAGAGTTCCGCCTCGGCGGCTCGGTTGACCAAAGCCGCCTCACTCGCCAGCGGGCGATCGAACAGGCGCGGATCGAGCTCGATCCGACCTTTCAGTCAGAGGCGTTCATGGCAATCGCCGTCGCTGCGGCGCGGAGCCGCGACGTCTTAACCGCCGTCGACATAGCGGCCTTGGCGCGGGATAGAGTGGTTCTGCAGCAACGCCTCCCGGAGGTCATCGAAGCGATTGCCGCCGCTGCCGAGTTTCAGACCGATCCGGCGGTTTCCGATATCCCGCCGCTGGCCTTGCGGGCCGTCGAACAGCTCGCGGCGAAGGAAGACCGCGATGACGCCCGAAAAGGGATCGTGCTCACCCTCAGCAGTTTGTTGAAACCGCGGCCCGCTCTCGAGATCGCACGCAGCATCGAGAGCGAAAGCGCGAAGTACGAGGCTATCGAAAAGATCTTCGACATCGTCGGCAGCCGTGTGAGTCTCGACGATGTCGCGCGGATGGCGGGAACGTTTCAGGATCCGCGCCTTCGCACACTTACGTTCCTGAAAATCGCGCAGCAACACCTGAGCCGCGGCTCAAAGGCGCTGGCGTTGAAAGCAATCAATGACGCCGCGAATGAATGCGGCCCCATCGCCGACGGCACCGACAAGTCCGACGCCTATCGCCGCGTGGCCAACGCCTATGCGGACTGCGATGATCTCGTCCGCGCGCGCCGTGCGGCCATTGCGTGCAGTGAGCCGGCCGACCGGCTGCGCGCGTACGCCGCAATCCTCAATGCATGGGCAAAGCAGAAGGAGCCTGCTCCTTCCACCCCGCGCACGTAGCTCGCACGGTCCGCGTCATCGGCGGATCCTCTCCCACCCTTCATCTACACGAAGTGCAGCGCGACTCTCGTCTGCGGAGTTGATTTCTGAATCCCACCCCGCTACCATCCGCTGCACAGCAATATGTGCAGTACGAAGGCCGGGTGCGAACCCGGCCTTTTTCTTTTGCGGGAAAACGGGAGGGAGGGGTCGCAATGCTATCCGCGCAACAGATCGAAAGGCTCGCCAAACGGAGGAGTTGTCCGCGCTGCAATCTGGAGAAGACCGAAGGAAATGCGCTCTGCCGGCGCTGCCGCTTCAAACTGCCGGCGCATATGCGCCTGCCGCTGCAAGGCATCGACGCGCGCGAAGAGTGGATCGTCGCCAGCGCTCTTCGCGCCGCCGCGAATTACTTCGAGGTCCACTACAAGTCGATCAGGTCATTCGGCGGAGGACGACTGCGGTAGTTCACTTACCGGGCAGCCGGACGATGAACTCCGCACCTCGGCCTGCGCCTTCGCTCCTCGCTTCGATCGTGCCGCCGTGAAGCTCGACGAGCTGGCGGGCGATATCCAGTCCCAGCCCGAGGCCGGCGGATGAACGTGCCGAGGCGTTCTGCTGCGCGAACGGCTCGAAGATGTGCGGGAGGAAGGCGCGGTCGATGCCGGTGCCCGTATCCGCGACCCGTACGACGATCGCATCCGCCTCGCGGGCCGCGGCGACGTCGACGCGGCCGCCTGCCGGCGTGAACCGCACGGCGTTGCTGATCAGATTCCAGAACACCTGCTGCAGGCGCGTCGCATCACCTGCCATCCGCATGTCGCCGCCGGCGATCGATGTGTTCAGCGTGACACCCTTCGCGTCCGCGGCCGGGGTCATCGTTTCGACCGCCGCCGCAAGCGCTCGCGCGACGTCGGCGTCCGCCACCTCGATCCGCAGCTTGCCCGCCGCCATCCTGCTGACGTCGATGAGATCTTCGACCAGCCGGGCCTGCAGCCGCGCGCTCTGTTCGATCGACGCCAGCGCCAGCTCTTCCAGCTCGCGGTCGGACTCGCGCATCCGCAGCAGCGCGGCCCAGCCCAGGATCGAGGTGAGCGGCGTTCGCAGCTCGTGGGAGACGGTGGCCAGCATTCTGTCTTTCGCGTGCGCTGCCTCCTCCGCGCCGGCCAGCGCCTGTTCATACGCGACGCGCACATCGAGCAGCTGGCGCCTGATAAACGACACCAGGATCGCTCCGGCCACTGCGGCCAGGATCACGGTGAGCACGATTGCGGACAGCGTCGTTTCGCGCACCTGCCGCGCCCTGCCGACGGAGAGAGCGCTCTCCGCCTCCAGGAACTGCGTGTGATCGGCACGGACCCGGTCCATGAGGATCTTGCCGGCGAAGAGGTTCCAGCCGGTTGGATCCGCGCGCAGCGTCTTCGCGGCGTAGAGCTGCCACGCCTTGATGTCAGACTCGATGACGGAAACGCGGCGCGTTTGTTCCGGATTGTCGGCGACCAGCGTTTTCAGCTGGAGGAGCAAGCGCGGCAGATCCGCCGAGGCGCGGTCGCGCGGCGCAAGGAACCGCGGATCGCGCGTCAGCAGATATCCGCGAACGCCGGTTTCCATGTCGACCGCGACCTGCCGCATCTGCTCCGCCGTCGCCATCACCTCTTCGCTGTGGCGCAGCAGTTCCGTCTCGGAAAGCAATCGCTGAATGATGGCCAGGAAGATGACGCCCACAACGATGGCTACCGCCACCGGCAGCAGCACGGCGCGCCGAAGCGTCCGTTCGACGAAGAAGGACTGGTTGGACAAGGGGCGGGAGTGTAATACGCGGCACCCGCGTCATCTGCCGATAATCCGTCCGCCTTTCATCACGAACGCGACGTGCGACAGCGCATGGATATCGCGCAGCGGATCGCCATCGACGGCGATCAGGTCCGCCTCGTATCCGGCTGCAATGGTGCCGACGCGATCGCCGAGCCCCAGCGACTCCGCCGCCAGCGACGTCGCCGAGGTGATCGCATCCATCGCCTTCTGCCCGCCGGTGATGACGCGATATTCGAGCTCCTGAAAGTTTCGTCCGTGTGATCCCGCCACGGCATCGGTCCCGAAAACGATCTTCAGCCGCGGCGTGGCCAAGCCGAGCTGGAACACACGCAACGCCTTCGGCACCGCCTCCTTCATCTTCGCGAACCCCTCCTCGGTGTAATTACCGATGCCGAGGTAGTGCGACTTGTTCTCGAAATAGTTGCGGAAGACGAGGTCGATGTTCGGATCGAAATACGTCCCATGCTCCGCCATCAGATCGAGCTCCGGCTGCCCGATCAGCGCGCCATGTTCGACCGACGTACACCCCGCCATCACCGCGCGCCGCACGCTCTCCGGCCCATGCGCATGGACGGCAACGCGGAGATGCAGCTTCTTCGCCTCGCCGCAGATCGCATCCATCTGCTCCTGCGACATCGTCGGCGCGCCGCCATTGCGAATGCTCTGCGACGCGAACACTTTGACGACGTCCGCCCCCTCGCTCGCCAACTTGTCCACCGAAGTAATAGCCGAAGGTGTTGCATTTGTGATATCACCAGCGATATCGTGACTATCCGATGCCGCAAGGTGACGAAGATCAAGAGGGAACTCGACGAGCTTCGCCGCGGAGGCGGCCAAAAGTCGGCGCGGCAGATCGAGCAACTCGCGATACGCCTGGGTCGGAAGAGGCACCCAAAAGGTAAAGAGCCAACTTACTTTAACGAGATCTTGCCGGATCTGCCGCCTCTGAGCATTCCCGGGCATTCAGGCGACCTCAAACCAGGAACGGCCAAGAGCATTCTCGATCAGCTAGATGAAGATGTCTTTCGATTGATGGAGATTTGCGACGAGGACGAGCGCGAAGAGGACGAAAATGACTAAACCTAATACTGCTGAGGAGTATCTCCTCCGGCCATACGCTCGAGTACTGGTCCCGGAGGAGGGTGGTGGATTCAGTGCACGCATTCTCGAGTTTCCGGGGTGTATCGCCGAAGGCGACACGCGAGAGGAGGCGATGAAGTCACTTGAGGACGCAGCGGAGAGCTGGCTTGATGTGGCGATCGACTTGGGTCATGTGATTCCGGAACCTCTCGCGTCGCGTGAATACTCCGGCAAGTTCGCGCTTCGCCTACCACGGTCGCTTCATGAACAGGTAGTCAGCGTCGCTGAGATTAACCAAACCAGCGCCAATCAGTTTATCGTCGCAGCAATCGCCGAAAAGCTAGGCCATACCGTGGCAACGTCACAATTGCTGCCTGCCGTGCGCCAAATGGTTAAGCAAGTCGCAGAAAGCCACTTCGCACGACTCGCCATGACCACCGCCGCGACCGCACTGAACGAAGTCGTTCAGAAACTTGAGTACTCGTCCAGATCGACAACGGCAATTACAGGAAATAAGGCCCAGCCGGTCTATTACGAAGAAAGGACCAACTGATATGGCAGAGCTCAAACCAGAACGCCGTATTTTCGAGTTTCGTGAGGTTGTCGAGATGATGCTCCGTCGTGAAAACATCCGCGAGGGAAAGTGGGTCCTCGCAGTGGAATTTGGGATCGGCGCTATCAACGTTGCTGAGCCCGGGACTACAGACGCGCGTCCGGCAGCAATAGTGCCAATCGTCAATATGGGGATTCTAAGAAACGATAAGTCAGAACTAGAGAATCTGGCGGTCGATGCATCCACGCTGGCCTACTCAGCCAGTTAATGAGTTTCACCGTGCGCGTCAGCAGCGCTCTGATGGTTCTGCCGGGTGCGTGCTCATTAACGATCGGAAATAGTTTGTCTCACATGAGCGTGTCTTTCACGCGAGAGTCGCGTCGCATCCAGCGCCTGGCCGGCCTCACATTACGCGATCGATTTTGCCAATCGCACCGTCGCAGCTTAAGCGCTCTGAACGTATGCAATTCTCAAAGGCTTGGAGCGACGAACCTTGTCTCAGGGATCGGCTGCCTAAAAACCGACTTCCGGCGCTAGAGGAGCCGCGAAAGAAGAAAAAACTGCGTCCCGTTAGACTTCGCACCATGCGCTTGTGGCTCGCCATCCTCCTTCTTCTCCTCGCCGCTGCGGCCTCGGCGGGCGTCGTCGACGATCTTGATGATGTCTCGAAGTGGACGGCGGCTCCCTCGGATGGCGTTTTGCTGAACCTCGTAGAAGGCCGCGGTGCGATGCGGATGGATTTTGATTTTCGCGGGCATGGGGGATGGGCGGCGGCGCGGCGGAAGGTGGACATCGATGTGGCGGAGAACTATCGGTTTTCGTTTCGCGTGCGAGGCGAGACGCCGCCGAACACGTTGGAGATCAAGTTCATCGATCCCTCGGGGGAGAACGTGTGGTGGGTGCGGCGGGTGGCTTGGGAGTTTCCGCGCGATTGGGCCGAGGTCGTCGCGGACAAGCGGAACATCGAGTTCGCGTGGGGGCCGTCGGCGAATCATGTGCTGACGAAGATCGGGGCGATTGAAGTCACGGTCACGGCGGCGACGGGCGGCAAAGGGAGCGTTTGGGTTGATCGCATCAGCTTCGATGAGCTGCCGGTCGATGCGTCGGCGCCGCTCGTGACTGCGTCGAGCTCGATTGATGGACAGACGCCGGATCGCGCCATGGACGGCCGCGCCGACACCGCGTGGCGTTCGGCCGGCGGCGCGCAGTGGCTGAGCGTTGATTTGAGAAGTGTCCGCGAGTTCGGCGGAATGGTGATTCAGTGGAGTGCGGCTCCGCGCGATTACAACGTTTCGACATCGCTCGACGGAAACGATTGGACTGTCGTTCGATCGGTGAAGAGCAGCAACGGCGGGCGCGACTACCTGCAGACGCCCAATGCGGCTGCGCGCTTTGTCCGCGTGAACATGAACGGCGGCGACGGCTACGCCATCGACGAGATCACCATCGAGCCGCCGCGCTTCGGCGATCGTTTCATCAACGTTTATCAGCAGATGGCGCGCGATTCCTCGCGCGGACGTTTTCCGCGCGGACTGATCGGCGAGCTTGCTTACTGGACCATCTTCGGCGTCGATCGCGACACCGGCGCGAAGCCGCTGCTGTCCGAGGATGGAGCGATCGAGACGCCGGCAGGGTTTACGTTGGAGCCGTTCGTGCGCATCGACGGCCGGCTGATGACTTGGGCGGACGTGAGTACGACGCAGTCGCTCGAACAGAACTCGCTGCCGATGCCGTCGACGACGTGGCGGCATCCGAAGTTCACGCTGGAGATCGCGCCGTTCGGTGCTGGAACTGCTGACGCTCCGATCGGCTACGCGCGCTATCGCCTTCGCAACAGCAGCGCGCATCCCGAGCGCGCACAGTTCTACGTCGCGATCCGTCCGCTGCGCGTCACACCGCCGTGGTTCGAATTGAACATCAACGAGCTGACGGCGCCGATCCGCTCGATCGCGTGGACCGGCAGTGAGCTCGCCGTCGACGACACGCGAGTCGTTCCGCTGACGAAGCCAACTTCGGTCGCGGCGTCGACGTTCGATAGCGGGGATGTGAGTGAGATGGTTGACGAGCGGGAGTCGGGGGTCGGGAGTCGGGAGTCGGAGATAAAACCGGCTTCGTTTTCCCGTCGCGTATCTACGACACCCGACACCCGACTCCCGACTCCCGACATCGTCGAAGACGCCCAACGCCACGCCTCGGCATTGATGCTCTGGGATTTCACGCTCGCACCTGGCGAAGAAAAAACCATCGACATCGCTACGCCGCTGCACGCGCATGACGCGCAGCCGATCCCGCGCGACGTGGCGAAACAGCGCGCAAACGCGATCGCGTACTGGCGCAGGATCGTCGATCACGTCGACATCGACATCCCAGCCGCGCGCGATCTCATCGACACCGCTCGCGCCAACGTCGCCTACAACCTCCTCGGGCGCGACGGTCCGGCCATCCGCGGCGGCGCGCGCAACTACAGGCGTAGTTGGATTCGCGATGGCTCGCTCGCCTCCACCATGCTGCTCCGTTTCGGCCTCGGCGACGACGTTCGCGACTACATCCGCTGGTTCGCTCCGTATCAGTTCGCCGACGGCAAGATCCCCTGTTGCGTCGACACGCGCGGCGCCGATCCGGTCGATGAACACGATAGCCATGGCGAATTCATCTACCTCGTCGCCGAGCACGCGCGGCTCACCGGCGATCTTTCGCTCGCGCGCGAGGTCTGGACGCACGTGGAAAAGGCGGCGGATTACATCGATTTGCTGCGCGCGGGAGCCGGGAGTCGGGGGTCGGAGGTCGTAGCAACTTCAACTTCAGCCTCTCTCTCCGACACCCGACCCCCGACACCCGACTCCCTTTTCACCGGACTTCTCCCTCCATCGATCAGCCACGAAGGCTACTCCGCGAAACCGATGCATTCGTACTGGGACGATTTCTTCGGATTGCGCGGACTGAAGGACGCGGCGTGGCTGGCGGAGAAACTCGGCAATCGCGAGGCGGCATCACGTTTCGCAAAAAGCCGCGACGAGTTTTCGCGCGACTTCCACGCCTCAATCCTCCGCGCCATCGAAACGCATCACATCGACTACATCCCCGGTGCCGCGGACCTCGGCGATTTCGATCCGACTTCGACGACGATCGGCATCGAGCCCGGCGGCGATCTCGCCAACCTCCCGCACGATGCCGTCATCCACGAATTCGAGCGTGCGTGGGACGAGTCGCTGGCGCGGATGGAGGGCAGGCGGCCGTGGAAGGATTACACGCCGTACGAGCTGCGCCAGGTCGGCACGTTCGTCCACCTCGGCTGGCGCGATCGCGCGCAACGCCTGCTCGCTTTTTTCCTCGATGACCGCCGTCCCGCCGGCTGGAAACAGTGGGCCGAGGTAGCGGCGCAGGATTACCGGAGCCCGACGTACCTCGGCGACATCCCGCACCTTTGGGTTGGCTCCGACTTCGCGCGCTCCTTCATCGACATGCTCGCCTACGAACGCGAATCCGACGACTCGTTGGTCCTCGGCGCCGGCATCCCATCATCGTGGCTCGATCGCGGCGTCCGCGTGCGTGGATTGCGGACGATTTACGGCCCGCTCAACTTTTCGGCGTGGCGCGATGGGAAACGGATCGTCGTCAATATCAGCGGAGTGCGCGTGCCGCGGGGCGGGATCGTCGTGCAGTTGCCGGGGGTGGGGGAGCGGATCGTGCGGAAGTTGCCGGCGGCTCTCCAATTAACAAGGTGACGGTTTACTCGGAGGCCCTTGCGTCTGCCGCCATCCGCGTGCAATACTGAACCGAATGGTGCAGTATTCGCAGGTCCGCTTCGATACCTCATTCGCCGCGCTCTCGGACGTCACCCGACGTGGCGTGCTTGAGCAGCTCGGGCGTGCAGACGCTTCGATCACGGACCTTGCCGGGAAGTTCCACATGACCCTCACGGGCATGAAGAAACATGTCGCCGTCCTGGAGCAGGCGGGGCTCGTCACCACGGAAAAGGTCGGGCGCGTGCGGACCTGCAAGCTCGGCCTGCACAGATTAGAGGCAGAGACGGCATGGATCGAGAGGTACCGCGAGCTCTGGGACGCACGCTTCGAAGAGCTGGACAACGTTGTCGAAGAACTGAAACGCAAGGAGAAAGTCGATGGACGCAAGAAGAGAAAGTGAGCCCACACCCATGAAGAACCGCACAACCGTGGAGCGGAAGTCCGAGCGTGAGGTCGTCGTCACGCGAACGTTCAACGCTCCGGCGCGCATCGTATTCGAGGCGTGGACCAAGCCCGACCTAATCAAGCGGTGGTGGGTGCCGAAGTCGATGGGCATGTCCCTGCTTTCCTGCGAAATGGATGTTCGTGTCGGGGGCAAGTACCGCTTCGTGTTCGATGCCTCAACGCCTGTGGCGTTCTTCGGCAGATACATCGAAGTGACCCCGTACTCGCGCCTCATCTGGACGAATGAGGAAAGTGACGAGGGTGCCGTCACCACCGTGACGTTCGAGGAACAAGATGGCAAAACGCTACTCGCCATGCACGAGCTGTATCCCTCGAAGGAAGCTCTCGATGCTGCCGGCACCGGGTCGGCGGATGCGACGGTCGAGACGTTCGCACAACTGGACGAGCTTCTCGTCACCTTGGGCGCGACTTAGTCTTGCGGCTAATCGGCGGCTAACCCCCAATGGTCTTAACTTAAGCGCGCGAGGGAGCGCTGGCGTCCTCGCCGGCTGGCCCGGCTGCGTCCTCGCTGCCGAACCGGCAAACCCTCGAATCTTGCTGGTAACACAACACTTGCGCAAGCCTCCCATTCGGCGGCGGGGACGCCGCCGAGCCAGCCGGCGAGACGCCAGCGCTCCGACTGTCGACCGCTTAAGTTAAGGCCATTGCGGCTAACCCAGGCGCGTCATTGCGAGCATCGTCACGTCATCGCCGGCGGGCACTTCGCCGATGAATTCGTGGACGTGGGTGTCGATCGTGTCGAGGATCGCGTCGGCTTCGCGGCCGTGCATCGTGCGCAGCATCTCGCATACGGGATCGAGTCCGAGTTGCTCCTCGGCGATGTTCTCGGCCTCGGTGACGCCGTCGGTGAAGAGGACGAGCGAGTCGCCGGCGGCGAGCGTGAGCGACTGATTGCGGTACTGCGCGTTCGGGAGGATGCCGACCACGATGACGGTCGAGTGCATCGCTTCCACGCCGTCCTTCGAGACGACGAGCGGCGCGACGTGACCGGCGTTTGCGAACGAAACGATGCCCGTGGCCGGATCGAGCACACCGGCCACCATCGTCACGAATTTCGACGGCGACGTTTTCGGCGCCAGCGTTTCGTTGATGTCGCGCAGCAGGTCGGCGGGCGTCGGATCGTGGCGCGTAAAAATCGCGAATGCGGTGGCTACGCTCGACATCACCAGCGCCGCAGTGATCCCTTTGCCGCTGACGTCGGCGATGACGAAGTAGATGCGTCCGTCAGGACGGACGACGACGTCGTAGTAATCGCCGCTGACGGTTTTGCAGGGGCGGTTCGCGCCGGCGAAACGATAGCCCGCGATCTCGGGCAGCGCGTTCGGCAAGAGGCGGCGCTGGATTGTGTAGGCCGTGCGCAGCTCTTCGTCGATCTTCGCTTTCGCGAACGCCTCCTCGCGCAATCGCGTGCGCTCGAGCGTGACGGCGGCGAAGCGCGCGATCTGCGCGAGCAGGCGAACGTCATCCTCGGCCACGACTCCGCGTGCCGATGTGAAGTCGATGTAGAGAACGCCGAGGACCGCGTCGGCGACGAGGAGTGGCGCGCAGACCGCGGAACGAATGCGCTGCGCGATGATCGACTGCGCGCGCGCGAACTTGTCGTTCTGCTCCGTATCGAAGTACGACACGACCTTGCGTCCTTCGACGACGTCGCGCAGCAGCGTGCGGCTGATGGCAAGATCGTTCGACTCGGTCGCGTCGAGGCGGCGGAGCTTCAGGTTCGTGAAGGAAACGCGGTCATCGCCGAGGAGCGCGATCGCGGCGCGCGTTGGGCGGA
>JAXDIO010000028.1:0-18245 GCA_034663965.1 Thermoanaerobaculia bacterium | reverse complement strand
CAACATCCGCTCGCCGTTCTACCTCGCGCCGACGACGGTTTCCCCGGGCCGTAGGCTGCAGTTGTCGGCCGAGATCAAGTTCGGGGGATAGTCAGCGGCGCGCGGGGCCGATGGCCACCATCACGCCCACGCTCTTCCGATCGATGAGCGGAACGGCCTGCCACGAGACCTTCGCGCCGGTGTGTCGCGCCAGGATTCCTTTCCCGATTGCGCGGCCGATCAGCGCGCCGGCGAGGACGTCCGAGGGAAAGTGGACGTGGTCGTTGACGCGCGAGACGGCCACGCCGCTGGCGATTGTGTAGACGATTGTCGGCACCACCCAACCGTCGTAGTGTCCGGCGACGGCGGTGGCAAACGCGAACGCATTCGTCGCGTGGCCCGAGGGAAAGCTGGCGAAACTCTTGTTGAAGGGATGGAAGGAGTGGCTCCCTTCATTCTGAATCGGACGCGCGCGGCCGAAGGCGAGCTTCAGCAGTGGCGTGACGATTTTCGCGGCGAGCAGTTCCGACTCGAACGCGTCGCGGCCGGCGTCGCGAAGCGTCGGGTCGTGAATTCCGGCGCCGGCGGCAATCATCAACACGGAAGCCTGCAGCGCGCGTTGTCCGCCGAACGGCGTGAGCGCCTTCGCGAATTGATCCGTCGATGACGAGCGATGCCGCTGAACGTAGTCGGACGTCTGCCGGTCGGTCGCGTAGAGCACGACGACGGCCGCACTCCCTTCGCCAAATCGCGTCCACTCGTTGCGGTCCCAATGCAGCGGCGCCGCGGCCAGGCTCTTCGCATCGCGCACGTAACGAACCGCTTCGCGCTTCGCAATGCAGACGATGTGGCAATCGTTCGCGCCATACGCGGGCAGTGCAGCGATGAGAACCAGCAGTGTGATGCGCTTCATGAATTGCAGCGTATCAATGGCGCGGATGAACGCTTGATGAACGGTGCTCTGCCGTTTTCGTTCATCAGAAATTTACGCAATGACATCGAGTTGCAAGGCGTTTTCCGAGGCAGTTGTACAAACTCAAAAGGGGAAACCATGCACAAGAAAATCACCACCGCATTTGCATTCGCCACCATCGTCACCTGCGGCGCATTCGCCGCAACCACGAAGCCGCCGCATACGAAGATCACCATGGCGCAGGCCCGCGCCACGGCTCTGAAAAAGGCGCCCGGCACCGTCAAGAGCGAAGAGCTCGAGAACGAGAAAGGGAAGTGGATCTACTCATTCGACATCGCTACGTCGAAGACCGATGTGACCGAGGTCAACGTCGACGCCATGAACGGCAAGATCGTCGACGTCCAGCACGAAAACGCGGCGAAGGAAGCGGCGGAGAAGAAACTCGAAGAAAAGGAAAAGAGTAAGCACTGATCTCTGGGGGTGGGGAGTAGGGAGTAGGGAGTGGGGTTCGCAATTGCCTCAATCCATTTCCACTCCCCACACCCAACCCCCTACTCCCAGCGCTCACTTCTTCACAGTCGTATACGGTCCGCCGATCTGTTTTCCGGTGTGATCGAAGAACGTGATTGTCAGATGTGTCGCGTCGATCTCGAGTACGGCGAAGCCGAGGACTTGCGTGATCGGGAACGCCGGATAGATCGTCGCGGGCTCCTTCACGGTCGCGCGCCTCGGACGGATTTCGTCGGTTCCTGAACCCGCGCCGCTGACCAGGAAGAGCGGATCGGATTTCGGGCCGCGATGCAGCTCGCCGAGCAGCTCCATATCGTGATCGTGGCCGCAGATATAGAGATCGACATGGTCCTTGCGAAACAACGGCAAGAGCTCGCGCACGCGCGTCTGCGTCGCGTTGTTCGTGCGGCCATGCACGCCTGACGAAAAAATCGTGTGATGGCCGACCACGATGCGCCAGTGCGCGTGCGTGCCGTCCAGCGCGCCGCCGATCCACGCCTTTTCTCCATCCGCGCCGAGGCTGCCGTCGTAGTCTTTCGGAAAATCGAGCGCGAGCGGCTGCGTATCGATCATCACAAAGTCTGCAAGCCGCGAATGCAGGGTGTAGTTGCGCGCCGGCATCGTCCACTTCCCCATCTTCCCGGTCGCGTTCACCTCGGCCTGCGGATCTGCATGGCCGCATGTCCAGTAGTCCGGTCCGCCGCGCTCCTGTTGATCGCCGTAATCGTGATTGCCGAGGACCGCGTAGATCGGCAGGTTGGTCGGACCGAAATGCTGCGTGATCTTCGTCCACTGCGGATCGTCGGTGCCGGTCACGCCGCAAGGATAGAAGTTGTCGCCCACGAGAATGATGGCGTCGATCGGCGTCCGCTTCATAACGGCGAGCATCCCCTCGCGAAGCTGCGAGTGCGTGGAACCGGCATCACCCGTGACGATGAAGCGAAGCGTTTGATGATGCGGAAGCTCGATTACAGGTGTCTCGGCGAGACACGTTCCGGCGAAAAGGAAGAGGGAAAAGCGGAGAGATCGAAGCACTGCATGAGCCTGACCACTGTCCGCTAAACCACCGATGAATGCGCAGGATCCCGAGGCTCGAGGATGTAGCCCGACCCGCGGATGGTGTGGATGAGCTTTACGTCGCGATCGCGATCGACGATCCGACGCAGACGGCCGATGTAGACCTCGATGAGGTTCGAGAACGGATCGAACTGCTCGTTCCACACATGCTCGGCGATCTCCTCGCGGCCCATCACGCGCCCCGAGTTGATGGAGAGATATTCGAGCAGCGCATACTCCTTGGTCGTCAACTGCAGCTCATCGCCGCCGCGCGTCACGCGGTGGGAGCGCGTATCGAGCCGGAGGTCGCCGACTTCGACGACCGGATACTGCCTCGTGCCACGCCGGCGGAGCAGCGCGCGCAACCGCGCCAGCAACTCGGCGAACTCGAACGGCTTCACGAGGTAGTCGTCCGCGCCGGAGTCCAGACCCTCCACCCGGTCGGCCAGCGAGTCGCGTGCAGTGAGCATGAGAATCGTCGAGTCGATCGACTGCGCCCGCAATTGCCGGCAGACTTCGAAACCGTCCGGCGGCGGGATCATCGCGTCGAGGATGATCGCGTCATACGGCGCGGCCGTCGCGGCTTCCAGGGCCGCCTCGCCGGTCGCCGCAACGTCGACGGCATACGACTGCTCTCCAAGTCCGCGGGCGATGAACCGCGACATGTCGGGATCGTCTTCGACCACCAGGATTCGCATCCCGTTAGGTTAGTGGATTCGCCCGTGAAGCGCGCAAGGATTCGTCTTCACGAGAGCGTCATGTACGTTGTGTTACGAGCGGCCAGTGCTGCGATCGATTCCGATGCTGCTCTTGATTTTGATGTCGGTCAGCATTGCCGCGGAGCAGCCGCTTCGCGTCGGACGCATCACCATTGAGGCCGTTCCGGTCTACAGCGATGCCGAAGTGCGGCAGGGACGCATCTACGGACTTCTAAACCTGTTGCATATGCAAACGCGCGTCGCGCTGCTGCGGCGCTTTCTGCTGTTCCGCGAAGGCGAATTGTTCGATCCGGCGCTGCTCGCCGAGACGGAGCGTGACCTGCGGCTCTTCGATTTTCTGGAGAGTGTTTCCGTCACTGCCTCCGCTCCGCACGACGGCGTGGTCGATGTTTCCGTCGTCACTCACGACGCGCTGACGACTGTCCCCAATGCCGACTTCTCGAATGAGGGCGGCATCGCCATCTACTCGGCCAACGTGACGCAGCTCGATCTTTTCGGCTCCGGCGCCTCAATCAACGTCCTCAGCGAGCACGGTGTGGAACGGGATGTTGCCACGGTCGAGCTGTTCCACCCCGCCATCCTCGGTCCGCACTGGCGCCTCGATACGCTCTACTCGAAGAACTCGGACGGCGACGAAGAGCGCATCGCAGTCGACCGCCCGATGGACTCGTACACGGCGCCGTGGAGCGCGGGCGTGCTTGCCGATCATCTGCTGCGCAACGAACGAATCTTCGCGGACGGCTCGGTCGCGTCCCGCTTCCGCCATGAACATCGCCAGCTTTCTCTCTTCCGCTCGTTGGTGTTGCACGCCGATCCGAGCCGCTCATCGAGCTTCATCGGAGGGATCGATCTGAGCGATGACGACTTCGCGCCGCTGCCGGACCGCGCGCGCGACGTGATCCCGGCGTCGCGCCACTTCCGCTTTCTCGAGGGCGGCTACGAATGGACCGGTGTGAATTTTGTGAAGCTCAGCTACATCGACCGCGATCTTCGCGACCAGGATTTCAACCTCGGCCGCTTCACGACGCTGCGCGCGGCGATCTCACCTCCGCTGCGAGGCCGTCCCTTGACGATGCGCCTTCGCGCCGCCGCGGGCGCTGGGCACGCGTTCAGCGAGCGCGCGTTCGTGATCGGTCAGATCAGCGCGTCGACGCGCGCGGCGCATGACCGCAACGCGATGATCTCGTTCGACGGCCGCTCCGTCGTCCGCATCGACACACGGTTTCCGCAAGCGTTCGTAACCCGCGCGCGCGTCGATGCGGGGTGGCAACTCGACCGCGACGTGCAGTTTCTTGCGGACGGACAAAGCGGTCTGCGCGCGTATCCCGATTTCGCCTTCGAAGGGAGCCGCCGCATCGTGCTCAACGCCGAGCACCGCGTCTTTCTCGGCCACGAGTTGTTCCAGCTCATCGGACCCGGCGCCGCCGTCTTCGTCGATAGCGGACAGGCCGGACGGTTTCGCGGGATGAAGAGCGACGCCGGCGTCGGACTGCGCTTCGGCATCGCCCGGCTGAACGCGGCGTTGATCCGCGTCGATTGGGCCTACGCGTTCAGCAGCAGCCCGCACAGCCGGCGTGGGGCGGTGTGGTCGATCTCCACAACGCAGGCATTCTGATGGATCACAACCTCATTGAGCCGATCGCGCTGGTTCGCACATTTGCCGCGTATCCTCCGGAAGGATTTCGCGCTCTCGAGCTCTGCTCCGGCATCCCGGCATTTTCGGCGTCGTTCGATCTATTGACGACTGTCGATCCCTCGGTGCGCCGAGTCATCGACGCGCTGCCCTTTGCAAAGACATGGCGCCGGCTGCTCCACGCCCGGACGTGCTTCATCGGAACGACCGTCTCCGAGTACGCGCTTTTGCCGGCGAATGCGTCGCCACCCGCCGCGGCGCAATGCATCATCAACAGCGCCGGCGCTGACTACCCGTTCGTCATCGTCAAGGATTTGCCGGGCGGTTCCGTGCTGGTCGGTGACGAAGCGTATGAGTGGTCGCAGCGGCTTGTCGAAGCCTGCCGCGCGCTCGGTTTCGTGACGGTGGAGGGGCAGGCTCTGGCCTATGTCCCGATCGACTTCGCCTCGGTGGAGGAGTTTCTCGCGCGGCGTTCTCACGCGCGCCGAAAAAACATGCGCAGGAAGCTTCGCGCCGCGTCCGGATTGCGATTCGAAGAGGTTCCCGCCGGCAGCCCGCGGTTTACCGAACCGATGATGACGCGCCTTTACGATCTCTACCTGAATGTCTACCGTCAGAGCGAAATCCATTTCGATCTTCTGACGGAGAACTTCTTCCGCGCGCTGTTTCTCGACGCCGGCAACGGCGGCATCGTCTTTCTTCACTACGCCGGCGACGAGTTGATCGGCTTCAATCTCTGTTTTCGCACCGAGACCATGCTCATCGACAAATACATCGGCTTTGCATACCCGCAGGCGCAGATTCACAATCTCTATACCGTGAGCTGGTTTCATAATCTGGAGTACGCGCTGGCGCATGGTCTGCGCTACTACGTTGCCGGTTGGACCGATCCCGAGGTGAAGCGCGAGCTGGGTGCGGAATTCACGTTCACGCAGCACCTGGTCTATGTGCGAAATCCATTTCTGCGGGCTATCCTGAAACGCTCGAAGCGTCTGTTCGAAAGCGATTCTGCGAGCCAACGATGACACGAGCTCTCATTCTCGATTTTGACGGCTCAGTGCAAGGGCTTGCGGAGAGCGATTCGATTTCGCTTCAGCATCACCAGGAGTCGATCCGATTCGGCTGCACACTTGCGGACTTGCGCGCATTGAACGAAGAAATCCCTGCGCCGCCGCCTGTGGTTTTTCTCGGGAGCGGCGACTATCACCACGTCAGCTATTTACTGATCCAACGCCTGCGTGATGCAGGAAAGCCCATACAGATCGTCGTCTTCGACAATCATCCCGACAACATGCGCTATCCCTTCGGCATCCATTGCGGATCGTGGGTGGCGCACGTCAGCCGTCTGCCGTTTGTGACGTGCGTCCACGTTCTCGGGATCACATCGAACGATGTCGAAGGGTTGCACGTATGGGAGAACCATCTCCGGCCGCTGCATGCAGGCCGTGTGCGCTACTGGTGCATTGGACCGGATCTGCGCGCACTGCGCCGTCTTGGAATCCGTCACAGCCAGTCGTTTGAATCGGCGGGCAATCTGCTCGACCGTTTCGCCGGCGAATCGCGGACGTGGAAGGAGCCGGTCTATCTCTCGATCGACAAGGATGTCCTGGCGCGCAGCGAAGTCCGGACGAATTGGGATCAGGGCGTCATGACGCTGGAGGATCTCGAACACGGAATCGACATGATCAGGAATCTGGTCATCGCCAGCGATGTCACCGGCGAAGTGTCGTCGTATCAATTTGCGAGCCTCTGGAAACGCATACTGACCCGCCTGGACCGGCAACCGGAGGTACCCGCCGATCTGTTGAGTAGTTGGCAACAACAGCACCAAGCCGTCAATCAGCGGCTTTTGTCCAGGCTCGCGTTGACCACGCCGGCGAGTACGGCGCAGATCCGATGAAAATCCGCTTCTAACAGCCACGGACTGTTTGAAATGGTCAGCATGCGCGAGGCAAAGTCGCGCGCGTTGGGGACATCATTGTCGCCGAGTTGCGCCCGCATGTAGGAATAGTCGGGCAGCGCATGAATAAAAAGACGCGTCACACCGGCTCCCGCCGTCCACAGTTGATTGAGTGCGAGGTCGCGCGCCTCGGTTGCGGGCATGATGACCATTAAGAACGGCCATGTGCCGCGTGTATGGTCCGCGTCGCCGATCACCGTCAGGCCGGGAATCGATTGCAGCAGCCGTCTGCGAATCGCCGCCTGCATCGCGAGCGCGTCGAGAAATGCGGGCCACCGTGCGCTCGCTCGCGCGCCGATGTTGCGCCGGAACGTGCCGAGGCGATGGAGAGGAATCGCGGATGAGAAATCATCGCCAATCGCCTCGATCATCCGCCCTTTTCGTAGCGCCCGCCGCAGCGGTGCTCCATACGCGAAACGCAGCATCGAGGGGCGATAAAACAATCCGTAGCCGATCAATTGCAGTGAGCGGCGCCATTCCCACCGCAATTGTTCGTGTGCAATCCGGGAGCTCGTTTCCTCGAGTGACTTACGCACGGCCGGGTCCCGCGCCACAAGAACGCCGCCCTCATAGGTAGTGAGTCCCTTGCCGGCGGCGAGGCTGAAAAAGCCGATGTCGCCGATCGTGCCCGCCTTGCGGCTTCGCCACATCGCGCCGAGCGATTGTGCGGCATCCTCGATGACCAGCGCGCCGTGACGTTGCGCGATGTTCGTCACGCGATTGAGATCGCATACGCGTCCGCCGAGGTGCGTGGCGATGATGGCGAGGACATCGCTGCCGCATTGACGTTCTAAGTTCTCCGCGGAAAATTCGAAGCTGCCACGAGCGACGTCACACAGCACGGGTTTCAGGCCGCAATGCAATACGGCGAGTGCGACGAGCGGACAGGTGTATGCCGGAATGATCACGGATCGCCGGCTGCTGGCCTGCTTGAGCGTCGTCAGGGCGATGATCAGAGACGCCGTACCGGAGCATTCGAGCTGTACGGCAGGGACATCGAGAAACGCCGCCAACGATTCTTCAAGTGAGGGCGATTTTTTGCGCGGGTCGAAGTCGCGCCAGTGCAGAGGAAGGCCGGCGGTCGGCGGAACTTCCCGCCACGCGTTACGCATGATCGGGCAGAGGCGCTCTTGATTCGCTCAGGCTGAGCATGATGATTCCGGTCACGATGCAGACGGCGCCGGCCACTTTGCCGGCCGAAAGGTGCTCGCCGAACAGCGGCACCGAGAGCATGAGCACCGTGACCACTTCGAGGTGCGACGCCGCGAACGCCGGTCCGACCGGAGCGTGTTCGAGCAACGTCATCCAGGCCAGGAACGCGCCGAGGTATCCGGCGATCGCCGCGTAGATGAAGGGACTGACGAGCGCAGCGGCGAACCAGTTGGTGGTCATCATGAATTCGCCGGTCTGTCTCGATGCGAACTTGAACGAAATCTGCGTCCAGGTATCAATGAGCACCAATGCGCAGAAGCCGAGCGCGATTCGCCTGCGATTCACAAGCCACCGCCCGCGAGTGCCACGCCGGCCGCGATCAGGATCATGCCGCCAACGCGCAGGCGGTCCAGCCGTTCGCGGAACAGCAGCCGTCCCGCGATCATGAGCACGACGATATTGATCGAGCCGACCAGCACCGCTTGCGAGAGCGGAATGAGCGACAGAAGCGCGAACCACACCGCGAACTCCAGGCCGAAACAGACAATGCCGATCCACAAGTAGACGGAGCGCAGCATCGTCAGCCACGATCCCCGTTGATCCGCTGCTTTCGCGGCCGCGGCGGCTTTGAACGAGAGATGTCCGGCCGTATCGATGACGATGTTGATCAGCCAGAGGGCCGTGGCCAGAGTGGACATGGAAGTCAGTGCACGATTACGTCCTGCGGCGTTTCGGGCACAAGCTTTTGCACGCTGTCGATGATGTCCTGGATCGTCGCCGTCTTCAGCGCCGCGCCGCCGTCCTGCGGAATGCGAATGCCGAACTCGTCTTCGACGTCGAACAGCAGCTCGATGAGGTCGAGCGAGTCGAGGCCGAGGCTTTCGAGCGTCGACTCGGGAGTGATGGCATCGGGTGCGAGCGAGTATTTCTTCGCCAGTACGGCTTGAACTCTCTCGAATGGCGTTGCGGTCATGCGCTCTCCAATGCCGCGAATTGCGGCGCGCTGGGAATGGCTCTCGTTGCGTGCAACCGTACGAAGAAGCCGGCCACGCGCGCCGCGACGTCGTCACGCCGTTTGTCGAGCGTGAGCACGTGATAGGTGTCGTCAACGTAAAACGTCTCGACCACCGGCGACGAAACGCCGTTTGCGAGAAATGCAGCGTTCTTGAGGCTGGCCATATCGTCTTCGGTCGAATGAACGATCAGAAGCGGCGCGACGATCGCAGCCAGTTCGCGTTTCGCCGCCGCGATGAGCCGGAAAGTCTCGCGGATGGTCACTCCGGGAAATTCGGAGTAGCCATACGTCTCCGGCAGCCCCTCGCATTGCCCTCGATAGACGGCGTCGATCATCGTGCGGATGCGATCGTCCTTGATTCCGTACGGCGACGGCTCGTGGTACGACAGGAAAAATCGCAGCGGCGAATAAATGACCAGCGGAAGCAGAAATCTCTGGCGCAGCCGCGGCACATTCCAGCCGTCATAGAAGAATGTTGCCGACAGCGTGGCCACGCCGGAAATCAGATCGGGATGTCCAGCCGCCAATTTGAGCGCGAGCAATGCGCCCATCGACAATCCTGAAACGAAGACTGTATCGCATCGCGTTCGAAGATCGGCGAGCGCAATTTCCAGCGACTTGTACCAATCCGTCCAGCGAGTCTGTTTGAGATCAGCCAGCGTCGAACAATGACCCGCGAGCGGTGGACAGGCCACTTCAAATCCCTCGGCCGTCAGCTTCCGCACGAGCGGCTTCATCTCCGCCGGCGATCCGGTGATGCCGTGGACGAGCAGGATGCCCGTCTGACGGCGATCTTCGGCAACTTCATGGATTCCTATACGCATGAATCAATGACAACTCAGCAGGCACCACAGCGCTCGAATAGCGATTCTAGAAGTTCGAAGCCGAGGTCGATTTCGTCTTTCGTGATGTGGAGGGAGGGTGCGAGGGTGAAAACGTTCTTGTAGTAACCGCCAACGTCGAGAACGAGGCCGTACATCGAACCGCGCGCCGGAATGTCGCCTTTCAGCCCCTCCGCGAAGATTGCGTCGGTAATTTTGCGGTTGGGAGTGAAGCCGTCGGCCTCGCACATCTCGATGCGCAGCGCCAGGCCGATCCCGTCGACGTCGCCGACCATGCGCCACTTTCTCTTCAGATCCTGCAGGCGCGCCAGAAAATAGGCGCCTTTCGCATTGACTTCGCCTTCGTAATCCGACTCGGAAACCATGCGCATGACTTCGAGCGCCGTCGCGGTTCCAAGTGTGTTGGAGGAGAACGTCGAGTGCGTCGATCCCGGCGGAAACGTCTGCGGCGAGATCAACTCCTCACGAGCCCAGACGCCGGAAAGCGGATTCAGTCCGTTCGTGAGCGCCTTTCCGAATACGACGATGTCCGGCTTGAGGCCGAAGTGCTCGAACGACCAGAATTTCCCAGTGCGATGAATGCCCATCTGGATTTCATCGACGACGATCAGGATGCCGCGCTCGCGCAGGACGCGTGACAGTTCCTCGAAGTATCCCTTTGGAGGAATGACGTAGCCGCCTGTTCCCTGAATCGGTTCGATATAGAACGCCGCGAACTCGCATTGGGAGGCCTTGCTGTCCCAGACCGAGTGGTATTCGGTATCGAAGAGTTTCTCGAACTGCTGGACGCAATAGAGGCCGCAGTCCTCCGGCTTCTTGTCGTACGGGCAGCGAAAGCAGTAGGGGAACGGAATGAATTGCGCGCGGTCGGAGAAGTGTCCGAAGCGGCGGCGGTAGCGATAGCTCGAAGTGATTGCAGACGCTCCCAGAGTGCGGCCGTGATAGCCGCCCATGAAGGCGAAATTGAGATTCTTGCCGGTCGCATTACGGACCAGCTTCAACGAGTCCTCGACTGCCTGCGCACCGCCGACATTGAAGTGGACGCGTCCTTTCAGACCGGTTCGCGACTCCATCACCTTGCAAAGCGCTTCCGCGAGCTCCACTTTCTCGCTGTGAAGATACTGGCAAGCGAGTTGAGGCAGTGTATCGATCTGGCGTTTCAGCGCATCGTTCAGCCGGCGGTTCTTGTAGCCGAAATTTACGGCGGAGTACCACATTTGCAGATCGAGGTACGGGGTATTGCTCTCGTCGAACAGATAGCTTCCGTCGCAGCGCTCGAAGATCTTCGGCGGATCGGCGTAGTGGACGGTGTCGCCATAAGAACAGTAGCGGCTGTCTTTATCGAGCAGGTCCGCCGTCTCGGCGGAAACCTCGTCTACGCTACTACCAACGGACATTGCTTCTCCTTTGCGCGGAACTGGGGCACTACAGGCCATGCCCGGATCGCTGTGAGAACATCGGCAAACGACTGAAACGGAGTGTGAGGGATACCGTTGTCGCGGCAGTACGTGATGAGCGACCCCTTCGCGAAGACAAAGCCGGCCTGATGGGCCACGCATTGGTCCGAACGTCCGTCTCCGATGAGGACGGAAGTCAGACCACGTCCGGCATCGACGGTCTGCGCGACGCTGCATTTGCAGACGCCGCTGTTGACTGTGCACGACGGTCTGCTGAAGGGAAAGGAAATGCCGACGCCGTGCTGGCGAAACTCGGTGCGGTTTGCATAGACGGGAATCGAGATGCCGCCCTTCCGCAGTGCGCGCACGATCGGATAGTCGAGACCATCGCTGACGATTGCCAGATCAGAAAAGGGGGAGACGTAGCGTACGAACTCGGCGAACGCCGGATCGATCATGACGCTTTCGAGGAACGTACGCAGCGTCAGTTCGTCGGCCGAAATCAATGCCAGTTGCGCCGACATGCATTGGCGCGAATTGATCCTGCCCTCCACCCATTCCTGTTCGATCCGGAGCCAGTCGGGATCGGCGAACGTCTCGAGGAGCGCGTCGACTGTGTCTGTGGGCGCGACGGTGCCGTCAAAATCGATGATGAATAGCATCGCCGTCAGTGGAGAGCGAAAAAGCGCCGCTTGAGGTAATCAGAGAATGGGTTCACGGCGGCAGAGTGCTCCGCTGGGATTAAACGGGCGGTGAACCGGCGCGCATTTGGCGCGTCGGAACGGTCACGGAATTCGACGATCGATCGGAAGGATGGCCAGAAACACCGTTCCCGTAGTGTCGGAGTGTTCCAGGCGCAATTCTCCGCCGTGGACTTCCGCGATCCATCGCGCGATCGGCAGGCCGAGCCCGGCGCCGCCGGCGTCCTGAGGACGGGCCCGGTCGCCACGGAAGAATCGCTCGAAGATGCGGCTCTGATCGGCGGATTCGATCCCGGGACCGGTATCGGCCACGCGGATCGTGCAGTTGCCGTCGCCGGCGCCAACATCGACGTGGACCGTTCCGCCGCTTTGCGTGAACTTCACGGCGTTTTCGACGAGGTTCAGGACCAGGCGGTGAATGAGCTCTTCGTCGGCGACGACGACGATGTCCTCCGGCGCGGAGCAGCTCAGCGCGACGCCGCGGGCCTGCGCCACGCTGCGCATGCCGCGGATGCAATCGGCCACCACTTCGCCCACGTAGAAGCGCGACATCGAGATCGGGTAGCGGCCGGTATCGCCGCGCGCCAGCAAAAAGAGGTTCTGCACGATGCGCGTCAGCTTGCGCGCTGCGCGCTGCATCACCTCGATGCTCTCGCGGTAGTCGGCGGCATCGCGATCGCGTGCGAGGGCGACGTCCGCTTCGCCCTGGATGATCGCGATCGGCGTGCGCAACTCGTGCGACGCGTCGGCCATGAAGCGGCGCTGCGATTCGAAGGCGAGCTGCAGGCGTTCGAGGAGGCCGTTGAGTGTGGCAGCGAGGAAGCCCAGCTCATCGCGCTCGTTGCCGATCTCGATCCGTTCGTCGAGCGTCTCCGCACCGATCTGCCGCGCCTTCACACTCATCGTCGTCACCGGCGCAAAACTCTTTCGCGCGAGGAGATATCCGCCGGCGGCGGCCACGATGAGCGCCAGCGGGATGCCGAAAAAGACTGCGCGGGCAGCGCTTTCCAACCGGTCCGCCTGCTCGCTGAGTTCGCGCGCCACCACGACGGTGTAGCGCGTTCCAACGACGTTGATCGGCGTCGCGATGATGCGAATGCCATCGCCCTCTTCGCCGCCGGGGATGGTCTTCAACCCGATACCGCCGGCGCGGATGAACGACTGAATCCGCTGTCGTTCTTGCGGGCCGATCTTGTTCGAACCGGCCACGACCTCGCCCTTCGGCGACAACACCAGAATCTGGCGGTCGCTGTAGCGGAAGTCGAGCAGCACGTCGCGGCCGCGCGAACCATCTGCCGGATCGAACGCGGCCGCGAATTCATGAGCGGTGTCCGCCAGCGACGCATCGTTCTCCGCGCGAATCGCGCGCGCCAGCAGCACGTAACTCACCGCGCTGAAGATGATGAGCACCAGCGCCAGAATGGCCGTGTACCAGAGCGTCAACCGCGCGCGGACGGAGTGAAACATCGGCACTAGTGTCGCTCATTCGCCGAAACGCATCATGAACTGCAGAACCGGTAGTTCATCCATCCGTCATCCGCCAGCGGCTACGTTGCCTTCCATGAAAACTCTTTCTGCAACACTACTTCTGCTCGCGGCCGGAACCGCCTTCGCATCGCAACCGCTGGAAACTGAAACCGCGCGGCCATTGCCCCAGGGCGTCTTCAAAATCGAACTTACCGGAGAATTTCAGACCTCGCGCGAAGGGACGGAACGCGCCTTTCCCTTCGTCTTCGAATACGGTCTGACGTCTCGCACGGAGATCGCCGTGGAACCGGTGTTGGGGACGTCGATCAATCCGAAGACCGGTCCCTCCGCCAGCGGCTTCGGAGACATCGAAGTGACGTTGACGCATCTCCTTCTTCCCGAAGAGGGCGGAATGCCGGCCTTCGCGGTCGCGGGCGAAATCAAACTGCCGACTGCCGGCAATCGCCAGATCGGAACTGGAAAGACGGACGGCACCATCTGGGCGATCGCCAGCAAACGACTTGGGCGCCTCGACCTTCACGGGAACCTCGGCTACACGGTCATTGGCAAACCGGCCGGAACGCATCTGAAAAACCTCATCGACTACGCGATCGCCGAGGAGTTCCATCTATCGCCCCAATACGACATCGTCGGCGAGTTGATCGGCAACACGTCGTCGACCGGCGAAACGGTTGAAGGCGCGCCCTCGGGAACACCGATTCCGGCCGAAGCGGCCAGCGGTGAAACATCAGCGATGATCGGCGTCCGCTACCACGTCAGCAAGAAGCTCTTCGTCTCGGTCGGCGTCAGCTACGACAACAATCACGCGCTACTCATCAGACCGGGCGTCACATGGCGATTCGGCGGGCACTGAGCGACTGCTGTACATTCACGGCCATGAGGCCTCTCGGCGCCGCACTTGCGCTCATCGGCGCGCTCGCTTGCGCGTCAGTGGCGCGCGCTGACGACGCGCCGCCGCCCGCAATTCACTATCCCGCCTTTCGCCTCGGCGGGTTTGCCGACGTCGTCCTCAGCCATCCCACCGAGGGCGGAGTCGTCGAATACGAAGGCGGCGAGATGGACCTGTACGCCTCCGCGAACATCAGCAACGACTGGTCCTTCCTGGCCGAAGTGCTCGTTCAACATGGAGGCAAAGCCGAGAACATCGATCTCGAAAGGGAGGCACGTTTCGATACGAACGTGGAGCGTTTTTACGCCGCGTACAACCCCTCCGATCGGCTGCGTCTCGAGCTCGGACAAATCCATACCGGCATCGTCCAATGGAATGAGCGCGAGCACCGCAGCCGGTTTCTGCAAACGCCGATCGACGTGCCGTCGATCGCCAACCGCGAATCGCAGGGAGGTGCGTGGCCACTCCACTTCGACGGAGCATGGGCCTCGGGGCGCGTGCCGGGCGCGTTAGGAGCCGAGTACGGCGTCGGTGTCGGAGCCGCGCGCGGCAGCGAGCGGGATGACATCCAGCCGCTCTTTCGCCACGGCATCTCGCCGGCAGGACTCTTCATGGTCAGTGTGGCGCCCGACGCGGTCACCGGCTTCGAAGCGGGAGCTGCAGGATACGTCGGCCGGATCCGTGCGCCGGGGCAGACGATGCAGGAGCTCGATGCCACGGTCTACTCGTCGTTTGTGCGCGGAGGCATCGAGCTGCGCGGCGAGTACGCGCGGATGGCTCACACGCCGCTCGGCGCGGATCAGGAGTTCGTCACGCGCGGCTGGTACGTTCTCGCTTCGTGGCGGCCGCGCGGTCGATTGAAGGCGTTCCGCCCCTACTTCCTGCTCGATCATCTTCACGTTGCGCCGGGGGAGCAGTATCTGAGCGATGTTCACAATCAGAACGCATGGGCGGCTGGCGTGCGCTGGGATTTCAATCGCAGGCTCGCGCTGAAGACAGACTTTCGAACGCAACAACTTGCCGCGCCGCATCGCGAGAGTCTGATCCGCGCCGAGGTTTCGTTTTCATTCTGATGGCCATGCGAGTGTACCGGCTGACGGTCGCCATCCTCCTCCTCGCTACCGCGAGCTTGCAGGCAGAGGAACCGGTTGCTGCGAACGTCGCGGTGCTCGTGAGCGCGAAGAATCCGATGCGCGACGTTTCCGCGGGAGACCTTCGCCGCATTTTTCTCGGCGACATCAGCCGGTGGCGCAACGGGCATCGCATCATCCTGTTCGTGCGGCCGATGGATACGCCCGAGGGGCGGCTCTTCCTCGATCACCTGGTGCGCATGTCCGACATCGACTATTCGCAATGGTGGCTCGGCGCTGTCTTCCGTGGGCGCGTGGCCAACGCGCCGCGCGTGATCGGCAGCGTCGATGAGATGGTCAGGGCCGTCGCTGCCACGCCGGATGCGATCGGCTTCGTTTCCGCCCCGCCGCTGGACACTGGAGTCATCGTCCTGACGATTGAAGGGAAGGCGCCAGCGAATCCGCAATACGCCCTGCGCGCGCGATGACTTGGTTTATCCGCCATTCATCGTTCTTGGCTCAGCATCTGCTCCCGCTTCGGCGGACGGAGGGAAACGTAACGATGAAATCGAGAATCGCAGTATTGACGCTCATCGCAGTATTCGGTATTGGAACCGCGGCCATTCACGCCTCGGATACGAAGAAGAAGGCCGAGGATCAGGCCACGTTGCAGAAGGAAGCGAAAATCTCGCTCGAAAAAGCACGCGAGATCGCGCTGAAGAAGGCTCCCGGAACGGTGAAGAGCAGTGAGCTTGAGCGCGAGCACGGAAAGCTGATCTACTCGTTCGACATTCAGACCTCGAAGACCGACATCACGGAAGTGAACGTTGATGCCATCGACGGTAAGATCATCGCCGTCGAGCACGAAAGTGCGAAGAAGGAAGCCGAGGAGAAGAAGAACGAAGCGAAGGAAGAGAAGAAGCACTGACGCGAGCCACCATCCACTTGCGGTCCGCCGTGCGCAGCCCGCGCCGGCGGACCAGCATCAATCAAAATACGGAGCATGAGACGCGATCGATCCAACGATGACGCGCGCGCGTTGCGCGGCGGTCTGCTCATCGCCGCCTTTCTGTTCGCGGTCGGCCGTGCATCCGCGCAGACAGCGCCGTCACCTGTTCCGTCGCCTGCGGCTCCATCGAGCTCCACCTCTCCACAGGCGCCGTCGCTTCCGGGCGTCGCCAGCACTCCGCCTGCTTCGCCCGTCGCGCCGCAACCGATGACCGTTGAGAGCGCGACGCAAGCGGCGCTCCGGCAGGCCACCGCGTATCAGCAGGCATTGATCGACGAACAGACCGCGGCGCTCGACCTCACGCAGGCGCGCGCCGCGCTGCTCCCGCGCGTGCGGAGCTCGTCGACGGCGACGTACAACAAGCCGCTGAATCCTGGTTCGCCCGATCCCTCCTTCATCGCCGCGAATGCCACGCGCGAGTATCAGGAGCTCCTCGGCGTCGAAGGTTCGCTCGACTTCGGCACGCGCGCCGCGATCGCGCGCAGCCGCGCGTTGCTCGCCGCGGCGCACGCGGGCACCGAGGTCGCGCGGCGCGCGCTCGTACGCGGCGTGCGCGAGGCCTACTTCGGCCTCGGCCTGGCCACCGCGAAACGGCGCAGTGCGGAGGAGACGCTCGCCGCCGCCGAGGAGTTCGAGCGCGTCACGGCGTTGCAGCATACCGGCGGAGAGCTGGCCGAGGTCGATGTGATTCGCGCACGACTGCAAACCGCGCAACGGCGCGATGACGTTGAACAGGCGCGCTTGCAGGAGGCCGAGGCTCTCGCCGCGATGCGCGTGCTCACCGGCGTTCGCGCACCGCAACCTCTGACGGTTTCGGATTTGAATCCACAGCCGGTGATCGCTGACATCGAACGATTTACGTACTCCGCAACCCGTCCCGAGCTGACGCAGGCCGAGCAGCAGTTGCGCGCCGCACGATCCGACATCGGCGTCGCACGCGCCGGCAGGTTGCCGTCGCTGACGTACGCGGTCGACGAAGGCTTCGACTCGCCGTCGCTGCACACCTCGGACATCCGCCAGCACCGCGGCTATCTCGCCACCGCAAATCTCGTCATCCCGATTTTCGATTGGGGCATCGGACGCGCGAAGCAACGTCAGGCGGAGTTGAAGGCGCAGGCGGCGGAGAACCTGCTCAACATCACGCGGCGCGATCTCGATCAGCAGTTCGCTGCCGCGCACGAAGAGGCGCTGACTGCAATTCGACGCGTCGACAACGCGCGTACTGCCGTCGCCGATGCTCGACGCAACGTTGACATCTCCATCGCCCGCTACCGCGCCGGCGAGGCGCCGATCCTCGAAGTTACTGATGCGCTCACCACGCTCGCGCAGCAACGAACGAATTACCAGCAGGCGTTGTTCGACTTCGAGATCGCCCGCGCCCATCTGCAGGAGGCCGCCGGAGAATGACCGAAGCCGACGTCGTGAATGTTGAAGAGGAGCCGATCTGGAAACGCCGCCCCGTGCAGATCGGCGCTGCCGTCGCGCTGCTCGTCCTCATCGTCGCCGGATGGTGCTGGCGTCGCAGCGGCGCTTCTGCAGCCGATGAAGCCGCGCAGCCGATCGTCAGCGTGAAATTGGCGAAAGCCGAGATCGGCCCGATCACGCAGCCGCTCGATCTCGTCGGCACCATCAGCGCGCGTCAGGAGGCGACGATCAGTCCCAAAGTCAGCGCGCAGATCGCGCAAATGGGATTGCTCAAGAACCGCGTCGTCCATCGCGGCGACGTCCTGGCGGTGCTCGAATCGCGCGACCTCACCGCGCAGCAGGCCGAGGCCGCGGCCGCGCTGCGCGAGGCACAGATCGGCGTCACGAACACCGGCAGTGGCGCCATTCCGCTGACGAACGCGCAGGACGTCAAGGCCGTCCGCGACGCGCAGGGGACGTACGACACCGCGCGCAAAACCTTCGAACG
>JAXDIO010000016.1:0-4482 GCA_034663965.1 Thermoanaerobaculia bacterium | reverse complement strand
CCCACGTCCGGTCCCGGGTTTTACTCTCCCTCTCCGTTGCGATGCTCCTGGTCATCGTTCCCATGACAGTGTTCGCGGCCACTCAAAGCCCCGAGCCGGTCGGCCGCATGACGGCAAATGCGGCGGGTCTTTCGTTCCAGATCGGCTCCGATAACGAGAGCGTCACGCTGACGATCAGCGGTCCGAACAACTTCCAGTACTCCCACCAGTTTGCCTCGGCGCGCAGCATCTCGCTGCGGCTCCGGGACATCGGCGCCACGCTGCCGGACGGCATCTACACCTACGAGGTGCGCCTTGCACCGCGGGTTTCCGACGGCGTGCGCGCGCAGCTCACCACCGCCCGTGAAAAGGGCGACGACGCCGCCCTCGACCGCATCCGCGATGCAGCAGGAATGAAAGAGGTGGCCTCGCAGTCCGGCGCCTTCAGCATCGTGAACGGTTCGCTCGTCTCGTCAGACGCCACCGAGCCATCCGCTCCGAAGGGACCGAAATCGGCCTCGTCAAACGGCGCGAGCTCGCAGGCGGTCCATAACCAGCCGGTGAAGGCACTCGACGTCGTCACCGCCGACGACATCATCGTTCAGGGCAGCGCCTGCATCGGCCTGGACTGCGTCAACAACGAGTCGTTCGGCTTCGACACGATCCGTCTCAAGGAAAACAACACCCGCATCAAGTTCGACGACACGTCGACGTCGACCGGGTTCCCGAACCACGACTGGCAGCTGACGGCGAACGACTCCGCCAGCGGCGGCGCGAACAAGTTCTCCGTAGAAGACATCACCGCGGCAACAGTTCCGATGACGATCACCGGCTCCGCGCCGACGAACTCGATCTTCGTCGACAGCACCGGCCGCCTCGGCCTGCGCACTGCCACCCCAGTCCTCGACATTCACGTCGCCACCAGCAACACGCCGGCGATGCGTCTCGAGCAGAACAACAGCGGCGGCTTTACGGCCCAGACCTGGGACGTGGCCGGCAACGAAGCGAACTTCTTCGTCCGCGACGTCACCGGCGGCTCCCGTCTGCCGTTCCGCATCCGTCCCGGCGCGCCGACCAGCTCGATCGACATCGCCGCCAGCGGCAAGGTCGGTGTCGGCACTGCCAGCCCGTCCGAAGTACTGACGGTCATCGGCGCCGTGAAAGTCTCCGGCACGACCAGCACGGTCACCGCGAACACAGCCTCGCTCGACTACCTGACGGATGGCGGCCGGCTCGTGGTTTTCGGACCGAGCGCGGGCACGCCTGCGACGTTCCAGATGGTCCTCAAGAGCTCGGATTCCACGACCGGCACGACCGCATTGGCGATCGACTCCTCCGCACGTCTCGGACTCGGCGGTGTGACCTCGCCGTCCAGCCCGATCCAGCACCAGAACGGCGCCACGCTCTCCGCCGGCGGCGTCTGGACGAACGCTTCCAGCCGCTCACTCAAGCAGGACATTCGCGACCTCGACACGAACGAGGCGCTCGACGCTCTGAAGGAAATCAAGCCGGTCACCTACTCGTACAAGATCGACCCGACGGAGCACCATGTCGGATTCATCGCCGAGGATGTGCCGAACCTCGTCGCGACCAAAGACCGCAAGGGTCTGAGCGCGATGGATGTCGTCGCCGTTCTGACCAGCGTCGTCAAAGAGCAGCAGAAGACGATCGACGAACTCAAGTCCCGGCTCGATCAGATCGAGAAGAAGCAGTAGCCTGCAATCGCACCATAACGTGAACGGCCGCCGGGCAACCGGCGGCCGTTTTGTTTTGCACGAAAAAACGGGGCGCGGTGGAAGTACCGCGCCCCGTCAGAGCAGTTGATCCCGGGTCCCTCTCCCCTGGATCGCGTACGGCGCGCAGGAGGGGCGCGCCGCGTTGGGAAACGCTAGTCGCTCAAGTTGCGGATCACCGTCGGAATATCGAGGTCATTGCCGAAATCGCTCGACGCCATCGGCCCGAATCCGCCGGAGCCGTCGGGCCGGCTGAATCCTTTGCGAAAAAAGGGCGGATCGTAAATCTCTCCCTCCGATCCCACCTGCGGCGGCGCCGGCGTTTCCGGCGCAACCTCGTGCTGCGAGGCGATCTCCTTCGGCGCGAACGGCCGGAACGGAACGGACACTGAGCTCGATGCGGCGCGCGCATGGCCCGACCCGTGGCCCGACGAGAGCTGCTCGCCACGCGTGTTCAGGAATCCCTTCGTTGCGGAGTCGAATCCGGTGGCAATGACCGTGACCTTGACCTCGTCCCCCATCCTCGGATCGATGACCGTGCCGAAGATGATGTTCGCTTCCTCGTCCGCCGCTTCCTGAATGATCGACGCCGCTTCGTGAACTTCGAACAGCGTCATGTCCGGCCCGCCGGTGATGTTGATCAGGACGCCCTTGGCACCTTCGATGGACGCTTCTTCGAGCAGCGGCGACGAGATGGCTCGCTGCGCCGCCTCAACCGCGCGGTGCTCGCCCGAGCTGACGCCGGTACCCATGAGCGCCATGCCCATGCCGTGCATGATCGTCTTCACGTCGGCGAAGTCGAGGTTGATCTCGCCGGGGACGGTAATGAGATCGGAGATGCCCTGCACCGCCTGGCGCAGGATGTCGTCGGCAATTGTGAACGCCTCGTTCAGCGACGTTGCGCGCTCGACGAAATTCAGCAGCCGCTCGTTCGGAATGGTGATGAGCGTGTCCACCGTCTCGCGCAGCGAACGGATGCCTTGCTCCGCCTGGATCCTGCGGCGCTTTCCTTCGAAACCGAACGGCTTGGTGACCACGGCCACCGTCAGCGCGCCGAGTTCCGCGGCGAGCGACGCGATGATCGGCGCGGCTCCCGTTCCGGTGCCGCCGCCCATACCCGTGGTAATGAAGATCATGTCCGCGCCGGAAAGCGCTTCGAGAATGCGATCGGTGTCTTCGAGCGCGGCCTGCTTGCCGATCTCGGGATTCGCGCCCGCGCCGAGGCCTTTGGTGAGTTTGCCGCCGATCTGAAGTTTTACCGGCGCGAGGGAAGTACGCATCGCCTGGACATCGGTGTTCGCGACCATGAACTCGATGCCCTTGATTCCGGCCTGAATCATCCGGTTGACCGCATTCCCGCCACCACCACCCACGCCGATGACTTTGATCCGTGCGCCGAGCTGCTCCTCATCGAGCATCACGGCCAGCCTGCCGTCACCAGGTTTTTCATCAAATGTGATCATTTACCGTCTCCAGGAAGAGTAACCATTATTTGTGACGTATTCAAACAAAATTTGTAGTTTCTACGTCTGCGTGAAAAGCGACTTGAACGAATCGGCGATGCGCGCGAAGCCGCGGCGCGGACGCTTGCGTACTTTCGTCCGGTCGCGGAAGCCCCACAGCAGCAGTCCGGCCGCCGCCGCCCACTCCGGCCCTGCCACGGTGTCGGAGAGTCCGCTCAGTCCGCGCGGCACGCCTTTGCGCGCCTGCTGATCGAAGACCTGCTCGACCATCTCGACCATCCCGTCCATCTCCGCGCCGCCGCCGACGACGACTACGCCGCTGCGGATTTCTTTGTCCAGCCCGACCTTCTCGATGTCGCGGTAGACGAGCTTTGCAATCTCCGCCGCCCGCGGTTCGAGAATGTTCGTCAGCTCATGTTTGGAAAGAATCTTCGGCGCACGTCCGCCGACCGTGGGCACTTCGATCGGATCGTCCTCGGTCACGAGTGATCCGAGCGCGCAGCCGTAGCGTTTCTTGATCCGCTCCGCATCTTCCATCGGCGTCCGCAGCACGACCGAAATGTCGCTCGTGAAATGTCCGGCGCCGACCGGCAGCACGTTCGTGTGGACGACGTTGCCTTCGAGAAAAACCGCGTAGTCCGTCGTACCTGCGCCGATGTCCATCAGCAGCACGCCCATCTCGCGTTCGTCCTGCGTCAGCACGGCCTCGGCGGCGGCGAGTTGTTCGAGCACGAGCTCCTGCACCGCGATGCCCGCTTTGTTCACCGCGGTCAGCACATTCTGGTTGTGCGTTCGCGCACCGGTGACGATATGGACGTTCGCTTCCAGCCGTCCCGCCGTCATTCCGAGCGGATCGTGAATACCGTCCTGGCCATCGACGACGAACTCGCGCGGAATCACGTGCAGCAACTCCAGCTCCGCCGGAACGTTGATCGACTTCGACGCCTCGATGACGCGGTCGATGTCTTCGCGCGAAATTTCGCGGTGCTTGCCGGTGACGGAGACGACGCCGCGCGAATTGACCGAGCGGATGTGATCGCCGGCCACGCCGACGTACACCGACTCGATCTGCAGTCCCGCCATCACTTCGGCTTCATCGACGGCCTTCTTCACCGCGTCGATGGCCTGATCGAGGTTGATGATGTTGCCGCGCCGAGTCCCCTTCATCGGCGACGTGCCTTTGCCGATGATCTCGATCTGTCCGCGGTCGGTCACTTCCCCCACCAGCACGCACACTTTGGAAGTTCCGATGTCGAGCGCGACGATGTATTTCTCTTCGGTCTTCGGCATTCGCTGTCTCCTGACTA
>JAXDIO010000411.1:0-10330 GCA_034663965.1 Thermoanaerobaculia bacterium | reverse complement strand
TGAACTGCTCCTTGTCGATCGACTTGTCGTACGCCGCGCGGGCGGTGACGAGGCCGGCTTCGTAGAGGCGGCGGATGGAGCCGTCCATGTCGATCATCCCTTCCTTCACGCCGGTCTGGATCGCGCTTGTGACTTGCGAGGTCTTGCCTTCGCGGATCATGTTGCCGATGGCGGGCGATGCGAAGAGGATCTCCACCGCGGCCACGCGCCCACCGCCGACTTTCGGCATGAGCTGCTGCGCGACGACGCCGCGAATCGTTTCGCCGAGGACGTTGCGGACGCCTTCCTGCTCCGAGGCGGGGAAGACGCTGATGATGCGGTCCATCGTCTTCGCGGCATTGTTCGTGTGGAGAGTTCCGAAGACCAGCGTGCCGCGCTCGGCGGCGGATAGAGCCATCGCGATCGTTTCGAGATCGCGCATCTCGCCGACCAGGATCACGTCGGGATCTTCGCGGCCGGCCGCCTTCAGCGCCTCGGCGAACGACTTCGCGTGCGTGCCGATCTCGCGCTGATGCACGAGGCATTTCTTGTTCGGATGAACGAACTCGATCGGATCTTCGATGGTGATGATGTGCAGTCCGCGGGTTTCGTTGATCAGATCGATGATGGCCGCAAGCGTCGTCGACTTGCCGGAGCCGGTCGGACCGGTGACGAGCACCAGACCGCTGCGGATCGAGGCGATGCGGCGCACGGGATCGGGAAGCCCGAGTTGCTCGAGCGTCATGATCTTCGTCGGGATGACGCGGAAGACCGCGCCGCCGCCGCGTTGCTGCCGAAAAAGATTGACACGGTAGCGGGCCACGCTCGGAATCTCATATGAGAAATCGACGTCGCCGGTCCGCTGGTATTCGTCCCACAACCTGGCCGGCGTGACCGGCTTGATCATCTCCGTGAAATCGCCCTCGGTCAGCGTGCGGTAGCGGATCGATTCCATCATCCCCGAGGCGCGCAGCATGGGCGGACGTCCGACGGTGAGATGGAAATCGGACGCGCCGCGATCGTTCATCAGCTTGAGGAAGCGATCAATTTTCTGCATTGGCGCTCCTGGGAACGCGGGCGTCCCGCCCGCCGGTCGCCCTTTTCAGGTCTTGCAAGCACTGCGGGCGAGACGCCCGCGTTCCCAGGATCACGCTTTCCCTCGGGCGATGAACTCGGGGCTGACCATCGATTCGAAGTCTTCTTTCTTCAGCGCCGCCATGTACGCCGTCTCGGCACTGATCTGTTCGCGGCGCAGGAGGTCTTTGAGCGCCTCATCGAACGTCTGCATGCCGAGCGAGCGTCCGATCTGCATGGCCGAGTAAATCTGGTACGTCTTCTGATCGCGGATCATCGTGCCGATGTTGCTCGTGCCTTTCAGCACTTCGAAGGCCGCAACCTGACGTCGCCCTTCGCGCGCCGGCAGAAGGCGTTGCGCGATGCAGTACCGCAGCGACTCGGAGAGCGACGCGCGAATCTGCGGCTGCTCGTCGGCGGGAAAACTCGACAGGATGCGGTCGATCGCTTTCGGCGCGCTGGTGGAGTTCAGCGTGCCGAGGACGATGTGGCCGGTCTCCGCGGCAGTGAGTGCGAGCGTGATCGATTCGTTGTCGCGCAGCTCGCCAATCACGATGACGTCCGGATCTTCGCGCAACGCCGCCCGCAACGCACGCGCGAACGACGTCGTGTGCGAGCCGACCTCGCGCTGATTGATCAGGCAGTTCTTGAACGGATGGACGAACTCGACCGGGTCCTCCATCGTCAGGATGTGATCGTTGCGCGTCTCGTTGAAAAGATTCACCAGCGCCGCGAGCGTCGTCGACTTGCCGGAGCCGGACGGCCCGCAGACGAGCACGAGTCCCTGGTGATAGTCGGAGATCTCGGCGAGATGCGCAGGCAGACCGAGGTCGACGATCGTTGGCGGCTTTTCGGGGATGACGCGGAAGACGCCGTTGTAGCCGTGATGGTCGAAGAAAACGTTCGCGCGATAGCGGCCGCCTTGCGGCACCACGTAGCAGAAATCGATCTGGCTCTGCGTCTCCAGCGTCGTCCACTGCGCGTCGGTGAGCACTTCCTTCAGCATCGATTCCGTCTGCGTCGCAGTGAACGGTTCGCCCTGCGCGCGCAGCAGATCGGCGGAGAGGCGAACGATCGGCGGCTGGCCGACGGAGAGGTGAAAGTCGGAGCCGCCCTGATTTCGCGTGGCGATCAGCAGTGTGTTCAGCCGCGGCTCGCCTTGCGCGCCAGCGACAGTCAGCGCCGCCTTGCGGATCGCATCGACGCCCGATTGTGATTGACGATCGGTGGCCGCGAGCTCGTCGAGAATTTCGATCGCGTGCGTGCGAACGCCACGATCGGGATCGTTCTGCGCGACGCTCGTGATCGCGTTGCGAACCTGCGGATGCTGGAAGTTCTTCAGCGCGAGCATGACCTCGACGCGAACGTCGGGCAGCGGATCGGCGAGCATCTTTCCGAGCGCGGGCAATGCGCGCGGATCGCCGATGCGGCCGAGCGCTTCGACGGCGGCCCACTTCATATCGGGATCGGCCAGCGTCGCCACGAGCGGCTCGACCGCGCGCGGATCCTTGAGCCGGCCGAGCATGTCGGCGGCGGAGATGCGGATCCACCAGTCCGGATCGCGCAGGAGTTGAACCGTCGCCGGCACGATGCGCACATCCTCGAATCCGCCCGCGACGGCCATCGCGCCGGAGCGCGTGTCGGGATCGGGATCGTGCAGCAGTTCGATGACCGGCTCGATGAGCGCGGCGCCAAACTCGCGCAGGGAATCGAGGGCGCGGTCGCGAATGAAGCCGGCCAGCGTGCTGGAGAAACGGATGTAGCGCTTGATGACGCCGGCCGGATCGCCGATGCCGAGGAGGATTTTGAGGACGGCCGTGCGAGTGGCGGCGTCGCCGGAGGCGAGCGCGGGGAGCAAGCGATCGGCGAACGCGGCGCCCTGTCCCGCGGCCAGCTTCGTCATCGCCTCGACGATCGTTTGCTGCACCGCGTAGCCGGCGCGCGGCAGCGCTTCGATCAGCAGATCGAGCGAATGCTGCGGCGCTTTCGCGGCCAGAACTTCGATCGCTTTGTCGCGCACGGCGGGAATCGGATCGGCTGCGATCCGGCGCCACCGCCGCGCAGCGTTTTCGTCAATCTCATTCGACGCAAGTTTGTTGAGAAACGGGACACGATCCTCCGCGCTGCCGGTCGACGCGAGCTGCCACAGCACCGGTTCCAACTGCCGCGACATCGGCGCCTCGGCAAGCAGACGCCGCACCGCATCCTGCAACTCACGCGTTTCCTTCGTCTCCTTCGGCGGTGGCGCGAGGAGCTGGATGAGGCGTGTGTCGATGCCGGGAAGGCCGAGCGCGAAAAGCGTCGCGGCCGCGGCGCGCAGAGCCTGCTCCGGTTTCCCTTTCGATTCCGCGAGAAAAACGTCGAGCGTTTCGGCGTCGCGGATGCGCGGCAGCACGCGCGCGGCGCTGTCGCGGAGCGCGCGATCGGGGCGAAACAACATCCAGATGACATCGCGTGCGCGGACGCCGTCTGCCGATTCGACGCGGCCGAGCAGCTCGTCGCGCTCTTCCGGCGTCGCGTACGACTTCGCCGCCAGACGCTTCACCGCATCGCTGACTTCGTTGGAGAAGAGAGCCATTGAACGGCGAAAGTGTAACGGTTTACCGAAGCGAGGCGACGAATGTCGCGTCGTAGGAGAACGTCATCGTGTTCGTCTTGATGCGCAGCGACGAAACGGTGCCGCTGTACGTTCCCGACTCGCCCCTGCGCTGCTTAAACTCGTAGTCCGGAACGCCTTCGAAGTAACCGGCGTCGAACGTTCCCTTCGGATGCTGGACGGCGACGTGGCCGACGCGTCCGAGTTTATCGATGCAGATGATGACGCCATTCAGATCGCCGGGAAGGTTGTTGTCCATCTCCGTCAGCTTCGCGCCGTCGGGCAACGGCTTTTCGGTGAGGACGATGCGCATCATCTCGTTGCGGCCGGAAAGCTCATTCTTCTGCTTCGCCACTGCGTACGCGTAGTTGAGCGGAATCTTGGCCCCATCAATCACCAAGCTCCCCTCGGCACGCCCGAGGTCGACAGCGAAGGCAGGCAGTGCGACGAGAAAAACGACGAGCAACGCCCCGGCGACGTGACGCATGCAAAGCCTCCTTGTTGATGAAGCGCGAAGTCTAGCATCGGTAGGCGTGGCTCCCGCCGCGATTGAAGACTTCCTCCTTTTCGTTGTCTGTCGATAATACGCCGCATGAATAATCGCTGGGCGGAGACGCCCGACAACGAAATCGACCAACTCGTCTACCAGTCGCGCCTCGTCGGCGCGGAAGAATCGCTCGTCCTCTGGGGCGGCGGAAACAACAGCGTGAAGTCGCAATCGACCGACCTCCTCGGCGCGCCGATTCCGGTGATGTACATCAAGTCAAGCGGCAGCGACATGAAGACGATCGTGCCGAAGGAGTTCCCGGCGGTTCGCCTCGACTACATCGAGCCATTGCGCACGCGCGACGGTGAGATGAGTGATCAGGAGATGGTCGATTACCTGGCGCGCTGCCTCGTCGATCCGTCGAGCCGCCGGCCGTCGATTGAGACGCTGCTGCACGCGTTCCTCCCCGCCCGTGCGGTGTTGCACACACACGCGGACGCGATCCTGGCGCTGACGAATACGCGCGGCCGCGAGACGACGGTGCGCGAATGTTTCGGCGATTCGGTGATCACGGTTCCGTATCTTCGACCCGGATTTCGATTGAGCCGCGACGTCGCCGATGCGTTCGCGTCGAAGCCGGATGCCGAGGGGCTCGTGCTGATGAATCACGGGCTGATCACGTGGGGCGAGACGGCGCGCGAGGCGTATGAGAAACACATCGCGCTGGTGAGTCGCGCGGAAGAGTTTTTGTCGGGGGTCGGGAGTCGGGAGTCGGTGGTGGGAGCAACGCCTCCCAACACTCTCGCCCCCACAATCCGCGGCGCGCTCAGTGCGAAGCGTTCCGTGATCCTCGAAATCGACGGCAGCGAGGATGTGCTCCGCTTCCTGGCTCGCGAAGATGCGCGCCGCATCACGCAGATTGGACCAGCCACGCCGGATCACCTGCTGTACACGAAACGCTTCCCACTGTTTCTCGAGGCGGGCGACGATGTTGCGAAAGCGCTCGGCGATTACGTCGAACGTTACAAAGCGCACTACGAAAACTATCCGAGCGAGTTCGCGATGCTCGATGCGCATCCACGTGTCGTCCTCGTTCCCGGCGCGGGCATGTGGACGGCGGGGAAAGACGCGCGCGCCGCGCGGATCGTTCGCGACATTTATCGTCACACCATGCGCATCATCGAATCCGCCGAGGGCGCGGGTGGCTACGAGACGCTGAACGATGAGGACGCGTTTCACGCCGAGTACTGGCCGCTGGAGTTGTACAAGCTCACGCTGCTGCCGAAGGAAAAAGAGTTGGCGGGCAAGGTCGCGATCATCACCGGCGCCGCGAGCGGCATCGGCCGCGCGTGTGCGGAACGCTTCGCCGAGGAGGGCGCGCATGTCGTCGTGACCGACGTCGATGTCGCGCTGGCGGAGGATGTCGCGAACGCGATCATCGCCAAGCACGGACTGCGTCGCGCGATTGCGTTGCGGCTCGATGTGTCGAGCGAAGAGGATGTCGAGCGCGCGTACGCGGAAACGATCGCCGCTTACGGCGGCGTCGACATCATCGTCAGCAACGCCGGCATCTCATCGTTCGGCAGCCTCGACGTCCTCCCCGCTGCCGACTGGGATCGCGCGTTCGCCGTCAACGCGCGCGGACACTTTCTCGTCGCCCGCGCGGCGTTGCGGATCATGAAACAGCAGAAAACCGGCGGCAGCATCGTCTTCAACGCGTCGAAAAATGTGACCGCGCCCGGCAAGGAGTTCGGCGCGTATAGCGTGAGCAAAGCCGCCGAGGCGCAGCTGTGCCGCATCGTGGCGCTGGAGGGCGGCGAGTTCGGCATCCGCGCCAACATGCTCAACCCCGACGCGATCTTCGGCGGCTCGCGATTCTGGAGCGACGAAATGCGCTCGATGCGCGCCACGGCGTATGGGATTTCGTCGGAAAACCTCCCCGACTTTTATCGGAACCGGACGTTGCTGAAGACAGAGGTGACGGCGGACGACGTCGCGGAGGCGGCGCTTTTTCTCGCTGGGCCGCGATCTGCGAAGACGACGGGCGCGATGCTACCGGTCGACGGCGGGGTCAAGGAGGCGTTTCCCAGATAGCTTTTCTCCGCGCCTCCGCGCCTCCGCGTGACTAACGTTCTTTCTTCATCCCCTTGCGAGCCCGTAGCACGAGATGGATCGGGCATCCAACCAATCCCAATCCCTCCCGGAACTGATTCTCCAGATACCGCTTATACGAAAAGTGCAGCGGCTCGTCGACGTTTGAGAAGAGCGCGATCGTGGTCGGCTGCGTCTTGAGCTGGGTCGTGTAGTAGAAGCGGCGCGGGCGGCCTTTCACCGCGGGCGGCTGGTGGCCGGCGATGGCTTTTTCGAGGATCTGGTTCAGCTCGGACGTCCCGAAGCGTTTGCGGTAGCCGGCTACGATTTTGTCGATGCTCGGAAAAATCTTTTCGACGCGGCGGCCGGTCTTCGCGGAGATGAACTCGACCGGCGCGTACGGGAGAAATTTCAGCTTGAAGCGGATCTCCTCTTCGACTTTTTTGTAGTCGTCCTGCGCGTGCGTATCGGCATCCCACTTGTTCACCAGCAGCATCGCGGCTTTGCCCGCGTCCTCGGCGTAGCCGGCGACAGTGGCGTCCTGTCCAGTCACGCCGTCGACCGCATCGATCATCACCAGCGCGATCTCGCAACGTTCGATCGCCTTGCGCGCGGAAATCACCGACAACTTCTCGGCCTCGTCGTGTGTCTTGCCCTTCCGGCGGATTCCGGCAGTGTCAATGATCAGGTACTGCTGCCCGTGGCGCTCGATCTCCATGTCGATCGCGTCGCGCGTAGTGCCGGAGATCGGCGAGACGACGGCGCGCTCTTCCGCCGCGAGGCGATTCAGTAGCGACGACTTGCCAACGTTCGGCCGTCCGATGATGGCGATGCGAATCGGACCCTTGTCGTCCTCATCGATCTCCGTCACCGAATCCGCTGGAACGATCTCGCCGATGATGTCGAACAGTTCGTCGATCCCTTCGCCGTGCTCCGCCGACAGCGGCAGCATTCGCTCGAATCCAAGTTCGTAAAACTCCGGCACGTTCTCTTCGGCGTCGCGGCGATCGACTTTGTTGACCAGCAGCAGCGTGCGTCCCGCGGCGGGCCGCAGTTCCGTCGCGATGTCGCGATCCTCGGTCAGCACGCCGGCGGCGCCGTCGACGACGAAGAGGATGAAGTCGGCCGTGTCGAGCGCACGCCGGGCTTGGTCGCGAATCTCGCCGGCAAACGCGGACATCGGCGAGTCGCCGTACTCAAGTCCGCCGGTGTCGGTGAGTTCATAGCGGCGGCCGTCGTCGAGCGTGATGACGTCCGACAGCCGGTCGCGCGTCATCCCGGGCATGTCGTGCGTGAGCGCGCGCCGCTTGCCCGCGAGGCGGTTGAAGAGCGTCGACTTGCCGACGTTAGGGCGTCCAACGATGACGACTTTCTTGAGATTGGTGGCCATGATTTTTCGTGGAGTGCAAAGCGCGCCGCGGGGCTGCGGGCACGACGAATGCTACACTGTCGCGCATGGCATCGAACGCTGACTCCACTTGTCGACTGTGTGGTAGCCGCGTTCCTGACGCCGACCTGAGCCGCCAACTCTGCCCCGTCTGCGATGAGTACGCGCAGCACGTCGCGCTGCAGAGCAACCAAGGCCTCGACCGCGTCGTCGGCGAATTGCAGAACGGGACAGCGTTCCGCGCGGCGTCGCGCAACGGACATTAAAAACGTTTACGGCTTGAACGCGTTCTCGATCTTCGGCCCCGTCGCGATATCCACGAGCGCGTGAATCAAAACCTTCGTCCCCTTCTGCAGATCCGCGATCGGATTCTTTTCATCGACGTCGTGGCCCGGGTACGGCTTGTCGTGGAACCACATGCCGAAGGCGATCGAGTTCGGGAGGCGTTTCGCGTACGTTCCGCCGCCGGAAATGGCGGGCTTGGGATTCTTCGTCCCTGTCGCGGCGGCGTAGTCGGCCAGTAGACGCCGCACGATTTTCGAATTCGGGTCGAACGCGAGTGGCTCGTCGCCATAGAAGCCGGCCGGCACCAGCGATGTGCCGGTGCTTTTGTTGAACGCGGCCACGAGATCCTCCATCTTCGCCTTCAGTTGCGGACCGGTTCGCGGTGGCGTGCGGCGGATGTTGATCGTGAGTGTTGAGAGTTTCGGATCGGTCGCATCGGGCTTGATCGTGGCGATGTTGACGGCGTATCGGCCCCAGAGCTTGTCCGTGTCGGTGATGCCGAGGCCGGTGCCGTAGATGTCGGCGCCGGCGAGGCGGACGAATGCGAGGAGATCGTTCGCGCCGCCCGTCGGCACCAAACCGTCGAGAGAGCGCGCGAGCGCCACGAGCGCATTGCGGCCACTTTCGAGGTTCACGCCGGCGTGCGACGAATGTCCATACGCGACGATGCGCAGTTCCGCGCCGGTCGCTTGTGTCGCGATGCGCGTGTCAGGCGGCAGCTTCGCCGCCTTTACCGCGGCGATCACCGGCTCCCAATCCGCCGTTTCGCCCTTCCACCGCAGCTTCACCTCGGCGCGATCGGGGACGATGCTCGTCGCCAGTCCCGCTTCGATGAACGACACGCCATACGGCTTCGTGATGCCGGGCCGTTCGGACTTTGCGTCCGTCGTCAGCGACAACGTGTTCCACGCCTTCTCGCCGACGACCACGGGAAACTCGGAATCGATAACCAGCGTGTAGTCGGGCGGCTGATGCGTCTTCAGATACTCGGCGACGTCGGTGTTGTTCGATTCCTCGTCGCTACCGACCAGCAGTCGAACTGTGTGCGTCCGCGCGATGCCGCTGTCGGCGAGCGCCTTCATCGCCAGCAGCGCCTGCACCAGCGGACCTTTGTCATCGGCCGAGCCGCGGCCGTAGACGTACGTCGCATCCGACTTGCCCGAGAACGGTGAAAACGACCAGGCATCGGGCTCCGCCGGCTGCACGTCGCCATGGACCATGAGTCCCAGCACCGGCGCGTTGGGCGGACCTGGCAGTTCGATCTCGCTGATCAATCCCGCGTCGCGATACGTGAAGCCAAGTTCGCCCGCGGTTTTCGCGAGCCACGCTTTCTGCGCGGCGTGTCCCTCGGTATCGAACTGCGTGGTCGGAAAGCTGATCACCTCGGTGAGCATCGGGACGAGCTTCTTCGCGTAGTCGCGGTCGTAGATCTTCGTGACCGAGGCGACGTTCGTCTGCAAGGTGGCGGCGAGGAGGATTGCGGAGAGAACCATTCCGCGAATTGTCCCGTAAAATGTCCGAAATCGTTCAAGTTGGGAGAGAGAGATGAAGACCTTTTTCAAGATCGTTGGGGGAGTTGTGTTGCTCGTCGTCGCAGTCATTGCCATCGGCTTGATCTGGCTAACGGCAAAGAAGCCGGCGTCGCGGCCGGCCTCCGCGGAAAAGCTGCAGGCCACGCCGGAGCGCATGGCCCGAGGGGAGTACCTCGTCGAACACGTGTCGGTTTGTCTCGACTGCCACTCCGATCACGTCGTCAAGTTCGGCGTGCCGGTGAAACCGGGAACCGAGGGGCAAGGAGGAATGATCTTCGACAAGAACATCGGATTCCCCGGCGTCGTCGCCGCCCAGAACATCACCTCGGACTCGGAATTCGGACTAGGCAAGTGGACTGACGGCGAGATCATTCGCGCGGTCCGCGAAGGCATCGACAACAAGGGCGAGGCGCTCTTCCCGATGATGCCGTACGAGCACTTTCGCAACATGAGCGACGACGATGTGAAGTCCGTCGTCGTCTATCTGCGCACGCTCAAACCGATCCACACCGGAGTGCCGGCCAAGCACATCGATTTCCCGGTCAACGTGATGATCAAGTTCGCTCCGAAGCCGGTCGAGGGCGTGGTGGCGACGCCCGATGCGCACAACAGCGTCGCCTACGGCAAGTACCTGACGACCATCGGCGGCTGCTACGAATGCCATACGCCGCACGACGATCACAACGCGCTGATCGCCGACAAGCCGTTCGCGGGCGGTTGGGAGATGAAGGGACCGTGGGGCCGCAACTACACCGCGAACCTGACACCGGCGGGCTCGTACATGTCGCACGCGACGAAGGAAGAGTTCATCGGCCGCTTCAAGTCGTTCGCCTCGATGGACGCCAACAGCGCGCCCGACGCGCCTGTTGGCCACAACACGGTCATGCCGTGGATCGCCT
>JAXDIO010000356.1:0-6851 GCA_034663965.1 Thermoanaerobaculia bacterium | reverse complement strand
CCCACTCGCCGAGTTCTTTGCGGACCTTGTGGATGGCGCGGAACAGATGCGCCCGGACCGTTCCGGAGCGCAACCCGAGGAGCTCTGCAATCTCCTCGAGTGAATGATTCTCATAGTGTCGCAGACGGAAGATGATTTTCTGCTGCGACGATAACGTACGCTCGGCGCGGAGAATGGCCGCGCGGAGCTGATGGGACATGAATAAGCGTTCGGCGTCGGGCTGCTCGTCGACCGGCTCGATAGCATAGATGCGGTCGTCGCTGTCGGCGTCGTCGTGCGAAAAGATGCTGACGAACTTGCGGCGCCGCAGCCAGTCGCGCGAACGATTGATGGCGATGCGCGTCAGCCACGTTTCCAGTTCGGCGCGGCCTTGAAACTTTCCGAGGTGCGTGTAAGCCTGAATGAATGTGTCCTGCGTGATCGTGTCGGCCTCGGTGTCATCGCGGGTGATGGCATAGGCGACGCGGTAGATCTTGCGCTGGAACCGGTCGACGAGGATTCCGAACGCTGCTCCGTCGCCGCCCAGCGTGCGTGCGATGAGCTCCTGGTCAGACGGCGCGGATTCGCTGATTGGATTCACTCGAAATGTCGCCACGGTACCCACGACCCTTTGGACGGCTGTCCGCCGCCCGCGTTTACGCGATTATGATGCCGCGCCTTGCAAAAGTACCCAAGCACCGGGTTTGTCCACGCCGCGATGGCATCCGTTTCGGTGCTCTTCGCGATCAACTACATCATCTCGAAGGTCGGGATGCATGTCTTCAACCCGCTGACATTCGCGTACTTACGCGTGCTCGCGGCGGCCATCCTCTTGAACACGGTGCTTCGCGAGCGGAACGCCGCACCGCTCGAGGCCGGCGACGGATGGCGGCTCTTCCGCTTCTCGATCCTCGGCGTGGTCATCAATCAGACGCTTTTCCTGGCCGGCCTCGCGCTGACGACAGCGCATGCGGCGGCGATCCTGATCACGACGATTCCGATCTTCGCGCTCGCCGCCGCAATCGCCCTCGGGCGCGAGTTTCCGACCGCGACAAAGGTCGGCGGCATCGCGTTGTCCGCCGCCGGCGCGATCGTGTTGGTGGGAGCAGAGGGCTTCAGCGGGACCGCGAAATCGCTCCTCGGCGACCTCATGATCGTCGGCAACTCGCTCTCGTACGCGCTCTATCTCGTCTTCTCGAAACCGGCCATGGCGCGGATGTCCGCCCGCCGCGTGATCGCGCGGATGTTCGCGATTGCATCGATCGTCATGCTCCCGATCGCCGCGTGGCCGATGCTGCACGAACCATGGCGCGCGATTCCTCCGAACGCGTGGTGGTCACTTGCTTTCGTGATCGCCGGGCCCACCATCGCCGCGTACCTGATGAACGCCTGGGCGCTGAAGTATGCGGAGAGTTCCGTCGTCGCCGCGTACACCTACTTGCAGCCGGTGTTCGCCGTCATCCTCGCGTCGATTTTTCTGCAGGAACAGATCCGGCCGATCGCGTTGCTTGCAGGAGCGATGATCGTGGCTGGGGTCTACGTCTCGGGACGCACCCGCCGTTACTCCTCGATCCAAGTCCCGTGATACCGCACCGGCGGCGGCACCAGCGACGTCCGCAGTCCCCGCACTTCCGGTTTCTGCAGCACGAAGAAGCGTTCGTGGAAGAGCGTGGCCAGCGGCGCTTCGCGGATCACCATCTGATTCAGTTGGCGGTAAATCTCCGCGCGCCGTTCGGGATCGTTCGCGCGGCGCGCTTCATCGATCTGCGCGTCGACCTCCGGCCTGTGGAAGTAGAAGCCGCGAATCGAGTGCGCCTCGCTGTGGAAGAAGACGTAGAAAAAATTGTCGGAGTCGGGAAAGTCCGCGTACCAGTTGCCGCAGAAGAACATCCCGTGCCCCGAATTGACCAGCGGCTTGCGCGCATCGACCGCCGAATGCATCGTCACATTCACATCGATGCCGATTAAGGCGAGGTCTTCGATGATCAGCGGAAGCTGACCGGAGTTGTTGAACTCGTCCGTGTCCCACGTGCGGTACTCGACGCGCAGTCCACCGCTGACGCCGGCCTGGCGCATCAACGACCGCGCGCGTTCGGGATCGTGTTCGATGCCGCGAAGGTTCGCGTCGTAGCCGAGGAGGCCCGGAGGCAGGAGCGACTTCGCCACGACGCCGAGTCCGGCGAAGACGCGCTCGTTGATCCGGTCGCGGTTGATGGCGTGATTGATCGCCTGCCGCACTTCGACGCGGTTGAACGGCGCCACTGTGCAGTCGTAGCCGAAGTACGACGTGTGCAACTGGATCGTGGTCAGCATGTACGGCGCGATGCGCGGATCGGTGCGGAGCTCGCTGACGATGTTCAGCGGTACGCCGTGCGCGACGTCCACCTCGCCGCGCAGAAACGCCTCGGCCACGTCGCGGAAGCTGCGCAGGTCGAGCCGGAACTCCAGTTCGTCGAGGTGCGGAATGCCCGGCACGTAGTAGTCACGATTGCGCTGCACGCGAACGCGTTCGCCCTCCGTCGCCTCGACCAAACGGAAGGGTCCTGCGCCGACGGGATGCAACCGGAATCGTTCCGGATCGCGCGCTTCCTCGGCCGGAATGATCGCCGCCTCGTGCATCGTCAGCAGCGACAGGAAAAACGCCAGCGGCTCGTCGAGGATGATGTCGACCGTGTGTTGATCGCGCACCTGAATGCCGGTCAGAGTGCGCGTACGGCCCGCGATCACGTCCGCCGAGCCGCGCACTTCGCGCATGATCCAGCTCGATGCCGAATTCAACTCGGGCAGCAGCAGCCGCACCAGCGAGTCGTGGACGTCTTTCGCTTCAAGCGTGCGCCCGTTGTGAAAACGCACGCCGCGGCGCAGGTGGAAACGATAGACGTGTCCCTGTTCGAGGATCTCCCACCGTTCGGCGAGCCCGGGAATCAGCTCTGCGCCTTCGCCGTATATGACGAGATGCGCCTGAATCGTCTTCGAGATAAACCCCAGCGCGGCGGAACTGACGTTGATCGGATCGAGCGTCAGTTGCTGCCACAGCACTGTCGACGTCGTCAGCTTGCCGCCCTCGGTCGGCGTCGGCAGGGTGAAGCGATCCAGCTCCGAATTCAGCAGCGTCGACTCATGCGACAGCGTGTTCGCCATCTGATTGAGATCGCCGATGGAAACGTTCGACTCGCGCGTGGCCTGCTGGATCACGCCCATCGCCTTCACGATGGCCGAGCTTTCGGTTGCAAGCACCGAGGTTGATTCGAGGACGTTCTGCACGAGGCCCATGATGTTCTCCATGGCCCGGCTGATGGCGCGGCTGCCCGTTTCCTGCTCCGACATCGCGCGCTTGAGGTGCTTGGTGTAGTCGCGCACCATCGACGTCTGCTCGCCGACCTTGCGCGCCGTCTGCGACTGTTGCTGCGTCGCGCTCGCCGTCTGCTGCACCATCTTCGTCACTTCTTCGATGGCCGCCGTCGCCGCCTTGCTGCCGCGAGACTGCTCGTCGGTCGCACGCGCGATCTCGGCAATCGAGTTCGTCGACCGCGCGGTCATGTCGAGAATCTTGTCGAGCGTCTGCTCCGCGCGTGCGGTCAGCGCGACGCCGTCGAATACGCGATCGCTGCTGATCGTCATCTGCTCGGCGGCGCGATCGACCGCGCGTTGCACGTTTTGAATCAGCGTGCGGATCTCGTCGGTCGACACCGAGGTGCGTTCGGAAAGATCGCGGATCTCGTCTGCGACGACCGCGAATCCCTTCCCGCGTTCGCCCGCCTGCGCGGCGATGATCGCTGCATTCAGCGCGAGGAGATTGGTCTGCCCCGCGATCTCGTCGATGACGCGAACGATTTCGCCAATCTCTTGCGAGCGATTGGCCAGCTCGCCGAGGGCGGCTTTCGCTTCATCGACGGCAACCTGAATCTTGCGCATGCCCTCGACCGTGCCGCTGACCGCGACGCGTCCTTCGCTTGCGGCATCCTTCACATAGCGCGCGAGCTCCGCCGATTGCTTGGCCGACTTGCCGATCTCCTCGGTGGTCGCATTCATCTCCACCATCGAGCTGGCGGTCTGCGTCGCGAACGACGAGAAGCTTTCCGTGTTCGCCGCCACCTGCGAGATCGACGCGCTCATCTCTTCGAATGCCGAGGACGTCTGCTCGACGAATTCGGCCAGCGTGTCGGCGATGCGGCTCACTTCCTCGATCGACGCCGACATCTCCAGTACCGAGGTCGATGTCTCCTCGGCATTCGCGGAGAGCTCCTCCATCGACGTGCGCACGTTGTTGATGGTCTGGTCGATCTGGCCGACCGACGCCGAGGTCGATTCGGTCGAGACGAGTTGCTCGCCGGCGCCGCGGGCGAGCACGCGCGAACGTCCGCTGATCTGACCGCTGGCGGTTGCGACGTCCGTGGCGAGTTGCGCGAATCGGCGGATGGTGCGTTCGAGGTTCGACACGAGCGCACGCAGGGCCGCGGACATCCGCGTCGATTGCGTGGCCAGATGAATCTCGCGCGCTGCAAGCGAGAGATCGCCGGCAGTGATCCGATTGAGGAGCTGGATCGACGAATCGCGGCGGGCGAGGACGGAGCCCAGCCACCACTGGAAAGCGGCGACGGTGATCGCGCAGGCGAGGAGCGCTGCAAGCATCGAGGGCCACCAGAGAGCGAATGTCATCCCGGGGACCAGGAGCAGGAACAGCGCGAACAACAGGAAGCAGGCAACGATCAGAACCCACATCTGCTGGGCGCGCCCGAAGTGTCTCAGGTTCATAGAGTTCCCGTTGCCGAAGAGAGCCGATGCTACCATGCGCCCGAGTGAACGACTACTTCGCGGCGCGGCGCGCGCTGATCGACGAAACCCTCAAAAACATCGCCCTCCGCGCCGGCGCCCCGAAGCCGCTGGCCGATCCTCTCAAGCGCGCGCTGACCTCATCCGGCAAGCGCGTTCGCGGCGTTCTGTTGATGGCGGCAGGGGAGGCGGCAGGCTGCAAAGCGGAGAGACTCGCGGACGCTGCGGCCGCGATGGAGATGATCCACGCGTCGTCGCTGATCCTCGACGATCTGCCGTCGATGGACGATGCGCTCCTCCGCCGCGGACAGCCAACGCTGCATCGCGAATTCGGCGAAGACCTGGCGATTCTCTCGTCGGTCGCGCTTCTTAATCACGCATATGGACTCGTGGCGAAGAACTACGCCGCGCTGACTCCGCGCCAGTGGCCGATGCTGCAGGTGATCAAACGTGTGGTCGATGCCGTCGGCTGGGACGGCACCATCGCCGGCGAAGCGGTCGACCTGCACAGCGAAACGTCGCGCCTCGATTTCGACACGCTCGAATTCATCCACTCCCGCAAAACCGGCGCCCTTTTCGTCGCCGCCGCCGCCGTCGGCGCGATGCTCGCCAACACCTCTCCCGCCGCCCTCGGACGCATCGAGATCTTCGCCAAGAACCTCGGCCTGGCCTTCCAGATTACCGATGACATCCTCGACGTGGTTGGTAGCCCCGAACAACTCGGCAAAGACGTCGGCAAAGACGCCGACCGCCTGACGTTCGTCAAACTCGCCGGCGTCGATGGCGCGAAGAAGCTCAGCGACGAACTCGTCGAGACGTCGCTCTCCTCCATCTCCAACCTTGGCCCCGCCGCGGCACCACTCCGCGATCTCGCCACGATCGTCCGCGACCGTACCCGCTGAGGTCGGAATGAAAGCCGCACCGCGACGATTTACACCCCCGCTTCCGCGTGGTATTTTCCGCGCCCGTTTCCCCGCCCACCCTCGGGCCCAGGTAGCTCAGTTGGTAGAGCAGAGGACTGAAAATCCTCGTGTCGGCGGTTCAATTCCGTCCCTGGGCACCATACTTTTCCCCTCGCGAAATCAGTGAAGACGCCACGTTGACGCTCTCATCTGCCTCAGATATGCTGGCATACCATGCGGCGGACAACAGTCAAGCTCCCCGATGATCTCGACGCGAAATTGCGTCATGAGGCCGCGCGGCGAGGCAGCACGATCGGAGAGATCACACGAGAAGCGATCGAGGCGCATGTGGGCGGCGTCGCAGCACGGCGTCTGATCGCTGCCAAAGCGGGACGAAGCGGAAGCCGTGACACGGCGCGCCGCATTGAGGCGATCCTTCGGCAGGAGGCTCGCCGATCACGCTGATCGTGGATGCAGGGCCTCTTTACGCGTACATCGACGAAGATGACGCCGATCACGAAGCGAGCTTGCAACTTCTTGAATCGTACCCGGGTCCTTTACTCGTCCCCGAACTCGTCATCACCGAAGTCTCTTATCTCATCGAATCCCGCCTCGGCTGGGAGGCAGAAGTGCGTTTCCTTGGCGATCTTTCGTCCGGAAACTTCACTACCGCACCGGTTCTGCCAGGCGATTGGATGCGCATCGCGGAGCTCGTAGCCCGCTATCACGATCTGCCTCTTGGGACCGTCGACGCTTCCGTCGTGGCGCTCGCCGAAAGACTCCGCCTCGAGGTCATCGCCACGCTGGATCGTCGCCACTTCACGGTCGTCCGCCCGAAACACGTACGCGCTTTTGCGCTTCTTCCTTGATTGCGGCCTTCGACGCGCGGACATTCAGCATCGAAAAACGAAGGTGTGGCCCTCGGTTTTCCCGTCGAGAGGTGTGATTGGACGCGTCGGATGAAATGCGTGCCCGTATCATGCCTCCATGAGCCGCCTGCCCACCCTCGCCGTCACCATCCTCGTCGTCCTTCTCGCCCTCCCGGCTCACGCTCTCGACCTCGGTGGCAACTGGACGAAGAGCGAGGTGCGGAATGTGATCGTCTACAGCAATGCGCATGACTTCACGACGAAGGCGATCGTGACCAACATCGAGCGGATGCGCGGGGCGCTGGGCCACATCATGGCGCTGCGCACG
>JAXDIO010000339.1:0-19727 GCA_034663965.1 Thermoanaerobaculia bacterium | reverse complement strand
AAATGAACGTGGAAGGCTACGTCTCCCCCGGCGGCCTCGGCGGCCCGGCCATCCTCCCGCTGTCGCTCGCGAAGATGGCCCAACTGACAAAAGCCTTCCCCGACAAAGCCTTCTCCGGCATCGGCGGGATCGCCACCTTCGAGCACGCCCTCAACTACTTCCTCCTCGGCTGCGGCACGACCCAGGTCTGCACCGCCGCCATGCTCGACCACGCCATCGGCCCGAACGTGATCAAAACCCTGACCACCGGCATGTCCGACTTCATGGACTCCCGCGGCTTCAAGTCCCTCGACGATTTCCGCGGCGCCCGCCGCGACCGCATCGTCCCCCACTCGCAGATCAAACGGCCTGACACGCGCGAGTATCACGGGGGCTACGAGGACGAAGCAGTCGAGGGCTACGCGGGGCGGGTGGAGGGGGTGGGGGTTTAGAGTGCCCGACGAGGGAGCGAGGCCAATCATTGCGCGTCGCCTAGTTGGTTCGGGATAATGCAGCTCGATTTAAAGGAAGACACTGTGTCCAATGATGGCTGCTCGACGCACGATGACGTTTCTCCGGCCTTGACAGCGAACGACAGGATTCACATCTTGCTAAGTGAGTATTCCACTCTTCGCGCAGAAATTGTCAGTCGCACCGCTAACGGTTTTACCCTTACAACGATTGGGATCACGGTACTAATATGGGTGCTAAAAGAGCTTTCTACTAACTCCCCATTGCACTCCTGGTTAGGAGCTTTCACGCTCTTGGTCGTATTAGGGCTAGGCGTTTTTGTAAATCTTCGCGACATAACGAGAGCAGCGCGTCGAGTGAAATCATTAGAGCATGAGATTAATAGCCGAGCGGGTGAGCACCTTCTCATTTGGGAGACTCTGTCAGGCGTAGCAACACGCAAGGGCGGTGTTGTTGCAAGCTTCTTCAGCAGCGCCAAGACTTTGCCTCGTTCCGAACTTCCTCCTCTGCAGGCGCGTGGCGCTGAGAAACATGCAGCTCCCAATGATTCCGTCTCACAAGGTGAAGTTAGGTCATCAGCGCAGGACTCTTGGTCGGGTGCCCACGGAAATATGGAGATTAAGGCGCTGTTTCGTTCTGCTAAGTTCTTGGCGATCCTTGCATCGGGCGTAGCCTTAGTAAGCATCCAAGGTCTTTGTGCGTACCTAGATGGATACTTCTCGCAGACACAGATCCTTGAGATCCACAGACTTCGAGGTGCGTATGCATTCATTGAGCACGGCGGCATGTGGGCAGACGTCTTTATCACCACTCCAATAGTGGCGTATATCATTACTTCGTATCGCCTACCCTACCTTTCGCGACGCGGACTCATGCTCTTGGCGGTGGTGATAGCCGTCAGTCTTGTCGCCGGAGTTCTGTACCAAGAAATGGGCAAAGTAGTCCCAGAAGCACACACACATTTTGGACATACACCATTGGCGGGTTGGATTCATTGGCTTTATGCGATTCCAGCAATCTGGATTTGTGCCATGTTCTATCTAACGCCGATTGATCCCAGACCGGGAGTCGACATTATCTTTGTGTCAATAGGTTTGACTGCTCTCTTTGCATTGGGAGTTATGAAATTCAACAACAGATGGAGTTGGAGCACGGAAGCCCTTGTACAAGTCGCAGTGTCGATCGCTTTGCTTTGGGTAGCAACGGCTTATAGATTCGGAAGACATATAGAGCACCGGTTGGAAAAAAAGAAGTAGGGTCAGACCTCTGCTTCACGTCGATACGAATGGCGATTCTCGTAGCACGAGAAAGGTCAAGCCGCTGCCTCTCGTCGATCGAATTGGGCGGGAAGGGTCCGCGAGTGGGTCTGGCTTTCCCCTCGATTAGAAGAAGTGGGATTAGAAGAAGTGGGGTCAGGCCTCTTCTTCATATGTATGAGCGGAAGATGGGGTCAGGCCTCTGCTTCGGCTGGATCGAATCCGAACGCCGCCTCGGGGAGGCGGGAAGGGCTCTCTGGCTGAAAGAAACGTCAGCCATGGGAACTGACTAGGGTCAGGCCTCTGCTTCACAAGGGTCACGCTGTATCGAAAGGCCAAAACCTCCTCGGAATGGAAACAACCTCGGTCGATTCGTTGGAGTTTCTCCTTGTTTTGTTGACACCGAGGGATCCTCGGCGGCATGTCAAGACCGCTGACACTTGAATTCGCGAGCGAACGAGCGAAGTAGGGTCAGGCCTCTGCTTCTCGTCCGTCGAATCGCGACTCTATGAAAAGGCGAGTAGGGTCGGGCCTCCGCTTGTCGTCGATCGAATCGCGACTCTACACGGTGTATCGAAACGGCCCAATACCTCCTCGGAATGGAAACATCCTCGGTCGATTGGGTGGAGTTTCTGCGTGTTTTGTTGACACCGAGGGATCCTCGGGGGCATGTCAAGACCGCTGAGACTTGAATTCGAAGGTGCCTTCTGGCACATCACATCCCGAGGCAATGAACGGAGAGACATCTTCCGGCAGGATGACGATCGGCTGGAGTTTCTGTCCCTGCTCGCGACGGCCGTCAAGCGGTTCCGCTGGCGTCTCCACGAATACTGCCTGATGACGAATCACTACCATATGGTCATCGAGACGCCGTTCCGCACACTCGCGAAGGGAATGCACTGGCTGAACAGCGAATACGCCCGCATCTTCAACAAACGATACAAGCGCGTAGGGCATCTCTTTCAGGGGCGCTACAAGTCGATCCTCGTCGATGAGCAGAATTACCTGAGCGAGGTGAGGCGCTACACCGTCCTGAATCCCGTGCGGGCAGGGATGGTCGCCGGCCCGGCCGATTATCAGTGGTCGAGTTACCGAGCGCACGCCGGTCTCGAGCCGATCCCGGAGTGGCTTTACTCCGAGTGGCTGTTTGACCTGCATCCCGAGCCGGCAAAGTGCCATGAGATGTATCGCGAATACGTCCTGGCGAAGCTCGCAACGACCGAGTCGATATGGGAGAAACTCGTCGGTCAGATCTACCTCGGCAGCGCGGAATGGGTCGAGAAAATGCGGAAGGTAATCGCGGAGAAGCCGCGGTCCGATGAGCACGCGAGGGCACAACGACTGATTCCGCGTCTGAAGATGGCGACGGTCGTAAAGGCGGTCGCGAAGATTTGCTGCATCGATGAAAAAGATCTCCGCCATCGCCACGGCGGTGCTCCTCGGATGCTCGCTGCCTGGATCGGCTGGAACGAGGGGTTGCTGCGCCTGCGGGAGATTGCCGCCGCGCTCCGCCTTCGGAGTTCCGGTTACATCTCGACCTTGATCCGCAACGGTGATCGCGAGCTGGCCGGCGACGAATTGTTACAAGACCTGGCGCGACGAGCGATCGCTGCATTGCAGCTTGCGTAAGAAACTGCCGGCGCCCGGTGTGACGGGCAAGCGCGTCCAATAGGGAATCTATAGCGCCGGCGGCGCAGCCACGTCTGGACACGCAACGAGCAGTTCCAACAGGCAGTCTGCCACATCTCGCAACCGTGAATTCCGCGCAGCCGAAGGCTTGCACTGAAAAGGAGTGACCTTCGCAAAACGCTTTCCTAGCATTTGCCGATGGTCAATCGGGCGGCCAAAGGGCTGACCCTCGTATCGACCATGTAAATGTTCCTGATCTGGCGAACTATCACATCAAAGAGCAGAGGCCTGACCCAATCATCCCAATGACCCCATCATCCGTATTAGGGAACTGTGAATTGCGCGCGGCCAAAGGCCTGACTTTCATCATCAACTACATGTGAATGCTCGCAAATCTCGCGGGAGGCTTTCATATCGAAGTCAGAACAGAGGCCTGACCCCATCGCCGACCACCTCTGACCCGGCAAAGGCCTGACCCTCTGACCCTCCTCGAGGCCTGACCCCATCGCCGACCACCTCCGACCACCTCCCACACTTCCATTCCCTCGCGCCGCCTCCTTGGATTACGCGCGGCAGAGGCCTGACCCTCTGACCCCCTCTGGCCCCTCTGACCCCTCTGACCCTCTCTGACCCTCCGGCAAAGGCCTGACCCTCTGACCCTCGGCACTCTGACCCTCCGGCAAACTTCTCTACTTTCCAACGACGGATTGCAGACCTCGGGTTCGTGTTCTATGGTTGCGGCGATGGACTCGAACATGCCGGCGGACATCGCGGAGCTTCGGGATCAGCTGGAATTGGTCGCGGGCGAAGCGGACGCGCTTGTGGATGGATTGTCCGAGGAGCAGGGGATGCGGCGGCCGGAAGGTGGCGGCTGGAGCGTGTCCGAATGCCTTGATCACCTCGCTACGGGGAATCGACTGTATCTGAATGCGATGCAGGAGCCGGCGAACCGCGCTCGACTTCGTGGAATGTATCGACGGAGGCCCGCGAGGCCGGGATTGGTGGGGCGGTTCTTCGTGGGACTCCTTGAGCCGCCGCCGAGGTGGTGGTCCAGGATGAAGGCACCTCGGAAGACTCGACCGCGTAACGCACCGCCACTGGCGGAGACATTCGCAGATTTCATCGCTACGCAAGGCCAGGCCGGAGCGTTCTTACGCGCGAATGCAGACTTAGATCTGGCGGGCATACGATTCCCAAACCCGTTCGTGCGAGGGATCTTCTTCAGTCTTGCTACAGGTCTTCATGTCATCGTGGCTCACGAGAGACGCCATCTCTTGCAGGCTTGGCGAGTGCGTCGAGCAATCGAGCAGGCGGTTTAATCGCGTCCGGTTCATCCTTGCGTGGACAATAGACCGCGGACGCCAGGAGCATTCATGAGTGAGCGGTCGATCGCAATTGCGATCCTTCTGATTCTCGCGACGGCCGTTCTGGCCGATCTTTCGCCTGACGTTTATAAGGACTTGCAGAGGAAGGCGCCGGAAGTTTTGTACATCCAGGTTTCGTCGGTGCACGTGCATCGAAGATTCGCCAAGCCGTCGAGCTGCTCGTTCTTCGATTTCGAGGTCATCCGCGAGGTCAGGGTTGCCGCGCGCGTTCTGCGAGTGGTCCGTTCTGGAACCGGCGTTCGGGCGGGCGATGTCATCGAGATCGACTATGCGTCCGTCAGCAGCTGTTCCGGCCTGAACGGGCCACGATCGATTCAGATGCTGCGGAACGGTGATCGGGTTTACGTGTTTCTTGTGAGAAGTGGCCGGACGAAATCTTTCGAACCCGCAGCCCGAGGGGCGACGTTTTCCGACTCGATCGATTGAGTCCTGTGCAACATCTGCCGCTCCGCTCCGTTCAACCAACCGTTTCTTACCTGCTACGTCCAAGTACCGTCGGCAATCAAGATTGTGAGGGGCAAGTGATGCGTGTGGTGATCGGACTCGCGGTAATTGGACTTCTGTCAAGCGGCATGGCCGCGGCAGACACCCCGGTGTCCAAACAGCGGCAGGCGTCGACGTTCGAGATTCATGAGGCCAGCGGTCCGATTCACGTTGACGGAAGTCTCGACGAAGAGGCCTGGAAAACCGCGACGACGATCCCGCTCGCGTATGAGTGGAATCCGGGGGACAACCTTCCGCCGCCTACGAAAACCGACGTGCTCCTCACGTTCGACCGGCAGAACCTGTACGTCGGATTCCGCGCGTACGATGCGAAGCCCGCGGCCATCAGCGCGCATCTGACCGATCGCGACATCCCATTCAACGACGACACGGTCGGCTTCATGATCGACACGTTCAACGATCAGCGGCGCGCCTTTCAGTTTCGCGTCAATCCGCTCGGCGTGCAGATGGACGCCACCAACAGCGACGTCGATGGTTCCGAGGATTGGTCGTGGAACGCGATCTGGGCGTCGGAGGGGCGGATCACGGCCGACAGGTACGTCGTCGAGATCGCAATCCCGTTCACGCAACTGCGATTTCCACGCGGTTCCGGCGTGCAGACCTGGGGCTTCATGGCCACGCGCGACTGGCCGCGCGACAACCGGCATCGCTTGCGCACAATGCCGACCGACCGCGGCGCGAGCTGTCTGATCTGCCAGTTCGATAAGCTGACGGGTTTCCGCGACCTGCGGCCGGGACGCAACCTCGAGCTCGATCCGACCATTACCGCGCACCAGACCGCGGAGCGAGCGGATTTTCCCGATGGCCCGCTCAAAGCCGGCGACGCCAAGATCGATCCCGGCCTTTCGATGCGATGGGGAGTCACGCCGAACGTAACCGTTTCCGCCGCGGTGAATCCCGACTTCTCGCAGGTGGAAGCCGACGCCGCGCAGCTGGCGGAGAACCAGCAGTTCGCGCTGTTCTTTCCCGAAAAACGGCCGTTCTTCCTCGAGGGCGCAGACTTTTTCTCCACGCCCATCAACGCCGTCTTCACCCGTACCGTCGCGAATCCGGACCTCGGCATCAAGGTGACGGGGAAGGAAAACAAGAACGCATTCGGCGCCGTCATCACCAGAGACCGCATCAACAATCTGATCTTTCCGAGCTACGACGGTTCCGGCCTCGATTCGATCGATCAGAACGTCAATGCGGTCGTGGCCCGCTACCGGCGCGACGTCGGCAAGACATCGTCGATCGGCGTGCTCTTTACAGGGCGTTCGGCCGATGGCTACTCCAATGCAGTGTCGGGGATCGACGGTCTGTTCCGCTTTTCGCAGGCGGATTCGGTGACATTTCAATATTTGCGCAGTGCGACCGAATATCCGAACGCCGTCGCCGCGAGGAACGGCCAGCCCGCCGGCAACTTCTCGGATGACGCTGTGAGCATCCGGTGGAACCACGGCGCGCGCGATTGGCAATGGGCCATCCGCTACTCGGACCTCGGGCCGCTGTTTCGCAGCGACGCCGGTTTCGTCACGCGCGTCGATACCAAACAGCCAAGCGGTTTTATCCAGCGAACGCTTTGGGGCAAACCGGGCCAGTGGTACACGAAGCTGCAGTTCTTCGCCGGCGCGGATTGGACTACCGACAGCGCCGGCAAGATTAAGGAGAACGGCCAGGATTTCCAGGTGACGTATCAGGGTACGCGGCAGACCTTCGTGCAGGCCACATACTCACCTAACCGCGAGTACTATCGCGGTGTCTATTACGACAACCCGCGCTGGAACTTCTATGTCGAAGGCCGCCCGTCCGCGAGTTTTTACGGCTACTTCTTCGTTCGGGGCGGGAAGACAATTGATTTTTCAAATGAACGCCAAGGCCACACACTCGTCGCGGAGCCGGGAATGGAGCTCAACCTCGGGCGTCGTTTGTCGGCCTCTTTCGATCACACATTCCAGCGGCTGGACGTCGCGGGTGGCCGCCTCTTCACCGCGAATCTGACCCAGACCACGATCGTGTACCACTTCAACATTCGTACGTTGGCGCGGGCCATTGTGCAATTGAGCGATGTGACGCGTGATCCGTCGCTCTATCGTTTTTCCATCGATCGCAAGTCGAAGGATCTTTTCACGCAATTGCTCTTCTCGTACAAGATCAATCCGCAGACGGTCTTTTACTTCGGCTACTCGGATAGTTCATTCGGCGATGATCGCGTCGATCTGAAGCGTGCCGATAGGACGCTGTTTCTTAAGATCGGCTACGCGTGGCTGCTTTGATCATTTAGCGCCCGGCGCGGAAACTTATGGTCAGACTGAATTCGACGTCCACTGGATCGCCATGAAGCCGGGCCGGTTCGAAAGTCCATTGGGATAGCGCTTCGAGCGCGGCGCCATTTAATTCAGGGAAAGGTGATTGCGAAAGAAGATTGACCGCTCGCACGCACCCTTCGCGCGTGACGACGGCGGTCGCAATGACCACGCTTGTTCCTGTGGCCATTTTCCGGCGTGCCGATTCTGGAAATTGGGGATCGACGCGGTGCTTGGCGATTGGTGCCGAAATCTCACCGCCAACTCGAAAAACGGAGGACGTGGTCGCAGCACCTAATGGCGACTCATTGAGACACGGACGTTGATTCTTCGCATTGATCAGCACAATGTTTTCGCTCTTTAACGGAGCGTCAATCGAGGACGGCGTCGCCAGCGACAATCGCATCAGCGTCGTCACCGCTTCTTCGCACGGCGTGTCCATTTGAATTCGTTTGATGTCGACGCTTTGCACGCGTCCGGCGATGTCGCTCACTGCGGCAGCCAGCGCAAGCCACCAGCCATTGCAGCGCGTCTGCGAGACTACGGCGCCGGCCAGTCCGGGAGGAAGCACGCTCGGGAGGAAATAGGAAGGCGGTGCAACCGCGCTGGATGGAAACTTTTTCCCGCTGCCTCGCGACGCTGGCATGCGGCAATCGGACGAAGCGATGCCGCAATGGTTCTTGCGCACCTGGAACTCTTTGTCGGTGAAGTATAGGAACAGCGCCTCGTCATTTCCCAACAGCGGGTCGGCTTCTGCGTTCTGCAGCCATTCCAGCCAGCGCGGATCGTCTTTGCGTTCGGCGCCGAGCATGCGCCGCAGCAGTTCGCGTCCGAACGCCTCGCGCGTGCTCGCTTCTTCTTTCGGCGCGGCCAGCACGGCGCGGACGCTTTCGTGGATCAGCGTCGGATCGGGCACATACAAGCGGACCAGGTACCAGACCGACGCTGTGCGCATGTCTTCGACCGGGATGTTCAGCGAGGCGCCGAGGACGCCGGGCGGCATGACCAGGCGCGATTCGCGGATCGACGTCAACAACGCACGCCAGCCGGCGGCGTCGCGCTGGCCGAGGAGGCGCGAGCCGTCGGCCACTGCAGACGCCGGACGGCGCCAGAGTGCTTGCGTGAAGAAGGCGGCGTCGGGCACGTAGCCGTGCTCGCGAAGATCGACCGCGTAGATTTCGAACGCATCGGGGCGGCGCGACACGGCCGTGGCGATGACGTCGTCGATCGCCGGCGGAAGTTTTCGGGTTGCGTTGCGGGCGAGGTCGACGTCGGAAGCGTCGCCGAGAACGATGAGCGCGCGAACTTCTTCGCGCGCGGCGTCGGCGTCGCTTTCGGTCGCGATCGCCGTGCGTAGTTGCGGCAGGACGCTGGTCAGTCCTCGTACGAGGGCGACGCGCGCAGCGGCTGCGCGCGTGACGCTGTCGTTCGCGGCGAGTGCCGCTCCGACGCGCGCGGCGATGCTGTCCGCGTTCGGTTCGTTCACGAGTTGCGCGACCGAGGCGGCCGTGTCGGCGGCCATTGCGGTCGCAGCCAGAAACGCCAGCAAGCAGAAGATCGTTTTCGCCATGAGTGCGGAGAGTATAAAGAACGCCAATGTTCATACGGCCCGTCAAACGCGACGATCGAGACTCTTGGTTGCGCATGCGCGATGCGCTCTGGCCGGCGGAGGATCACGGATATGAGATCGATCGCTATTTTGCGGCCGAGGTTCGCGAGCCGCTCGAGGTGTTGATCGCGTTTGATGAGGAAGCGATCGGCTTCGTCGAGCTCTCGATCCGGCCGTATGCCGAAGGTTGCGAGACCGATCGCGTGGCGTTCGTGGAAGGGTGGTACGTCGAACCGGATGCGCGAGGAACTGGCGTTGGCGCCGCGCTGATTGCGGCGGCGGAAGAGTGGGCGCGCTCGCAAGGATGCACGGAGATCGCGTCCGATACCGAGGCGGACAACGTGTCGAGCGCGGCGGCGCATCGTGCACTCGGTTTCGAGGAAACTGCGGTCCTGCGATGTTTCAGGAAGGCGTTGTCATGAAGATCCTCGTGCTGAATCCCGGCAGTTCGTCGATGAAGTCCGCGACGTACGAGATGCCGGGCGAGAAACGCGCGGCCGAGGATGAGGTCGATGCCGTCGGCGTTCGCATCGTGCACGGTGGATCGCGATTTGAGACTCCGGCGATCGTCGATGATGCCGTGCTCGACGAAATCGGCAAGCTGTCTGCGCTCGCGCCGCTGCACAATCCGCTGGCTGTCAAAGCGATCGAAGACGTTCGGCGTGAACGGAAGGGCATCCCGATCGTGGCGGTTTTCGACACTTCGTTTCATCGCACGCTGCCGCCGGTTGCATCGACCTACGCGATTCCGCAGGAGCTCGGCATCCGCCGCTACGGCTTCCACGGCATTTCTTACTCGTACGTTTCCAAACGCCTGCACGCCCTCAACGCCGGCGACAAACTGATCGTCGCGCACCTCGGCAACGGCGCCAGCGTCTGCGCTATCCGCGGCGGACGCAGCATCGATACGAGCATGGGCTTCACGCCGATGGAAGGCCTGGTGATGGGGACGCGCGCCGGCGATCTCGATCCCGGCGCCATCCTCTATCTATTGCGCAACGGTGCGACCGATCTCGACGATCTCCTCAATCACCGCTGCGGACTGCGCGGACTCTCCGGAATCAGCGGCGACGTGCGCGAGCTGGAAGCGTCGTCCGATCCCAATGCGCAACTCGCGCTCGACGTCTTCGCCTACCGCGTCGCGAAGTACATCGCCAGCTACTGCGCCGGGCTCGACGGCGTCCATGCGATCGCCTTCACGGCCGGCATCGGCGAGCACTCCGCGTCGATGCGGCAACGCATCTGCGATCGCCTCCGCTTCCTCGACGTGATCCTCGACGACGCCGCAAACCGCGCGCCGCGCACCGACGAACGCCGCATCAGCGCGGGGCGTGTGGGTGTGTGGGTGATCCCGACAAACGAAGAGTTGGAGATCGCGCGCGCGACGTACGAGACTTTGCAAGCGCACGCGTAGTGCGGACGAAACGGAGCGCTGGCGTCCCGCCGGCTGGCCTGGCGGCGTCTCGCCGCCAGCCCGGCAGAGTCGCAACATTTGCTGATAACCGAAGAACCGTCGTCGCGAGACTCAACATTCGCCACGACCTCCCATTCGGCAGCGAGGACGCAGCCGAGCCAGCCGGCGGGACGCCAGCGCTCCGGTGCGAGGCGCTGCGCGCGCACGATAGAATCGCCCTCGGCGCATGAAGATCTACATCGCTCAGTTGAACCCCACCGTCGGCGCGCTTGCGGCGAATGCAGAGTTGATCCGGCGGGCGTACGCCGAAGGTGTCGGGGCGGGGGCGGATGTCGTGCTGGTGCCGGAGCTGGCGGTGACCGGGTACCCGCCGCGCGATCTTCTCGATCGCGAGATCTTCGTCGACGCCGCGCTGCGAACGCGCGATGAACTGGCGGCCATCACTGGCGAAACCACGCTCATCTTCGGTTGCATCACGCGCAGCGCGTCGTGGTGCGGCAAGCCGCTGCACAACGCCGCCATCGCCGCGCGCAACGGCAAGATCATTCTCGAACAGCACAAGTCGTTGCTGCCGACCTACGACGTGTTCGACGAGCTGCGCTACTTCGAGCCGGGACGCAGCGTCGGCGTCGTCGAGATCGCCGGCGTCAAGGCCGGCATCGCCATCTGCGAGGATTTCTGGTTCGACGACGAAATCCTCGGTATCAAGATCTACTGCCGCAATCCGATCGACGAGCTGGCGCGGCAAGGGGCGCAGGTCATCCTCAACATTTCCTCGTCGCCGTTCAACAGCGGCAAGCGGCGCTCGCGTTACGAGCTTTTCTCGCGCATCGCCACGCGTTACGACGTGCCGCTCGTGTACGTGAACCAGGTCGGCGGCAACGATGAGCTGCTCTTCGATGGATCGTCGATCGTGATCGATGCGAAGGGGCAGACGATTTTCTGCGCGCCGGCGTTCGAGGAGCACAACGCGCTCGTGCAGCTTCACGGCTCGCCGTGCGAATCCATTCTCTCCCTCGAAGAAGATGAAGAAATCGGAGCGGCTCTCATCCTCGGGCTGCGCGACTACATCCGCAAATGCGGTTTCAAGGACGTCGTCATCGGCCTCTCCGGCGGCATCGACTCCGCCGTTACCGCCGCGATCTCCGTCGAAGCGCTCGGCGCGGATCACGTCACCGGCATCGCCATGCCGTCGCAGTTTTCGTCGCAAGGCTCGATCGATGACGCGCGCGTTCTCGCCGAAAACCTCGGCGTCGCCTTTCACGTCGTGCCGATCTCGCCGATTTACCAGCCGTACGAAAAAGCGTTTAACGCGCTCTTCGGCGACGAGAAATTCGATCTCACGAATGAAAATGCGCAGGCGCGCATCCGCGGCAACATCCTCATGGCCTGGTCGAACCGCACCGGCGCGATGGTCGTCTCCACCGGCAACAAATCGGAGATGGCGGTCGGCTACTGCACGCTCTACGGCGACATGGCCGGCGGCCTCGCGCTCCTCGGCGACGTTTACAAGACCATGGTTTACCGCGTGGCGCGCTGGCTGAACCGCGGCCGCGAGGTGATTCCGGAGTCGTCGATTACGAAAGCGCCGTCGGCCGAGCTGCGTCCGAATCAGACCGATCAGGATTCGCTACCGCCGTACGACGTGCTCGACGGAATCCTCAAGCTCTACATCGAGGAATGGCTGGAAGTCGATGCAATCGTCGCCGCCGGCTTCGATCGCGAGCTCGTCCTGCGCGTCCTGAAACTCGTCGACGCGAACGAGTTCAAACGCCGCCAGGCCGCGCCGACGCTGCGCGTGTCGAACAAGGCATTCGGCAGCGGACGTCAGATGCCGATCGCACAACGGTGGCGAAGAGAATGAGTGGATTGTCAGGCTCAGGCGCTGCAACTTGCCAAAGCACAGACAAGAGTGTCTGTGCCACACAGGCTCTCCCGTGTGGCGGCAGTGGCGCAAATAGCGAGATCAATGTGGCACAGACACTCTTGTCTGTGCTGGTGAGGCTCGGGACCGCTGAGAAGATGACCCGTCTCGTCGGAGTGACCGCGCTGTTCCTGCTCCTGCTCCTCTCCTGCCACCGCACCAACATCGATCGCGCACAATGGCAATCAATGTCCGCAAACGACAAGACGCTCTACGTCCGCACGCTCCTCGGCCATGAGAAGACGAAGGAGGCGAAAGGCGGCAACGACCGCGTGTTCACGCGTTCGATCGATGATTACGTGAAGGGCATCGACGACGCGTACGCGCATGGCGACACGCGCAGCGTCGACGCGATTTTCGAAACCATGGGGAGCCCGCGTTGACGCCTGTCGCACCACATCCTCCACTCGCCGATTACTACGATGCTCCGGAAGAGCGCGAGCACTTCGTCCGCGATCTCTTCGACGACACCGCGCCGTGGTACGACTGGTCGGTCGCGTTCCTCAGCTTCGGCTCGGGCGGGCGCTATCGCCGGCAAGCGCTCGAACGCGCGGGGCTGGCAAAAGGTCAGCGCCTGCTCGACGTCGCCACCGGCACCGGCGTCGTGGCGCGCGCGGCGACGAAGATCACCGGCGATGCGAATGCGATCGTCGGCATGGATCCATCGATCGGTATGCTGATCGCCGGCCGCCCGAAGGCGCACTTTTCACTCGTCGAAGGCGGCGGCGAACATCTTCCGTTCCGCGACGAGTCGTTCGACATGATCAGCATCGGCTTCGCCATGCGCCACTTCGCGGACCTCGACGTCGTCTTCCGCGAATGCCGGCGCGTCCTCCGTCCCGGCGGACGCATGCTGATCCTCGAAATCACCGCCCCCGAGTCGCGCGCCGCCCGCACCTTCCTCGGCGCGTACATGGGCGGCATCGTCGCCGCGCTGGCGACGGTGATCGCCCGCGACCGCAAAGTCGGACGGATGCTCGCGTACTACTGGGCCACGACGCGCGATTGTGTTCGTCCCTCGGTGATCCTCGACGCGCTGCGTGGCGCCGGATTCAGCGATGTGAACCGTCACGTGGAGTTGCGAATGTTCAGCGAGTACGGCGCGACGAAGTAACTTACAACTCCGCCGCGGCCGCTTCGTCCTGCTTCTCTTTCAGCCGCGCGATCTGGATCTGCAGGAACTCGCGCAACGGATCGCGCTGCTCCGGCTCCATGTCGGCGAAGGAAATCGCGGAGCGGAACACGTACTCCGGCCCATCGCCCGCGCGCCGCACCTGCACGAGCGAGCGCAGAACTTTGCACGGGATGTAAATGCCGCCGTAGCTGGGGAAGACCAGCGTGGCCGGCGCGCCGGCATTGACCGGCGAACGATGGATGACCGCCGCGCCGCTGAGGCTGAGGTCGATCAACTCGCCGTCGATGTCCGAAAGCTGCACCGGAATCGACGCCGTCGGAAAGCGCTCGGAACGACGTCTGTCACGGCCGGAAGGCATGTTCGTATTCTGCCACGGGGCGGCGATTTCAAGTTCAGCCGCTGCATCTTGCCAAAGCACAGACAAGAGTGTCTGTGCCGTCTGTGCCACACCGGTTCTCTCCTGTATTAGCAGTCCCTCAAGTACGGCAGGGTCAATGTGGCACAGACACTCTTGTCTGTGCTGGTGAGGCTCGGGACGCCTGAGGAAATTCACCTCAACCGCGGCGACATCGCTTCCAAAAAGTCGTGCGCGATCTTCGCGCCTGCGAACTCCGCCGGCCCCGCATCCTCGGCGATCACGCCGAAGGCGATCTTCGGCGACTGCACCGGTGCGAACGCCAGGATCAGCGCTTCGAGGCCGCTCTTCCGTTCGCCGGCCGTTCCGGTTTTCATCGCCAGCGAAATGCCGGCGACCGGCGCGCGGCGGCCGGTTCCTTTTGCGTCCGTCGCCACAGCTTCCATCGCGTGCACCATCATTTCGGCGGCGGCGGGTGAGGCGAGACGAGTCGATCCCTGCTTCGGTGCGGTAGCGACGACGTCGCCAAGGATCGACCGGCGTTGCACGAGCAGCTTCGGCGTCGTCAGCTCGCCGCGGTTCGCCATCATCGACGCGATCATCGCCACGTGCAGCGCGTTCATCGACTCGTGCTCGAGGCCGATCGCGAGGAAGGCGGTCTCGAAATGATTGAACGCCTGGCCTACTGTCTTACCGAGCGGCACCTGGAACACGCCGAGATCGGCCTGGCCGTTGAAACCGGCTGCGGTCATGAAGTGGGTCAGACGATCGACGCCGAGGCGGAGACCGACGTCGGCGAAAAAAACGTTGCAGGAGACGGCGAGCGCGTCATCGATCGAGTTCAGCGTGCCGTGGCCGGCGGCGAGCCAATCGCCGAAATGCCGGCCGTCGATTTCGAGGAATCCTTTGCAGGTGTAGGGGAACAGCGACGTGACATCGACGCCCCCGTTTTCCGCATTCAAACCGGTCAACACCTTGACTACCGATCCCGGCTCGTACTGATGCTCGAGCGCGAGGTTCGCGAGCGGACCTTTGCCGGGGCTGCTGGCGATCGCGAGGATCTCGTTCGTGCGCGGATCGATGGCCACGAGTGAGCCGCGAAATCCGGAGAGCGCCTTTAACGCCGCCTTCTGCACGAACGGATCGAGCGTCGTCTCGATGGTGTCGTTCCCGCCGAGCTGTTGCAGTTTCGCGCCGATGGTCAACGCGCCCGCTTGGCGATTGATCAGCGGCGCGAAGTCATCGTTGATCGCGATGACGTCGTTCGTGCGGACCGTGGCGATTGCGCCGCCGTTGCGGTCGAAGACAAACGGCGCGTCGCCGTTTGCGCGCGCCGCGACATTGCGTTGTAGCGACGCGTATCGCGACACATTCACATGCGCTTTATCGATCGACGCGAATGCTTTCTGCGCCTCGGCGACACGATTCGTCGCTACGAGCGCCGCGGCACGGTACAGCGGAACGTCGGCGTTCTCGTTCGTATCGCGCGATGCGGCGTCGTACGCGAGAAAGTCGTCGTAGCGCTCGCGCGCGAAGAGACGCCGCGCTACCTCGTCCTTTGGAATGACGGACAAGCGAATGTTGCCGATGCCGCCGAGGTGCGCGCGCGCGGAGGCGGCGTTGCCGGATGTGAGGTACGCGGCTGCGAGGAGTTGGTGATACTGCGCCGGCCAGAGATGCAGCCGCGACCACTGCTCCCCGCCGGCGATGGCCGCCGCGTCATTGCCGCGCAGCCAGGCATCGCGCGATCGCGTCAACGGAATCCACGCCAAGGCAAACAGCAGCGCGATCAGGATCACGAGCGCGATGAGCAGCGGCAGCACGAGCCGCCGCAACCGTCCGCGCGGACGTTGCACTTCGCGCGATTGTGCGTAATCAGCGGTCATTTCAGAACGATCGTGACGCGATCGCCGCGGCTGAGCTGCAAGAGCGACGCCGCGCTGCCATTGGCGACGGAGATCTCGATGCAACCGGTGGATCCGATGATGAGGAACGCACCGTCGCCACTGTACGTCGTGCGGATCGCGTCGATGCGCTGATCATTCACGATCGCGGCGAACGGCGTCGAAGGCGGAACGAGATCGGTAACGCAGTTGCCGTAGCGATCGATGCGAATGATCGCGCCGGGTGTGTAGTCGAGCGGCACGCGATCGTCGACGCGCGGCCCGAGGTCGTCGATACGCGTTCCATTCGCCAGCGCCGCGGCCACCGGCGCAAATCGATCGCGTCCATGAAAGGTGGTCGAACCATCCGCCAGAAACAGCGACTCTTCCGTCACGTCGTACGCATCTCCTCGGACAAAATGCAGCAGCCCATTGTCCGGCGCGAGAAAGATCCATCCGTCCGATTCGACCGCGAGGATCCGCCGCGTCGTCCCAACGCCCGGATCGACGACGCAGACGAAAATCGTTCCCGCCGGCCAGTAGCGGACGACGTCGCGCAGAAAGAACGCCGCCTCCCACACATCGAACGGCGCGATGTGGTGCGTGAGATCAACGATCGAGGCTTCGCACCGCGACGCGATCACACCCTTCATCGCCGCGACATACGGATCGCGCGTTCCGAAGTCGGTCAGGAGTGCGATGGTCCGCATCGAGCGCGAAACTATACTCGGCACCTTGTTCCCAACCGTCCCTCCGCCCGCGCAGCGCCTGCTCGTCTTTGCGCGTCTGCCTGAGCGCGGCCGCGTGAAAACGAGACTGGCCGAATCGATCGGCGACGACGCCGCCCTCGCCGCCTACGAGACGATGCTGCGCGATCTGCTGGCGTCGATCGGACGCCCATCGCCCGACGTCGAAATCGAAATTCTCTGGGCGCCGACCGAAATCGCGAACGGCGATTCGCTCTCGAACACCTTCGGCGATCTCCCCACTGCCATGCAGACCGGCGCCACCCTCGGCGATCGCCTGTCGATGGCCTTCTCCGAACGCTTCTTCTTTCACGCCACGCAAAAAATCGTCGCCATCGGAGTCGACGACCCCTCGCTCCCGCGGACGCTCATCGACCACGCCCTCGCGCTCCTCGACTCCTGCGAATGGGTCCTTGGCCCCGCCGAGGACGGCGGCTACTACCTCATCGGCTGCCGCGCCCCCGCCTTCGATCCCGCGATTTTCCAGGACGTTGCCTGGGGCACGCCGTCTGTCTTCGCGACAACCATCTCGAAAATCGCCGAGTGGCAAAGCACCGTCGCAGTACTTCCGGTGCGTTGGGATATCGATGTGATCGAAGATTGGGAGAGATACCTGACCGCCACATCGTGATTTGTCCCACCGCCCGCTTTTTGCAAAGATGCGAGATTCGAGGTGACCGATGTCTGATGATTTTGGGACAGTCAGTGTGAAGCGGGGGGACCGAGCGCGGGAGATCGAAGTGCTGCGGCAGCATTACCGGACGCATCGCGAGACGCTCATGCGGATGGTTCCCGATGCGCCGACCGAGCAGCTGGCGGCGGAGTATCAGCGGCTGGTTGCGTCGATCGATGCCTCGCTGCGCAAGCTTGATGAGCTGGAGGGGAAGGGGACGGCGTCCGGTACGGTCGCGGTTCCGAATCCCTCATACAACGAGACGCAGCGGATGGGGACTGCGCCGGGAAACCGGCCGCTGGTTTCGTCGGAGCCGGTGACCGATCACGACATCGCGAACTACGACGTTCCAACCGATCGGCCGTCGAACAACGGCTCGCGCATGCTGCTGATGATGCTCATCGCCGTCGCGGTCCTCGGCGTCATCGGCTGGCTGATCTGGCGCGCCAGCTCGGACAAGAAAACGACCACTCCGCAGGTGATCGAGCAGCCACCGTCGACGACGAGTCCCGATACGACTGCGACGGTGACTCCTGTCGCCGCGCCCGCAGCGTCCATCCACATCGCCCCCGAGGTTGCGGATTACGGGACGATTCGAAAGGGAACGCGGGCGGTGCGGCAGTTCGAGATTACCAACACGTCATCCACGCCGCTCACGATCACCGTGGCGCGGTCCGCATGCCGCTGCCTCTACTACGAGTACGACACGAAGGTGAAGCTCGCACCGAAAGCGAAAGAAGCGCTGACGGTCACCGTCGACGGCGCGCGAGCCAAGGCGGGAGCGCTCAACGAATCGATCGCGGTGTCATCGAAGGATGATCCGAACGCGACCGGCACGATCGGAGTGCGGGCGGTGATCAAGTAAGCGTGTGAACGTTCTGTGACTGCGGGATGGAATCCGCCTCCCGCCAGTTCCATCGTCGAACCGAATGGGGGTTGACGATGGAACCGATCGACAGACGTAGGTTTTTGCGAGTATCCGGAGTGTCCCTCGGCGTCGGGGCGCTCATCACCGTTGCGCCCGGGATGGCCGGCGGCGGGACGGCGTCGGCGATGACGCGGTGGTTCCGGCGGCAGAACGGCGAGGCGGTCAGTCCCTTTCGACTGGTGCAACTCAGCGATGCGCACGTCGGATTTTCAGGACCGCCGAATCCGACCGGGACGAAGGCGTTCGAGCGCGCCATCGAAATCGTCAACGGCCTCGATCCGCAACCCGATCTGATCCTCTTCACCGGCGATCTGACGCATGAATCGGAAACCGCGGGCGAGCACGCGAAGCGGATGCAGCTCTTCCAGTCGCTTACGTCGCGGCTGAAAGCGAAGAAGGTGATGTATGTGCCCGGCGAGCACGATGCGGCCCTCGACAACGGCGCGCTGTACCGGCAGTTCTTCGGCGAGACGCACTACTCGTTCGATCACCGCGGCGTGCATTTCGTCGCGCTCGACAACGTATCGAGCGGCAAGCCGGCAGTCGGCGCCGAGCAGTTGGCGTGGCTGGCGCGCGACCTCGCCCGCTATCCGCACACGGCGCCGATCATCGTGTTCACGCATCGTCCGCTCTTCGATCTGCGTCCGGACTGGGAATGGTTCACGCGCGACGGCGACGATGTGCTCAACCTTCTCGCGCCGTATGAGAACGTGACCATCCTCTACGGCCATATCCATCGCCACGACGTGCACCAGACGGAGCACGCGACGCACTACGCATCGCGCTCGCTGATCTTCGCGTTTCCCGATCCGGCGACGTCCGGCGACAAGAAGCCGCTTCCCTTCGACAAGGAGAAGCCGTTCCAAAACCTCGGACTGCAGCGCGTCGCTGCACGAAAGGGCAACCCACTTGCCGTCGATGACGTCGAGCTGACGCTTCGCGAGTTCGGCGGAACGGACGGCCTCCAGCAAATCTCGAAATCAGGAGTCTTTGTATGAAACGGTCCGCAATTCTTTTCCTCGCCCTCGTCGCCGTGACCCTTGGGATTCACGCACAGGATCCAGCGCCGCGCGAGATTTCGATCTCCGCGAAGCGATTCGAATTCACGCCGAATCAGATCACGCTGAAACGCGGCGAGCCTGTGACCCTTCATGTGTCTGCGCTGGATCGCGATCACGGCTTCTATCAGAAGGATCTGAAGATCGATCTCGATCTGTCGCCCGATCACGAGTCGGTAGTAACGATCACGCCGAAGACCGCGGGACGGTTCGTAGCCATCTGCGACCACTTCTGCGGATCGGGCCACGGCAACATGAAGATGGTCATCAACGTCGAGTGAGCAGGCGCCGTGAACTTCGTTCATCTCCATCTGGTGCTCACGCATTTCCCGCCGGTGTTCAGCCTGGAGTGCGTCGCCGCGGCGGCTGCGGCGCAAGTCGTCCGCAGCCGGCGTCGTGAGCTCGTGCGCGTCGCTTTGATCCTGACGATCGTCACGTGCGCGATGATGCCGGCGATCTATTTCGCTGGCGTTCGAACGGCCGATGCGATTGG
>JAXDIO010000315.1:0-3481 GCA_034663965.1 Thermoanaerobaculia bacterium | reverse complement strand
GATCGCGCGGCTTGCTGACGCGATGCGTCGTCGACGGGAAGATGTCGTTGCTGATGCGCTGCATGTAGTCGCCGGTGTTGAGGATGATGCTGCCCGGCGGCGCGGCGATGCGCACCCACTTCATGTTCCGGCGATTGAGAATCTGCAGACCTTCGACGCGCGGCGCTGGGAGGAACGTGAAGAGATCGATGTCCTCATGGCCGAGGAGACGCGCGGCGCCGCTCGCGTCATCGGCGTCGGAGACTGGCGGGTAGTAGTTGAGACGAAGACCGAAGTTCGTGCCGGTGAGTTTTTCGTCGAAGAGATGCGCATCGCAGCCGAGGTACATCAGAAGGCTCTGCATCACCGGCAGGATCAGTTTTTCGTGTCCGTCAACGATCCGGCGAAAAAACTCGGCCTCTTCCTGCATCGGCCAGAACGATTGCGTGTTTTCGAACGCGCGGCGGCAGAACACCCAACCTTCGACGAGGTCGGGATGCATGTTGCTGGTCTCCTTGATCGGAAAGTAGCCCTGATTGACGGAGCCGAAACGCTCGGCGCGGAAACGCATTTTTTCGTTGAGCGTGAGGCCGGTGAAGATGCGCTCGATCCTCCGCTCCGCCTCGGCATACAGATTCGGATCGACGTCGTGACCGACGAGGATGGCGAATCCGATTTCGTGCAGCGCATCGCCGAGCAGCGTCGCGAAGGCGCGCTTATCCGTATCGTCGCCATGGAGAAAGCGGCCGATATCGACGGTGCGAATCTGGAACTCGTCGTCGAACTGATCGCCGTCAAGTCCCTCGGCGAGCTGGTAGTTCTGGCGCTTCTCGACCTGGTCGTAGCGGATGAAATCCTGGTTGGTGGCCCGGACTCCGTCTTCTTTCGTTTGCATGCGTGGAGCATAATCCCACGAAATGCTTGCAAATCTCGACGGCGGCTGCCGCGTGGTGGGATTGAAGGACGGCGAACCGGTCGTCGAAGGCGCGCTCCGGATCTGGAAGCACTTCGGAACGCAGGCCGGCGCGACGGCGATCTCGCTGCGCGTGCTCGAGTTACCGGCAGGGAAACGGGCGACGCTGCGCAATGAGTCGTCGGACGAAGTTCTCTACGTGATCTCGGGCTCGGGCTTCGCCAATGACTTCTCGCTCACGCCCGATACAGGCATCTACCTGCCGCCGTCCACATCATTAGATGTAGCGGCGACCGAAGGCCTGACCCTCGTCAGCTCGCGATGCCCGGACGACGACGCGACGTTCGAAGGCTACGCGCCGGGTCACGGCGAACTCTTCGCGGTGGCGATGCAGGAGCGTCCCGTCCAGCGCACCGGCGACCGCTGGTATCGCGAAGTCATCAACGACGACGCCGGCAGCACGCAGGTCACACAGTTCGTCGGCGGCATCCCGCCCGGCCGCGCGCCCGATCATTTCCACCTGTACGAGGAGGTGATCGTAATCCTCGACGGCGCCGGCGAGATGTGGGCGGGGACTTCGCACACGCCGATCGGAACCGGCTCGTGCATTTTCCTGCCGCACGGGCAAGTGCACTGCGTCGAGAATCGTGGACTCGGCGAGATGCGGCTGTTGGGCGTTTTCTATCCGGCGGGAAGTCCCGCGGTGCGGTACTCCGTGGGTAAATAGTCGCGCCGCTGCGGTCTATCTCGCAGCGGCGGTAACGAGACGCCGCTCCGCGTCGGCCTTCAGCGATGCCTCCACTTCTTCGTCGCCGATGCGCGGCTCGTCTTGCGGGTGCGCGAGGTAGTAGCCCTGGAGGAGGTCGACGCCGAGGTCGCGGCACCATTCGTATTCTTCGACGGTCTCGAGGCCTTCGGCGAGCGTCTTCGCTCCGATTTTTCCGCCGAGGTCGACGAGCATTTTTACGAGGTCCTGTTTGATTGGCTCGTCGGCGAGCGTGGAGACGAGACCTTTTGTGATCTTTAAATAGTCGGGTGACAGGGCGGCGATCGCTTCGAGCGACGCGTAGCCGGAGCCGGCGTCGTCGATGGCTACTTCGATCCCTTTGTCGCGGAATTCATCGAGGAGACGGCGGAAGACCGCGTAGTCCTCGATCGCGGCGCGTTCCGTCAGTTCGAAAACGAAATGGCCGCGATGCTCGGAGAAAAACGACACCATCTCGTGGATGCGGAACTCTGACTCCTCGAACATTTCCGCTTCGAGATTGAGGAGGTATTTACGGCCGGTGAGGTCGAACGAGCGGAGGCGCTTCAGCGCGTTCTCCAGCGCCACGGTTTCCAGCGCCCACGCCAGCTTCGCGTCGCGCGCGAAGCCGAAGAGCATGTCGGAATTGCGGAAGGACGAATTCGGCGCGCCGCGCGTCAGCACTTCGTAGCCGAAGACTTTCCCTTCCTGCGCCCAGACGATCGGTTGGAAGAGCGTGGTTACGCGTTTGCGGCGGATGATGTCGCGCAGCTCGCGTGTGAGCTGTTTTTTGCGCTGCTGCTCCGCGTCGCGCACGGCGTCGCCGGCGGTCTGCATCCCCTGGTAGACCTGACGCTCGAGGCGGATCTGCGGCCGGTAGTCGATGCGCGCCGCGCCGACGAAGAATCCGATCTGTCCCTGCTGCATGGCTGGGAAGCGTTCGCGCATGGCGCTGATGAGCTTCTCGCGCACGTCGTTGGCGACGGTGTCGAACGCCGCCTCCTGCCGCAAGTCGGTGCCGCGCGATTCGAAGAAGATGTAGAAGCTCGATCCGCCGACGAGGTTCGCGGCCACGAGCGCCTTCGGAAAGCGGGCCCGCGCCTCGCCGACCACGGCTTCGCCGGCGCAGCGGAGGAACTCGTCGAAGAAGGCCCAGCCGTACTCCGCCTCGATCTGCTCGAACTGTTCGATGTCGACGTAGACGATGCCGATCTCGCTCTGTTCGATGAGCATTTCCTTCAGGCGACTGAGGACCATCGGAACGGTGGGCAGTCCGCTGGCGCGATCGAACAACATGCTCTCCGACGACTTGGCAGCCTCGGCACCGGGAGCCGGCTCGCGATGCTTGCGCTGAAGTAACGCACCGATGCGCTTGACCACTTCGTCGCGATTGAACGGCTTGACGAGGTAGTCGTCGGCGCCGAGCTGCAATCCCGTCAGCCGGTCTTTTACGTCGCCGCGGCCGGTGACCAGCACGACCGCGATGTGCGAAGTCCGCTGCACCGCCTTCAGCGCCTGGCAGACTTCCCAGCCGCTACGCTTCGGCATCATGACGTCGAGCAGGACAAGATCGGGAAGCCGCGCCTGCGCGATGGCCAGCGCCTCTTCGCCGTCACGCGCGGTCAGCACTTCGCAGTCGAGCGGCCGGACGAAGAGGGTCAGCAGGCGCTGTACGTCCTCATCATCATCGGCGATTAGCAGCACGGGCCGCTCAGACATCGTTGGGCAATGATATTGCGTGAATCGTGCCCTGGGCGGGAGTGGGGAGTCGGGGGTCGGGAGTCGGAGAGAACGACGGTAGTTGCGACTCAGCTCGCAGTTCTTCTCCGACCCCCGACTCCCGA
>JAXDIO010000313.1:0-3485 GCA_034663965.1 Thermoanaerobaculia bacterium | reverse complement strand
TGAACGCGACGAACGCCGGCCGCTCGCTGCTGTTTCAGTCGTTGAGCCGCTTGCTCAACTCCAGCGGGCTTTCGTTTATCGACTCGTTCGCCATCTCTTCCGACACCGGCGATCTCGACAAGACCGGCGACCCAGGCACCAAGGTCTCGTTCTCAAAGCAGCTCTCGAACACCTTTCGCATCCTCGTCATCTACAACACACGGGACTCCAAGAGCCGCGTGACAGTGGAGTGGCAGGTCACCCCCGACTGGGTGCTGCAGTTCACGCGCGACCAGCTCTCGAACGAGTACGACGTGGAGGCGCGTTTCCGCCGCCGCTACGAGGGCCATTGGGCGTGGGGCACGCGCGGCCGCAATCCGATGGAGTTGCTGACGTTCAACACGTCGAACGCGACTGTCCCGCTTCCGCCGCCGATCACGATCGCAACCACGACCGTTGCGCCGCCGGCGGGCGCGATCGTCACCAGTGTCGGCTTCCGCGCCGACTCCGGTGTCGATACCTCATCGTTCAACCAACTGGTCGCCGTCAAAGTTGGCGAGCCGCTGTCGCTTCGCAACGTGCAGGCATCGGTGAAGAGCCTCTTCGCAACGGGCAACTTCCGCGACATCCGCGTCGACTCGACGCCATCAGGAAACGGCGCCGCGGTCGTCTTCGCGCTCTACACGAACTTCCGGATTTCCTCGATCGACTTCGAAAACCTGACCGGCGCCGACCGCGATCGCGCCCTGCGCACGCTCAACTTCCACGTCGCCGACATCCTTTCGCTCAACGCCGTCGATCACGGCGCCGTCGCCGTGCAGGACATGCTCCGGCACTCCGGCTACCTCGACGCGACCGTCGATCCGGAGACATCGTTCGTGCGTCCGCAGAGCCGCGCCGCGGTCATCTTTCACGTCACGCGCGGACCGCGCGCCGTCGTCAGCACCGTCACGATCGATGGCAATACCGCGCCGTTCACGACGCAGCAAATCATCGCGCAGATGAAGCACGGTCCCGGCAAACCGTTCGACATCGACGAAGCGCGCCTCGACGAAACGCGCATTCGCCAATGGCTGCTGCATCAGGAGTATCGCAAGGCCACCGTCCGCTATATCAACAACACATACGACGCCGCCACGCACACGGTCGCGTTGCGCTACGCCGTCACGACCGGGCCGCTCGTGAAAGTGGAAGTGACCGGCGTGTCGCGCCATTCGCTTCGCGGCATTCTTCCGTTCCGTAAAAACCAGCCGTACAGCGAGGACGCGATCGACCGCGCCGCCGCGGCGATCGTCACCAACCTCCAGCAGCGCGGCTTCTACAACGCGACTGTCGATACCGAGGGGTCGTTGCAGGGCAACGTGTGGACGTCGACGTTCCACGTCATTCCCGGCCCGCAGTTCCATCTCGAAGCGGTCACGTTCACCGGCAACGACAAGATCACAGACAAAACGCTAAGGGGCGTCGTCGCTACGTCGCCGGGCGGCGGGATCAAAGGACTGCTCGCCACGATTCTTCGCCGTCCGCAAGGCGTTACCCGCGAACAGATCGCCGCGGATCGCACCACGCTGGAGTCGTACTACCGCCTGCACGGCTTCCTCACTGCAACCGTCGCCACGCCGGTCGTCAACGCGAACGCGGCCACGGGCGCCATGACCATCGACTTCCCGATCACCGAGGGGCCGGAGACGATGGTGGCGTCGGTCGCGATCGAAGGAAACGAGCAGGTCGCGACGAAGGACCTGCCGAAGCCGGCGCTGAAAGTGGGCAGCGCGCTGAATCCGACGCTCGAGCGCGACGACGTCATCGCGCTGCAGAGCTATTACTCCGATCGCGGCAACGCCGAGGTTCAAGTCCATGTGCGCGAAGACGTGAGCGCGGACAAAAAGACGGCGAACGTCGTCTACACAGTCGCCGAGGGGCCGAAGATCGCGCTCGGCAACGTCATCGTGCGTGGCAACACGTACACGCAGACGAACGTCGTGGCGCGCACGGCGGCACTCGAAAAAGGGCAGCCCTTCAGCTACACGTCGATCCTCGAAGCGCAGCAGCGTCTGTATCGCCTCGGCATTTTCCAGCGCGTCGACATCCAGCCTGCGCAGGCCGAAACCGGCGTGGCCACGCGCGACGTCACCATTTCGGTTGCCGAAGGGAAAGACCTCACGATCGGCGGCGCCCTCGGCGCCACCGCTCCGCTCATATCCGGCACCGGCATCAGCCACATCTCGCCGCTCGCCTCCGCATCGATCGCGCATCGCAATCTCTTCGGCACCGGCCAATATCTCGGCCTGGAGCTGATCTATGCGCGGCCGAATCGGCAGGACGCGTTCCTCACCTATCGCGAGCCGTTTATCGGCAGGTTCGATCTGCCGATTCAGATCACCGCGTTCCAGAGCGACGACTACCGTCCGCACACGCACATCGTGCAGCGCGGCGGATTCATCGAAGCGACGCGCGTCGCACGCTTTCAAACGCGCTGGTCACTGCGCTACGAGTACCGCGTCGCCACGTGCAAGATCAATAAGAACAATCCAGAAGGCGATCTCTGTAATCTCGCGCAGACCGTGCTGCTGCCGGGGCTCGACCGCAACGCGACGAACGTGGCCATCTCCAGCGTCACGCCGACCTTCTTCTGGGACAAACGCGACGATTCGATCAACCCACATCGCGGCTTCTTCACGACGGCGTCGGCCGAGTACGCGTTCCCGCTCATCGCCGCAAACGCGCGCTTCCTGAAGGAGTTCACGCAGACGTCGTGGTACCTGCCGGTCAGCGAGCGGAGCACGTTCGCGGTGTCGGGTCGCGTCGGCCTGATTCAGGACCTCGGCGCCGGAACGACAATCGATCCGGAGACCGGCCAGGTCATTCCGACGAGCGGTGTGCCGCTGTCCGAACGCTTCACCGCCGGCGGCGACACGTCCCACCGCGCCTATCCGCTCGACCTCCTCGGCACGGCCTGTCCAACGCAACAGTCGATCGATGCGGGCTGCCGTCCGACGCTGATCGACATCCTTTCGAACGGCAACCACAACACCGCACCGCTCGGCGGACGCTCACTCTTCATCCTTAACGCCGAGTACCGCTTCCCGATCGCCGGCCCGATCGGCGCGCAATTGTTCGTCGATGCCGGCAACACGTTCGCCAACAACGGCATCCGTTTCGGCGACCTCAAATACGGCGTCGGCACCGGCCTCCGCTACCTGTCGCCGGTCGGCCCGGTCCGCTTCGACGTCGGTTATAAGCTTCACCGCCAGATCCTGGGCTTCAACGAACAAGGGAAGGCGATCTACGAACGGCCGTACGCGTACTTCATCACGCTGGGTTACGCGTTCTAAAAATCGTTTTCACCACAAAGACACAAAGGACACAAAGAGGGATTTCTTTGTGCCCTTTGTACTACTAACCCATAGATTCTTCTCCTGACGCGAAGATTTTCATGCGGCGAGAGGAGTGAGCTGGTGGATGGTGCATCGAAGCGCGGTGAGAACTGCGACGGTGACTTTGCG
>JAXDIO010000255.1:0-7592 GCA_034663965.1 Thermoanaerobaculia bacterium | reverse complement strand
CGGATCGCGAAAAAGACCGCCGCCGCGCAGGTCATCCAAAGAGCGATCCCCATCGATTTCGAGGTTAGCATGGCTTTCGCATGAGTCGGCCTGAACCGCCGAGGAGCATACCCATGATGACCGAAGCAGCGAGACAGTCGAACGACGTGAACAAGATCCTCGCCATCGAAGACGACCCCGAGGTGCTGGCGCTGTACAAGTCGTACCTGCAGAAGCGCGGCTACGAAGTGCTCTCGGCAACAGGCGCGAGCGAAGGGATGTCGCTGCTGCAGCGCAATCCCGACACGCGGCTGATCCTGCTCGATCTCAATCTCCCCGGCGGCATGAGCGGCGAGGAATGGATCGCCTGGTTCATCGCGCAGGGGAAGCAGACGCCGGTCGTGGTCGCATCAGGCAAGGGCGACATCCTCACCATCACCAAAGGCAACAACCGCACCGCCGCGCTGACCAAGCCGTTCCACATGGAAGAGCTGCAGGAGTTGATCGAGGTGCTGCTCGCCGAGAACTGGCACGATCAGGTGAGTGTCGACAAGAAAACGCATTGATCGAAGTGGCCAGTGGTTAGTGGCCAGTGGTCAGAAAAATCTGAAGAAACGAATCTGGCCACTAGCCACTGACCACTCCCTACTACCCATCGTTTCCAATCGCTTCCACCGGGCAGTTATCCAGCGCATCTTTCGACAGCGTCTCTTCTTCCGGAGTCTCCGGCTGTTTGTAGACGTAGGAAAAGCCTTCCTCGTCATTGCGCTGGAAGTTGGCCGGCGCGGTCTCGCGGCAGAGATCGCAATCGATACACTGCGTATCGACGTAGTACCGCCCGGGTACCTGTCCCGGCACCCTGTCGTTGGGATCAGCCATTCGTAAGTTGTCTCCGTGAACGCCGCGAGCGGCACGCGCGTCGCAGATTTGGAGGCGCGCATTGTAGCGTGCCGATGATGTTTTCAAACCAGGAGGTTCCATGAAACGAATTCTGATTGCCGCGTTCGCTACTGCAGTTTCCGTGACCGCATTCGCGCAGACGAATCCGCCGCGCGAGCCGGCGCCGGTCGATACCATCAGCGTCACCGGCACCGCCCGCGTTCCCACGCCGCCGGATCACTTCTCCTTTAACGTCTCCGTCCAGACCATCTCTCCAACGGTGGAAGAGGCTGTGAATGAGAACAACGCGAAAGTCGCTGCCGTGATCGCCGCGCTAAAAGCCGCGGGCGCGAAGCCGGAAGAGATTCAGACGTCCAACTTCTCGGTTTTTCCGCAGCAGGACTACAGCCAGCAGCAGCAAGGCAAGCTACCGCGCCTCATTGGCTACCAGGTCTCGAACAGCATCACGGTGAAGAAGAGAGAGATCGCCAGCGCGGGAAAACTGCTTCAGGCGGCAATCAGCGCGGGTGTGAATCAATCATCCGGACTGTCGTTCAGTGCAGAGGATTCATTCCGCACACGCGAAGTTGGCCTTCGCGAGGCGTTTGAGGATGCACGCTTTAAAGCGACGGTTCTTGCGCAAGCCGCCGGCCGGAAGGTCGGTCCTGCCATGGCTATCACCGAGGGTGGCGCATCGACTCCGCAGCCGCGTCCGATGATGGGAGGCCGCGTCATGGCCGCGCAGGTCGTGTCCGAGGTTCCGGTCGAAACCGGTTCGGAAGAGGTGGCGTTTACGGTGTCGGTGGTGTTTGCGATGAAGTGAGTTGCTCACGCGAAGCGCGGAGTTGCTTTTCTCCGCTCCTCCGCGTCTCCGCGTGAACCGTCTCCCTTTCGCTAATCGCCAGAAATGAGATTGCCGAGGACATCCCCCGCAAGCCCGCCCAACCCTTTCGACTCATCCCGATGCTGTCCGCCTGCCGCCGCCATCAGCCGGCTCGCCAGCCGGCTGAACGGCAACGTCTGCAGCACCACGTGTCCCGGTCCCGTCAGTGTCGCGTAGAAGAGTCCTTCGCCGCCGAAGAGCGCGTTGCGGAATCCGCCGACGAACTGGATGTCGTAGTCGACCGTCTCCGCCATCGACACGATGCATCCCGTATCGACGCGCAACTGCTCGCCCGGCGCGAGGTTGAACTCGATCATGTTGCCCCCCGCGTGGAGGAAGACCAGGCCAGTCCCGCTGATCTTTTGCAGCAGGAATCCTTCCCCGCCGAACAGTCCCGCGCCGAATCGCTTCGTGAACGCGACCGTCAGATCGATGTTGCCGATCGCGCAGAGGTAGGCGTTGCGCTCCGCCAGGATGGCGTTGCCGTTCAGCTGAATCGGGATGATCTTTCCCGCGATCGGATTGGCCAGGGCCATGTGCGCGGAGGCCCTGTCGCAGCGGAAGACGCTCATGAACAGCGACTCGCCGGCCAGGAACTTGCGCATCAGTCCCTTCATCAATCCGCCCTGCATGCGCGCCTGCAGATCGATCCCCGGACCCATGTACAGCATCGCGCCCGCCTCGGCGTACAGCTCTTCGTTCTGATGCAGTTCAATCTGCAGCGCCTGCATCACGTCGCCGACGATCTTGTATTCCATGCGTCCTCCGTGGCGCGCGATTGTAGCGTCGCCTCTGCCAGAATGCGCGCGTGCCGCGCACCGACTCGCAGCCGCTCCTCGACGTCCTCGCGGCGCTCTATCCCGACTCCTCCCGCACCACGCTGCGGCAGCTGCTGCAGAACGGCCGCGTGCGCGTGAACGGCGGCACGGAGAAGGACGCGAAAGTCATCATCGACCCCGACGAGATCGTCGAAGTCATGGCCCGCTCCGACCAGCGCGTCCTCCCGCCCGGCATCGCTATCCTCCACGAAGACCGCGACGTCATCGTCATTCTTAAATCACACGGACTGTTGACCGTCGCCACCGAGCGCGAACGCGAAGCCACCGCGCAGGCCTACCTCAACGAATACCTCGGCAGCGCCGGCGAGGAGCGCATTCAGGTCGTCCACCGCCTCGACCGCGACACGTCGGGAGTGCTCGTTTTCGCCAAGAACTTCTTCGCCCGCGAGCGACTGAAGGAACAGTTCATGATCCACAGCGTCGAACGGATCTACGTGGCCATCATCGAAGGCGCGATCGAGCCGAAGGAGGGGACGATCGAGTCGAATCTTCTCGAGCAACGCGATTTGAAAATGGTCAGCGTCGACGCGCATGCGGATGCCAAACACGCCATCACGCACTACCGCACGATCGAAACGAAAGGCGCCTATTCGATGCTCGAAGTCACGCTCGAGACGGGCCGAAAAAACCAAATCCGCGCGCATCTCTCCGAAGCCGGCCATCCCGTCGCCGGCGACAAGATGTACGGCGCGAAGACCAACCCCCTCGGCCGCCTCGGCCTCCACGCCAAACTCCTCGGCTTCGATCATCCGACCACGGGGAAGCATCTGGTTTTCACGGCTGCATTGCCGAAGCCCTTCCGCGACGTGATGAGATGACGTGCTACGATTTATCGATCGATCGCTTCCAAGGGAGACAAGCCGATGGCCCGAACACGCGTTTCACCGAAGTATCAGGTTGTAATTCCCCGCGAGATTCGCGAAGGACTCTCGCTTCGGCCTGGGCAGGACATGCATGTAATCCGGAAGGGCAACGTCATCATGCTCGTGCCTGACCGTCCGATCTCCGCCTTTCGAGGCATCCTCAAAGGCGTTTCGACGACAGGGTTTCGCGAGAAGAAAGATCGTCTGTGATCGTTATTGATTCATCCGGGTGGCTCGAATTCCTAACGGATGGTCCCGCCGCCGATGAATACGCGAAGTACTTGCGTAAGACGGCCGACGTAGTTACTCCGACGATTGTCATCTACGAGGTTTACAAGCGCGCGAAGCGCGTGCTTGGCGAGGAAGAAGCGATCGATGCCGTAGCGGCAATGCAGAAGACTCAGGTGATGCCGCTCACCGATGAATTGGCGCTGATCGCTGCGGATCTCAGCCTTCTTCACAAGCTGCCGATGGCCGACGCAATTGTCCTCGCCACGGCGCAGGCGCACGACGCCGACGTCGTCACGAGCGATGCTGATTTTAAGGATCTTCCTCGGGTGATCTACATCCCCAACAAGAACCTCTAAACGAAACTCACCGCCAGCTTGGATCCCTCTTCGCGGTGGATCGTGTCGACGAATCGGATGCTATTCGTCTTCAGCGACATGAACAGCGATGACGTGCGGATGCCGCCGCCGAAGAAGCGGACGCCGCGCAGGAGGTCGCCGTCGGTGACGCCGGTCGCGCAGAAGATGATGTCGTTGCCGGCCGCGAGTTCGGAGGTGTCGTAGACTTTTTCGCCGTCGACGTAGCCCATCGACTTCAGACGCTCTTCCTGCCATTTCTCCAGCGGCTTGAGGCGGCCTTGCATGCGTCCATTCAAACACCGCATCGCGGCGGCGGTCAGCACGCCCTCGGGGGCGCCGCCGATGCCCATCGCGGCATGGATTCCTGTGCCGCGCACCGCGGCGGCGATGCCGGCGGAGAGATCGCCGTCGGTAATCAGCTTGATGCGCGCGCCCGCTTCGCGAATCTGCGCGATCAGATCGTGATGCCGTTCGCGGTCGAGGACCACGATCGTCAGTTCATCGACGTCGCGCTGAAAGGCCTCGGCGATCTGATTGAGGTTCTCTTCCACCGAGTTGTTCAGATCGACATAATCGGCGGCAGTCGGGCCGACCACGATCTTGTCCATGTAGACGTCGGGCGCGTTCAGCAGGCCGCCTTTTTCCGCCGCCGCGAGCACCGCGATCGAATTCGCGGAGCCGGTCGCGCAGAGGTTCGTCCCTTCGAGCGGATCGACGGCGATGTCGATCTCGGGATAGATCTCGCCCTCGGTCCAGCCGCGGCCGAGCGGCTCGCCGACGTAGAGCATCGGAGCCTTGTCGCGTTCGCCCTCGCCGATGACGACCGTGCCCCGCATCTTGAGCCGGTTCAGCTCTTCGCGCATCGACTCGACGGCCACCTGGTCGGAGTACTTCCGTTTGCCGTAGCCCATCGTGCGCGCGGCAGCGATGGCCGCTTTTTCCGCGACACGCAAAAAACCGATCTCGAGACTGGATTCCATGACGCTCCGTTCGTGGCGAAATTTGGAGGCGCGACTCTAGCAGAATATGGGTGCCTCCATCCTGCGGCTCGCGAAGCGAGACGTCAGGATCTCCGGCGGCACCGGCAGGGCGGAAATTTGAAAGCAGCGCGGCAGCACCGGAGATCCTGACGTCTCGCTTCGCGAGCCGCAGGATGGAAGTCATTTCACCGCCAGCGCCCGTACTTCCTCGTGATGAATGCGCCCGCCCAGAAGCGCCGTGCGTCCGGCGACGGAGAGGGACCAGGCGATGAGGATGGCGATCACCACTTCCATCCAACGCGGACGAGACCCGCGGCGATAGCCGATGAAGAGCGCGATGATGGCGGCGGCGCCGGCGATGCACGAGGAGATCACGCAGTATCCCGCTGCCTGGTCGTGCTCTTTGATGAGCGTCTTGTCGACGCCTGCAATCGGCGGATTCGCGTGCGAGACGAAGTTCGCGGCGCCGTCGCCGGTCAGATCCGCGGCGATCGCGCCGAGGGCGGCGAGGATGGCTACGACCAACGCCGCCGTCACAAATTCACGCCGCTTCTTGATCAATCCGAAAAGCACCAGACAGAGCGCAAACAGTTCGCCGTACAGCGGCGAGTGGTTGATGGCGAGATGAAGGTGAACGGCGCTGAAATTCATCGGCGAACGATACGACGGTTCGGGCGCGCTGTCACTCGGGCGCCATCGCCCGCACCTCGGCCTCCATCTCCGGCCCGAACTCCGTCCTGATCTCGGAAAGCCATCCCGCCAGCAGTTCCTTGAGAACGTTGCGAATTACGGCGGGGTAGTCGGATGTCCCCGAGGCGATCACGTTGTTCAGCAGTTGATCGAAATCGATGCGCGCTTCGTTCACGAGGTTCATGCCCGCGAGATGCGGAATCGTCTGCGGCGACATGCGCACCACCACGCGGTCCATGAAGTCGTAGATGTGATCGCCGATGCGTTGGAAGACGATTCCGAAAATGCGCTCGAAGACGCGGTTGTAGCGCTCCACGAACGCTTCGAGTTCGTACTCCGTCTCCTCCGCCGCTCGCTGTTCGTTGACGATGCTCTCGGCTGCCTCGGCGATCAGGTTCACGCTCATCAGCGCCCAGACCGTGCGGCAGGTGATGAAGTTCGATAGGTAGCTGCGCGCGCAAATCTCCTCGATCGTGCCCGGATCGGTAAGCAGGTTCAGAACGTGACTCTCGTCATCCGTCAGTTCGATCGCGTACGTGCGCATGTCGGCACCCGGGACCTGTTGCAGGATTCGGTCGAGGCGAGCAACGCCGCGCGAGATCAGCGACCAGTACTCGATGCTCTGCACGCCGTCGAGGATCAGCCGCTCCGTATTCAGCGGCAGCGACACAATCTCCGGAGGAAACTCATCGCTGAATTCGACTGTGTAGCTGCCCGTGCGGTAGCGGATGGCGTTGAGCACGATCGCGTTTGCCTGCCGCTCCAGCGCGCGCATCAGCCCGTCGGGATCGAGATAGCCAAGTTCGCAGAGCAACGCGCCGATGCGGCGCTGCACGACCAGGCGATCCATGGCGTGGTTGTATTGCTGAAGCGTCAGCTCGCCGCTGCGCAGAAGGATTTCGCCGAGGCCCATGTCGTGATCGGAGCTGGAGGCGAAGACGATCCGGCCCTCGTGGAAGTAAATCGCATCGCTGCGTCCGATCGCCTCCAGCGACACGATGCCGGTCTCGCCGCTGCGGACCAGCGAGCGAAAGAGATCGGGCACCGTCGTCTCCGCGAGCGTTCCCTGAATACTGAGGCTGTCGGACATGCGCGGGATTTTATATGCAGCCTCTCATGTAAAATAACCAAACGCATGGTCCGCACCGCCGCCCTCATCATTCTCACAGCGCTTCTTGCCACACCGATCTTCGCCGCCGCTCCGCCGGCGCAGCCGAACGACCGCGAGTGGGGGCAGCTCAGCACCGACTATCAATGGATCGAGACGCTGCGGAAGGCGCAGCCGCTGCCGCCGGCGAACGCGTCGCGCAAGCAGATGCTGGAGCTCGTCCTCGAGAATCAGAAGAAGCTTGAGCCGACGTATGTCCCGTTCATGGACAAAGTCCGCGAGTACTTCGACCGCACGCACGATCCGCGCGCCGGCCAGGTTCTCGCGCGCGAGAAAATCATCATGGGCGACGAGTACATGCAGTACCTCTCGCGCTACGACAAAGCGCTGGAGCTGTACCGCGCCGCGCTCGAACTCGATCCGAACAGCGCCGAAGCCAAGAAGCGCGTCGAGATGGCCGAGGGTCGCCGCTTCGTCTCGATGACCGCGTTCGCGAACGTGAAAACCGGCATGAAAGAGGATGCCGTCCGCGCCCTCGTCGGCCTGCCGCGCGAGGACTGGATCAAGCAGGTTGTGCAGAACAGCCGCGTCTACTCCGTATGGATTTATCCGAAGGAAGACGGAGGCGCCTCGGCCATCTACTTTGACAACGGTGTCGTTTATCACACAAACTGGAACGCCGCGGCGCCGCCCGCGTCGCAAGCTCAGACCAGGTAACGGGAGGGTGTGCAATGGTGTCTGACGAAGTCCTCATCGACGATCAATCCCACTACGAAGTCTCACT
>JAXDIO010000247.1:0-2976 GCA_034663965.1 Thermoanaerobaculia bacterium | reverse complement strand
TACGGCACGCTGTTCTCGCCCGTCGCTTTCGAGCGGACGATCGCGCCGGGATTGTCGACCATCGTGCGCAGCCCGCGGTCGGGATAGCCGAGGACGAAGTAGTGATCGCGCGGGATGCCGAGGAGGTGCATGGCCGCGCGCGCCTCGCCGATGCGCGCGTTGCCGACGCCGAGGTAGTTGGACGCGGTCGGCCCGAGCGTCTTGTACATCAGGCGCGCCGAGAAGCGGTTGCAATCGCCGGCGGTGAGGAAGACGACATAGACGTCGGCGCCATTCGCCAGTGCATCGATGGCATAGCCGCCGGCGCCGATGGCTTCATCATCGATATGCGGCGCGACGATGAGGACACGGTCCTTCTGCGCGGCCGCAAGGAGGCGCGGATACTGGTGAACTTTCGCGTCGTGGGTACGAGCAGGATTGAGCAATAACATCGTTGCGAAGGTGACGAACGTGAGAAGCATGGGGAACCGAGCAGGGGATTATACGGTGAGTTGGGGATGCGGGTTGCGGATGTCGTCGGAGCACCAACGCCACCCGCCCGTGCGCGAACCGCCGATGCGTGCAACCCGTCACCGCCTGGTTGCTCCGCCCTGCGCCGCGACGAAACTACAATGCGCGCCATGAAACGACTTTTGCTGCTCCTTCTTTTCATCGCCGCATCCGCCTCGGCGCGCAACATCTCCGAGAAGGATCTCTTCAAGTTCAACTGGATCGGCGATCCACAACTCTCGCCGGACGGCTCGCAGGTCGCGTTCGTGCGCGTCACCGTCGATGAGAAGAAGGACACGTACAACACCGCCATCTGGTCGGTGGCCACGCGCCCGGGCGCGGAGCCGCGCCGGATAACGAATGGGCCGCGCGACGGCTCGCCGCGCTGGTCGCGCGACGGCAAGTTCCTCGCGTTCACGCGCTCCATCGACAAAGACGGCAAGCCGCAGCCGTCGCAGATCTGGATCCTCCGCTTCGACGGCGGTGAGCCGCACGTGCTGACGTCGATGGCCAAGTCGGTCGAATCGATCGCTTGGTCGCCGTCGTCGAACGCGATCGCCTTCACGGCGACGACGAAGGCGGAGGATGTGGTTGATAAGAGTGCTGAGAAGAAAAAAGACGACGAGCACGAGAGCGACGTCCGCGTCATCAACCAGGCCGTTTATCGCGCGAACGGCGCCGGATATCGCGACGCCTCGCGCGACACGCACATCTGGACCATCGACGTCACCGACGACGAGACCGCGAAGCCGAGGCAGCTCACGAACGGCGAGTTCGACGAGCGCGACATCAGCTGGAGTCCCGACGGTTCGCTCATCTACTTCACCTCGAATCGCGTCGCCGAGTCGTATTACGACCGCCGCGATAACGACCTCTACGCGATTCCGGCCGGCGGGGGTGCGATGACGAAAGTCGCCGACATCGAAGGTCCGATCGGTGCGTATTCAGTAAGTCCCGACGGCAAGTGGGTCGCATTCGGCGGCGAGATCAACAATCCCGTTCATTCGTACGATCAGCCCGATCTCTGGCTGGCATCGACGACTCCTGGTTCGACCGCGAAGAACCTCACCGCGGCGTACGACTACGACGTCATGTCCGGCGTCGGCGGAGACCAGCGCGCACCCAGAGGAGGCAGCGGGGGAGGGCGTCCGGTCTGGAGCGACGACGGCAAATCGATCATCGTCGTCGCTGCGGAAGAAGGTCGCGTCAACTTCAAACGCATCGACGCAGCCACCGGCGCGATCACGCCGCTGACCACCGGCAATCACGACATCCAGAGCTATTCGATCCGCGGCGGAAAAACCGTCGCTCTCGTTTCCACGCCGACGATCATCGGCGATCTCTATCTCGTTAGCGGCGACACGATGACCCGGCTGACCGACGTCAATCACAAGCTGATGTCCGAGCTCACGCTCACCGAACCGGACGAGCTTTGGTACACCAGCTTCGACGGCAAGAAGATTCAGACCTGGATTCAGAAGCCGCCCGACTTCGATGCGTCGAAGAAATATCCGCTCATCCTCAACATTCACGGCGGCCCGCACTCGGCGTACGGCTATACGTTCGATCACGAGTTTCAGTGGATGGCGGCAAAGGGCTACGTCGTCGTCTATCCGAATCCGCGCGGCTCGACGTCGTACGGCCAGGATTTCGGCAACGTCATCCAGTACCACTATCCCGGCGACGACTTCAAAGACCTCATGGCCGGCGTCGATGCGGTCGTGGCGAAGGGCTACATCGATCCGAAGAAACTCTGCGTCACCGGCGGCAGCGGCGGCGGCTTGCTGACCGACTGGGTGGTCACGCAGACCGATCGGTTCGCCGCCGCGGCCGCGCAGCGCGACATCGCCGACTGGTCGACGTTCTGGTACACCGCCGACTTCTCGCAATTCCAGCCGTCGTGGTTCCGCAAAGCGCCGTGGGAGGATCCGAAGGATTACGCCGCGCGCTCGCCGATCACCTACATCGACCGCGTGAAAACTCCACTCATGCTCATCCTCGGCGAGGCCGATTGGCGTACGCCCCCGATGGCCGGCGGCGAGATGATGTTCCGCGCGCTCAAGTACCGCCACATCCCGACGGTGATGGTGCGCTTCCCCGACGAATCGCACGAGCTGTCGCGCAGTGGCAAGCCGTGGCACCGCATCGAACGCCTCCAGCACATCGTCGGCTGGTTCGATCACTGGGTCATGGGCGTGGCGAAGCCGGAGTACGAAACGGGACTGAGAAAGTAGGGAGTGGGTTGTGGGGAGTAGGGTGTGGGAGAACGGTATCTCTTCCACTCCCTACACCCAACTTCCCACTCCCAAAATCACTTCGCGTCCGGGAACGTCACGACCTTGTTCTCGATCGGCTTCACGGTCTTGAGGTAGTCGTAAATCGAGCCGAGGTCGGAATCGGTCATGCCGGCGAAGGCGATCCACGGCATGACCGTGTTGTGGCCAACAGGCGCGTCGGGCGCGCTGTTGGCGTCCATCGAGGCGAACG
>JAXDIO010000244.1:0-6385 GCA_034663965.1 Thermoanaerobaculia bacterium | reverse complement strand
AGCGCGGCTCGTCGGTGTTGCGCCAGACGATCTCGTAGCCCTTCACGTCGGGCTCCGGGTTGGCGTTCCAGCGCAGCTGGGTGTCGTTGGTGAGCTGCGCGGTGATGACGCGAGCGTTCTTCGGCGCGACGGGGGCGCGGGCGAGCGAGGCCAGCGCACTCGCGTTCACGGGCGCGGTGACGTGCGCGATGTAGTCGTAGTCGACGAACTGCGGCAGGTCGCCGTACTGCACGCCGTTCTCGACGCGCACGGTCTGGTGCTCGTGCTTGTAATCCTCGTTCGCCTCGCTGAAACGGATGGCGGGGAAGCCTTTCTCGAAAAACGGCGTGTGATCGCCGCCGCGTCCGAAGCGATCGAGGCGATAGATCAGGCGCGGCTTCACGTTCGGCAGGTAAAGCCGGACGCCGTCGCGGACGAAACGCGCCCAATGCCGCGCCGATCCTTCGCCGGCGCCTTTCGGATTCGCGGAGAAGATGCGGATGGTGCGGTTGTCGACATCTCCCTCGCCGCCGACGGTGCCGCCGACGATGTCGTTCGTGATCATCCCTTCCACGTTCCACTTCTTCGCCACCGCCTCCTCGGCCAGCCCGCGCGAGCCGAGGAGACCTTGCTCTTCGCCCTGGACGGCGACGAGCATCACGGTGGCCTCGAGCGGATGTTGCGAGAGCACGCGCGCGACCTCCATGATCACCGCGACGCCGGACGCATCGTCGTCCGCGCCGGGAGCATCGAGCGTCGCGTTCATGACATCGGAGTTGATCGAGTCGTAGTGGCCGGTGGCGATGTAGATGCGATCGGGATCGGTCGTTCCACGAATCGTGGCCACGACGTTGATCATCTCCACCGGTACGTTCTTGGTCCGCGCTGCCTGCTGCATCGACGACTGATACGCAACGGTCATCCGCCCATTGCTCGCCGCCGCGACGCGCGACAACTCGTCGAAAATCCAGCGCCGCGCCGCGCCGATGCCGCGCGTCTCCGAAGTCGTGTCCGACAGCGTGTGCCGCGTTCCGAACGAGACGAGCTTGTCCACCGTCTGCTTCATCCGCGCTGCGTCGAGCTGCCCGACGATGCCGGCAACGTCCGCGCATTGCGCGTGCAGGGCGGCGGTGGCGAGAAGGATGGCGGCGGCGATGACAATTCTGCGCATGGCCGTATCGTAATCGCTGCGCTGGCTACTCCTCTTCAACTTCAGGGGGTAAGGGCGGAATCAGTTTTCCTACAGCCTCGGGAACTGGCGGAAGTTTGTCGCGAATAGTGGTCCAAATCTGAGCATCGTCGACAGCGTAGTAGCGATGGGTGAGGATGTTTCGAAGCCCGACGATTTCCCATTTTTTCGAATTGCCGTTCCACTGCCGACGGAAGCAATGGATGCACGATGTACTCATCGAACGTTACTGCTGTGGTGAACTCCTGAATCCTTTGCCCTGCCTCGAGGAGGTTCCACAGATACGCGGCATCGCGTTCCTCAGGCTGCATAGATTTTTCTGCGCGTCGTCAGGATCGAATGACGAATGAACGGATTCTTCACCAGACTCCGCTGCACGATGTCTGCTTTACGGCCGAAAATCGCTTCGAGCTCGAGAGACATTTCGTCCCACTTCGATCCCCACGATCCCCAGTCGCGCGGCCCCGGCTCGAACACGACGAGGACATCGACGTCGCTGTCATCGCGGAACTCTGCAGAATTGAGGACGGATCCGAAGAGACTCATCTCCGTGATCTTCCACTTGCGGCAGAACTCGACGATTGCGTCGCGATCGAACGTGATAGCGAATTCCTGATCGTTCATAAGTCCTTAGGGCAACAAGGCTCAGAGTAAAGTTTGTCAGGAGCGTTCGCAACTGGAACCGAAGGGTTACGCTCCTCCCAATCGGCGCTACCATCTTCCCATCCCATGTCCCTTCGCCGCGTTGCGTTGATCGTATTGCTGGCTGCCGTGCCGGCGGCGGCGCGGGTTCTGCCGGCGGGCATTCGTCCGTTTCGGACGTATGGCACCGAGGCAGGGCTGGGGAATCTGGCTGCGATGCGGATGGCGCAGGACACGGCCGGATTTCTGTGGGTTGCGACGCAGGATGGCGTCTATCGCTACGACGGCAATCGTTTCGCGCGGTTCGGACTCGCCGAGGGGCTGCCGTCAAGTTACGTGGCCAACGTGCAGGCCGCGCCGGACGGATCGGTGTGGGTGATCACGTACGGCGGCTTGGCGCGTTTCGATGGTCTGCGTTTCCACGCCGTCGCCGCGCCGCAGCCGAATGCGATTTCGATCGACGACGCGAACAACGTGTGGATCGCGACCGCGCGCGGAGTTCTCCGTGGCACTGCGACGCAGCAGTTTGCGGCGATCGCAGGATGGCCGGGCGAAGAGGCGACCGCAGTCTGGTTCGACAAATCCGCGCGCGCTGTTCTCGCCGCTTCCGCCAATCGCATCGGCCGTTTCGCGAACGGCGGTTGGACCTTCTGGACGAATCCCGGCAGCGAACGGATCGACGCAATCGTCGTCGATCGTCAGCACACGATCTGGACGCGCTCGGCCGCGCATCTATGGTCGAAAGCGGAGAACGAGCCGGCCTTTCACGATGAGAGCCGCGCGCTGCCGGCGACAAGCACCAGCGGCTATCTTGCCGTCGATCGCCGCGGGAATCTCTGGGTCCCGACCGACCGCGGCGTCGCGATGCACGACGACAGCGGCTGGAGCGTCATCGGTGCGGCCGAGGGGCTGCCGGTCGAGTGGGCGCGCGACGTTCTCGAAGATCGCGAAGGCTCCATCTGGATCGCCAGCCTCGGCGTGCACCGCATGCTCGGCCGCGGCGAGTTGACCACGTACGATCGCCGTTCCGGTCTCCCGAACGCCGTGATCTGGTGCTTCCTCTGGGATCGCGCCGGCCGACTGCTTGTCGGAACCGACCTCGGACTCGCGCGTTCGACGCCGACGGGTTGGGAGACAGTTCCCGGGACCGCCGGACATCAGATTCGATCGGTCATCGAGGAAACCGACGGCACTCTCTGGATGGCGGGAAGTCCCTCTGAAGTTTTGCGCGTCAGCGGCGACATTCGCGCGTATCCAGTGGCCGGTCGCACCGTCCTCAAGCTCGTCCGCGACAACGACGGCGCGTTGTGGGCTGCTACGCGCGGCGGTGGACTTTTGCGCAAGGCAACCAATGAGGATCACTTCACGCGGATCACCGTTCCGAACGGCACCTCGGACGAAACCTTCCGCTGGCTGGTGATCGATTCGCGCGGCCGGCTCTGGGCCGCCGGCGAGCACGGCATCGCCTGTCTCGAACGTGGAATCTGGCGCCGCTACACGACGCGCGACGGCCTCGCGCACAACCATGCCGCGTACATCAGCGAGACCGCGTCCGGCGATTTTCTGGCCACGTACTTTGAGCCGCTGGGCATGGTCCGCTTCTCGATCGGCGGCGGCGCAGCGATGCACATCGTCGATCACCTCGACGCCCGCCGCGGACTTTCGTCGAGCAAGATTTTTCTGGTCGGCGAGGACGCACGTCATCGCTTGTGGATCGGCACCGGAGTCGGCGTCGATCTCGTGAACGGCTCTCTCATCGAGCACCTCGGCATGGCCGATGGAGTCGCCGGCGACGACATCGACGCGATGGCCTTTCTCGCGCAGCCGAACGGCGAAGTCTTCCTCGGCACGAGCTCGGGATTCAGCCACTATGTGCCGCGCGCCGACGCGCCGCGCGTGGTGCCGCCGCCGGTGCGCATCACGTCATCCGCGGTCGGCGCGAAGCATGACTTCTCTGCCTCTTTCGCCGCGCTGACGTACCTCAAACAGGATCTGATCGAGTATCAGGTTCGACTCGTTGGACTCGAAGATGAATGGCGCCCCGCAGTTTCGCGCGACGTGCGCTACGCGATGCTCGCGCCGGGTCAGTACCGTTTCGACGCTCGCGCGCGGCTGCGTCAAGGCGCGTGGAGTCCTCCGGTATCGGTGTCGTTCACGATCGCGCCGGCGTGGTGGCAGACGTGGTGGGCGCGCGTGCTGGCGATCGTGGCAATGCTCGCGTTGATCGTCCTCGCGCATCGCGCACGCGTGGCGTTCCTTCGCCATCGCAACCGCGAGCTCGAAGCGCTCGTCGCGCAGCGGACGCACGAACTTGCCGACGTCAATACGCGGCTCCTCGATCTCAGCGTCACCGACGCGCTGACCGGCATGAAGAATCGCCGCTACCTCGATTTTTGCATGCCCGAGTACATGGCCGACGCATTGCGGCGTCACGAGTCGCTGTCGCGGACGGGCGTCGATCCGACCCGCGAAAATGCCGACTTACTCTTCCTTCTCCTCGACCTCGATCGCTTCAAAGAAATCAACGACCGCTTCGGCCACGCCGCCGGCGATCGCGTCCTCGTCGACATTCACGAGTTGCTGAAGACCACCATGCGCGACACCGACACGCTGGTGCGATGGGGCGGCGAAGAGTTCCTGCTCGTGGCACGCAACTCCTCACGCCACGAAGCCGCGGCAATCGCGGAACGGATTCGCAGCGCCATCGCCGGCCACGCCTTCATCGTCGGACGCCGTACGACGTCGCTGCGCCTGACCTGCTCGGTCGGCTTCGCCGCCTTCCCCTTCCTCACGCTCGACCGCACGCGTTTCGGATGGCAGGAGGTCCTCGACGTCGCCGACACCTGCCTCTACGCTGCGAAACACGCCGGTCGTAACCGAACCGTCGGTGTCATCGGCGCCGACAGCCGCGATCCCGAAACGTTGGTCCAACGCATCCGCCAGTCGCTCGACGATGTAGTCGCCGCGGGCGAGGTGACGTTAGCCACAAACGGCGAGGCAACGGCGATCGCGGTGTGAGTTGTTACGCGTACATGAGACGTCCGCGCGGCTCTGGCGCCGGACGACCCATTTCCTGAGCCATCTCGATCCACTCCGCGATGACGGTCTTCACGTTGTTCACTGCCGCCTCGTACGTGACGCCATCCGCCGCGCAGCCGGGCAACTCTGGGACCTCAGCGATGAACGCACCGTCTTCGTCGCTCCAATAGATGATGATTTCGTAGCGCGGTTCAATGGTCATTCGCTCTTACGGCTCGTGACTACTGAGCCGCGTCTCCCACCGTTCGTTTTTCACGCGCCACGTGTCGCCGTCGCGGACCAGTTGATACGTCCATGTCTCGTATGTGCCGGCAGAGACCACGCCGCGGATCTCGACAGTCGCCGCGTCCGCCGTCGCGTAGCCGCGGACGAGCGTTGGATGTTCCGGCCGGATCGACTTCCACAGCTTGAAATCGACGTCATCGAACGACTTGAATACCGAGGCCGCCTTCATCGCCTCGAGATCCTGACGCTGAATTGCGTCGAGCCAGGCGAAGCAGGTCTGCACCGACGGATCGGTTACGCGCAGCGCTTGACCGCGAGACTCCGTGACCGTGTCGTCTTTCGCGCCGGCGTCGCGGAGGATACGCACGACGTCCATCTTCTCGGCGTCGAGCGCCTGGGTCAGCGCCGTCGAATGCCATTTCGTGCTGAGCGTGTCGAGCTTCGCGCCCGCGTTCACGAGCGCGCGGACGACGTCCGTGCGGCCGGCGCCGGCCTGCTGCATCAGCACCGTCTGGCCGTCGCCGTCGACGGCGTTCACGTCCGCGCCGCGCTCGATCAGCCATCGCGCCATCGCGCCGTCTTGTGCAACGCCGAGCGTCGTCCGGCCGCTATCGCGGACATTCACGCCGGTGCCGTTCGCAAACAGCTTCTCCGCCGCCGCCTGATTTCCCGCGCTCACCGCTTCGATCATCTCGTTCGCGTGGATCGAGTGCATCGCCACCGGCGTCTCGGCGAAGAGCTTCGATTTTCCCGCCGAGATCTGCAGCAGCGTGTAGACCGCACCGTTCACGAGCGCGCCGACGATCAGTGCTCCGATGAGGTTCCCGATGGTCTTTCGCCATAGTCCGCTCACGATCTTCTGCGGATCGCCTTGCAGCAGTCGGATCACGGCGCCGGCCGGCGGAATGAGGCCGTGTTTCGCCGCCGACCACCGCCCGATCGCGCAGACCTGATCGCCGGGCGCCACCATCTGCTCGCGCAGTTGTTTGTCCGACAGATCGCGGTCGTCGGTCATCTTCCAGTCCTTGCGGAACTGGCCGTCGTCATTGGTCAGCAGCTCTTTGATCTCGTGAATGATCGTCCCGGGATGAAAACCCTGCATGTCCTTCAGCTGCGTCGCCTCGAGATAGGCCGCCGCGTTCCTTCGTCCTTCATCGGTGCTGTACGACTTCTTCGGAAATCCCTCCAGCATCGGAAAGCCGAGGATGCGCACGGAGCCGTGCGGAGAATCGATGGCGCAGGGGGCGAGCGCGAAACCGGAGTAGTCCTTGATCTCGCTCGTTCCGTCATTGCTGTGCGAGATGTGATCGA
>JAXDIO010000208.1:0-4306 GCA_034663965.1 Thermoanaerobaculia bacterium | reverse complement strand
AGTATTACGACACGCGCGTGCAGTTCAACGACAACGTCAGCTTCCTGCGCGGCGCGCACGACATCAAGGCCGGCCTGGAGTTCAATCGCGTGAACTCGGTGCAGACCTTCCTCGGCTTCGCCAACGGTCGCTACATCTTCAGCTCGACCGACGGCTTCCTCAATTACCTGAAGAATCCGAAGTACGTTGAGTGCGCGGACGCGAGTAACCACTTCGCCTCTTCGGCGACCGGAGTCTGCCCGGCCGGGTTCAGCATCACCGGACCGGTGCTGCTCTACCTGCAACAGGCCGGCGTCGGCAACATCAGCGTGGAGGAAGCCGGCACGCAGAGCATTCCGCAGACCGAGCCGGCTGTCTTCGTGCAGGACTCGTGGCAGGCCACGCCGCACCTCAATTTGCAATACGGACTGCGTTGGGAGGCGGAGATCGAGCCCGATCCCATCACGCCGCCCGATCAGGTTTTCTACGCGGGGTTCATTGGGAAAACGTCAAAGGGACAGGCGTTCCCATCGGACGGCAAGATCCCCAGCGACCGGAAGATGTTGCAGCCGCGTTTCGGCCTGGCCTGGGATCCTCACGGCGACGGCAAACAGGTTCTGCGCGCAAACGCCGGCATCTACTACGGACGCGTTCCCGGGCTGACGCTGGCGTCGTCGCGCTCCACGAACGGATCGCGCGGACAGACCATCTTCCGCAACAGCGCGCTGACGGCGATTCTCGGTCCCGTGCCGGCGTACCCGAACATCATTCCGCAATCGCAGGTCGGCTCGCCGTTCGATCCCGACGTCTTCGTCTTCGACAAGAACTTCGAGAATCCGCGGACGACGTCGGCCAGCGTTTCGTGGGAGCAGGAATTCGTGAAGGACTACGGCTTCCTGGTGAAGTACAACTACGCGAAGGGCGAGCACATCACGCGCTTCGCCAATCGCAACGATCCCCTCCTCGGGTCACCGTGGTCAACCGGCCTCGGCGCCGGCGGCGCGAACGGCATCGGCGTGTTGACGACCATCGAGTCGACGGCCAGGAGCCTCTACAACGGCGTCACCCTCGGCATCAACAAGCGTCCGTCGAACAATTTCGCCTACGAGGTGAACTACACGTATTCGAAGGACAAGTCGGACGACGACAACGAGCGCGATCCGTTCTCGTTCCGCTACGCCAAGATCACCAACCTGGATGCCGAATACGGCTACTCCGACCGCGATCAACGTCACCGCCTGAACAGCTGGCTCTTGTGGAACGCGCCGATGGGCGTCGACGTGAACGTGCGCTACTCGTACCGCTCAGCGCAGCCCAAATCGCTCTCGTGTGTGGTCAGCGACGCCTTCTGCGGCAAGGATTCGTTCGGCAATCCGCGATTCAACGCCACCGCGCAGACACCGCAGGATCGCATCAACCCCGACGGCTCGGTCACGCAGCGCAACCTCGGCCGCAAGGACAACGTCTTCTCGTCGCTCGATTTCCGCCTCACGAAGGACTTCCCGTTCGGCAAGTACAAAGTCCAGCCGGCCATCGACGTCTTCAATCTCTTCAACAGCAAGAACTTCCACCGTCCCGAGGTGACGAACCTGATCTTCAACTTCGACGGTACCGTGCAGAGCGGCGTCGGCGAACCGCGTCAGATGCAACTCGGGCTGCGGATCCTCTGGTAACGCATCCATGCAAAAGGAGGCCGGCGTGAAGCCGCCTCCTCGACGTAGTTACAATCGCGAAATGCCTCGCCCGCCCCTCCTCGCCCGCGCGGGATCGCGCATCGCTGACGTCTGTGAACGCTGGTTTCCGGACGCGTTCGTCTTCGCGCTCGCGGCGATCGTGCTTGTCTTTATCGGCGGGATGTTCGCGGGCGTGAAGCCGGTGACGCTCGCGACGGAGTTTGGCAACGGCTTCTGGTCGCTGGTCAACTTCACCATGCAGATGGCGATGGTGATCGTCGGCGGATTCGTGGTGGCGTCGTCGCCGCCGGTTGCCCGACTGACACGATGGCTGGCGTCGATTCCGAAGACGGCGCGCGGCGCGGTGGCGTTCGTGGCCGCCTTCGCGATGCTGTCGTCGCTGCTTTCGTGGGGACTGTCGCTCGTTTTCACCGGCCTGCTCGTGCGCGAAATCGTCAAGCGCATCGACGTCGACTACCGCGCGATTGGCGCCGCCGCGTACCTCGGGCTCGGCAGCGTCTGGGCGCTCGGACTCTCGTCATCTGCGGCGCTACTGCAGGCGACGAAGTCGTCGATTCCGCCAGCGCTGCTGCCGATCACTGGCGTGATCCCGCTTACGCAGACGATCTTCCTCCCGCAGAACATGGCCATGGCGGCAGTGCTCGTGCTCGTGTCGGTGATCGTCGCGTACGTCTCTGCGCCGCGCGAAGGCGAAGCGCGGACGGCGAAGATGATGGGCATCGAATTTCGCGAGGACGCTGCGCCAGTAACTGCCGCGACCACACCCGCGGAACGATTCGAGAACAGTCCCATCCTCAACGTCGTCATCGCGTTGCTGATGTTCTGGTTCCTCATCACGCAGTTCCGCGACAAAGGCGGCATCGCCGCGCTCGACCTCAACAACTTCAACTTCTTCTTCATCGCCGCGGGCCTGCTCATGCACTGGCGTCCGCGCTCGTTCCTGCGCGCGGTGACGAAGTCGGTTCCGGCGACGGCGGGCGTTCTGATTCAGTTCCCGTTCTACGGCGGCATCTTCGGGATGATTTCGAAAACGCCGATCGCCGCACAGCTCGCGCATGCATTCGTCAGCGTCACCACGAAGACCACCTTCCCGATCGTCGTCGCGATCTACTCCGCCATCCTCGGCATGTTCGTTCCGTCAGGCGGCGGCAAGTGGATCGTGGAAGCGCCGTACGTGATGGCTGCCGCGCGGCAATGGGGCGAGCACCTCGGCTGGACGGTGCAGATCTACAACGCCGCCGAGGCACTCCCGAACCTGATCAACCCCTTCTGGATGCTGCCGCTCATGGGCATCCTCAACGTCCGCGCGCGCGACCTGGCGGGATACTCGATCCTGCAATTGTTGTTTCACGCGCCGATCGTGCTGCTGTTGTGTTGGGTGTTTGCGATGACGATGTAGGGAGTGGGGAGTGGGGTGTGGGGAGTGGGGAGTGGGAGATGAATCACGACGCGATGAACTCGTGCTTCTTTTCCCACCCCCGACTCCCTACTCCCCACCCCCGCCTACTTCAAAAACTCCATCAAGTAATCCGTCGCGTCCTTCGAGCGCATCACGGACAGCTTCTGGATGATCTCGTGCTTCGTCTCGGGATCCTTCTCCGTTCGCGCCAAGCTCACAAGCGTCTTTGCGTTGCCCTGGATGAAGAGCGAGTTGACTACGGCCTTGCGGACCTCGGGGCGCGGGTCGTTGTTGTAGAGCGAGAGGAGGAGGTCACCGGAACGGCCGCCGCCGAGGAGGCCGAGGTTGCGGATGGCGGTGACTTTTAGCTCGAGAACCTTCTCGTTGCGGGCGATCTCGGCCAGCTTCTCCGAATTGCCGCCGATGAACATCGCCTGAAGGATCTTCTTGCGCACTTCGATGGACGGCTCGCTGCCGTAGAGCTCCGTCAGTTCGTTGCGCGCACCGATCACGCCGAGTTGCAGCACGGCATCGGCGCGTAGCTCGGAGTTGGACTCCGCTTTTGCCAGCGCGAGCAGGCGTGTGCGGTCGCCGGCGATCATGTACGACTTCAGCACCGACTTCTTTACGTCGATGTCGTTCGTGGCCTGGTAGATGTCGGTGAGCACGGCGCGGCTGCGTTGTCCGCCGAGGATGCCGAGGGTGCGGACGGCGCGTTCGCGAAGATCGGGAGGGCCGGACTTCGCTGTGCGAACCACGATGTCGAACGCCCGCTGCGAACCGGACTGGCTGAGAACGAACAACGCGCGTTCCTTCAACTTCACCGGCTGGTGACCGTTGAGGAGGATGCCTTCCAGGATCGGGATGGCGCGCTCGGGATCGCTGTTCATCAGGCCGTTGATGGCCATCAGCTTCACGTCTTCATCGTCGATGTGCTCCGGCTCGATCGGCTGGCCCGCGGACTGGCGGATTTCGACTTCGAGCGTCTTGCCGTCCTCGACCCATTTCGACTTCGGATACGACTTCTGGAGTTGCAACAGCGTCGAAAGCGCCTCGGAACGCGCGCCCATCTTTCCCTGCGCATACGCCAGCCAGTAGAGCGCCGCGTCGGCGTGCTGCATGCGCATCTCGGCGACTTTGCTGAAGGCCGCCGCGGCGCGGCGCCATTCGTGATCGTCGAGCGCGTCGGTGCCGGAGTCGTAGAGGTCTTCCTCTTTTTCGACCTTGGCCTCGG
>JAXDIO010000195.1:0-26142 GCA_034663965.1 Thermoanaerobaculia bacterium | reverse complement strand
GCCGCCGAACCGCCAAACCCTCTAAATTCGCTGGTAACGCAACGCCGGTGCAAGCCTCCCATTCGGCAGCGAGGACGCAGCCGAGCCAGCCGGCGAGACGCCAGCGCTCCGGCCGCAAACATCGACGACCCGCCGCTCGTCCATGAAAGTTTACGGTGCTCGCGCGGCGCCGCATGTACGATTCCGCGCATGAAAAACGTCCGACTCTGGCTGGCCGTTTCGCTGCTCGCCACCCTCCACGCACACGCGGCGGTGAACGTTCCGGTCGTCTACGACAAGCTCCCGAACGGATTGAAAGTCGTCATCTCCGAGGCGCATGGGGCGCCGACGGTGACCGTGGCGGTTTACTACGGCATCGGATTCCGCGTCGAGCCGAAGGGGCAGACCGGATTCGCGCATCTCTTCGAGCACATGATGTTTCAGGGCTCGGAGCACGTGAAGAAATTCGAGCACGCCAAGGTCGTCGAAGCGAACGGCGGCAATCTGAACGGATCGACGCGGCTCGATTACACGAACTACTACGAGACGCTGCCGGCCGAGGGGCTGGAGACCGCGCTGTGGCTGGAGGCGGATCGCATGCGCTCGCTCGACGTCAGCGCGGACAATCTGAAGAACCAGCAGAACGTTGTTTCGGAGGAAGTTCGCGCCAACGTTCTCAATCAGCCGTACGGCATCTTCGAATGGCTCGACCTCTGGCAGAACGCGAATCAGAACTGGTTCAACGCGCACAATTTTTACGGCGATCTGCACGACATCGAGGCCGCGAAGATCGACGACGTCCGCACATTTTTCAAGACGTACTACGCGCCGAACAACGCGGTGCTGACCATCGTCGGCGACGTCGACCCGGCCGCGGCGCGCAAGCTCGTCGACAAGTACTTCGCCTCCATTCCACAGCAGACCATTCCGAAACGTCCCGACGTCAGCGAGCCGGCGCAGACGAAAGAAAAGCGCGTCAATCAGACCGACAAGCTCGCGAACCTGCCGGCGCTCGCCATCGGCTATCACCTTCCCGATCAGCAGTCGCCCGACTACGCGCCGGCGGTGCTGCTCGATTTCATCCTGCAGGGCGATGACAGCTCGCGTTTTTATCAACGCCTTGTGAAGGAGAAGCAGACCTCGATCGATTGGGGCGGCGGCATCAACTACGAGCTCGGGAACGAGTTCGATTACGACGGGCCGATGCTGATGGTGTCGCGCACGACGTACAAGCCGGGACATTCGGCCGACGAAATCCTGCACGAAGTCGACGCCATCGTGGCTGACTTGCAGCAGCACGGACCGACGGCGCGCGAAGTGGCCGACGCGAAAGTGCGCTTTCGTTCGAATTTCTACGACAGCCTGGAGACGACCGGCGGCAAGGCCAATCTGCTGGCGTCGTTCGCTTTGTTTCGTGACGATCCGTCGCAGATCAACAAGGTGCTGCCGCTGTTCGACGCGGTGACGGCCGCGCAGGTTCAGTCGGCCGCGCAGAAGTATCTGGTGCCGTCGAATCGAACAGCGATCGACCGCGTCCCGGCCGCGAAGGAGGCGAAATGAGCAAGAGGTTCAGTCACTTCATTTTGCCAAAGCACAGACAAGAGTGTCTGTGCCACACTGGCTTCATTGCAGCCGCGATTCTCGTGCTCGCGGCAAACGTCTTCGCGCAGGCCAACCCTCCGCCGGCCGCGCCGCCGCGGCCGATCAACTGGCCGGCCATTTCCGAGTCGAAGCTCGACAACGGGTTGACGGTGGTCCTTGTCCCGCTGCACAACGTGCCGAAAATCACCGCGGTCCTGTCGCTGCTCGCGGGACGCGGCACGGCGTACAAGACGCAGCCCGGCGTGGCGCAGCTCGCGGGACGCGTGGCGAATGAAGGCACGGACACGCGTACGAGTTTGCAGATCAAGCAGGAGCTGCGCTCGATCGGCGGCGCGCTCACCGTCGGTGTCGACAACGACGCGACCACGCTGTCCGCATCATCGCTCTCCGATTCCGCGCCGAAGCTGCTCGACATCATCAGCGACGTTGCACGCCATCCCGCGTATCCGAAGTCCGAGGTCGTGCTGGCGAAGACGAACTTCGCGCAGGAGATCGAGGAGGAGCGTTCCTCCCCCGATTTTCTGGCGCAGGAGGAGCTCGACAAAGCGCTCTTCGGCGGCCATCCGTACGGCTTCAGCGTTCCCGATCCGGCCGCGATCAAGAACGTCACGCGCGATTCGCTGAAGACGTTCGCCGCGACCTACTACGTTCCGAACAACGCGGTGCTGGTGATCGTGGGCGACTTCGATGTGGTGACGATGCGTGCCGACGTTTCGAAAGCATTCGGATCGTGGAAGCGTGTTCCACTGCCACCGGCGCCGAAGCTCGTCCTTCCCGTTCGCGACAAGCGGCAGATCTACGTGATCGATCGTCCAGGCTCGGTGCAGTCGACGATTCTCATCGGCGCGCCCGCTCCGCCGCGGCGCTCGGCGGACTACATCCCGCTGCGCACGACGAACATGATTTACGGCGGGGCGTTCTACTCACGGCTGACACGCAACATCCGCGAGTCGAAGGGTTACACGTATTCGCCGTTCAGCTCCGCCGATCTTCGTCGCGCTGCCGGCGCCTTCACCGCCGGCGCCTCGGTGCGCAACGAGGTCACCGGACCGACGATCCTCGAAATGCTTTACGAGCTCGATCGCATGCGCGTCGAACCAGTGACCGCCGAGGAGTTGCAGTCGGCGAAGACGTACAGCATCGGCGGGATGGAGCTGGAGCTCGAGTCGCAGAACAGCCTGGCCACTCGCATCAGCACGATCTACATCGACGAGTTGTCGCGCGATTTTCTGCAGACGTTCCGCGAGAAAGTGACGGCGCTGACGCCGGCCGACGTGCAACGCTCCGCAGCAAAGTACTTCGATACGTACCGCAGCGCGATCGTAGTCGTGGGCGATTACAAGCAGATCAAGGATCAGATCGCGCCGTTTGGAGACGTGAAACTGGTGAAGTGACAGCTACGCCAGCACGCCACGCACTTTCGGCTCGTAACCCGGGAAAACAGTCTTCAGCGACGGCACCGCGAGCTGTTTCGTCAGCAACTCCGCGAAGATGTCGCGGAAGTCGGTGGTGATGGCGAGGTCGCGGTTTTCGTAGAGCTGCTGCGATCCGAGGCCCGGCCATTTGCCGTGGACCTTTCCGCCTTTCACGCCGCCGCCGAGGAGCATCATCACGTTCGCGTGGCCGTGGTCGGTGCCGCGGTTGCCGTTCTCGCGGACCGTGCGGCCGAACTCGGACATCGTCACGAGCACCACATCGCCCATGCGCGATCCGAGGTCGCGCGCGAAGGCGGCGATGGCATCGGAGAAATTGCGGAGATTGTTGGCGAGCTGGCCCTGCGCGCCGCCTTCGCCAGCGTGCGTGTCCCAGCCGCTGACGTCGGCGAACGCAACTTCGAGTCCGACGTTCGATTTGATCAGCTGCGCGATCTGCCGCAGTGAATTCGCTAACGGTCCGTTCGGATAGACCGCGCCGTTTTCCGGCTGCAGTTTCTGCGGATCGGCGCTCTTGAGAATACGCGCCGCATCGAACGACTCCTTCGCCGTTCCGCCCAACGTCCCCGCCACGGCCTCGGCGTACATCGATTCGAATCCGCCGCTGACGTTCGCGTTTCCACGGATGCCGAACTGGCTGATGTTCGTCATCGCCACGGCACCTGCTCCGCCGGAGAGAATCCGCGGCATGGCCGGCGAGAGCGCGACCGCGCGCAGCGGCGAGACAGCGGACTCTTTCTTCGTACCGATCGCGCGCGACAGAAATCCATCCTCGGTCGATTTCACGCCGGGCGTTCCCGACTCCATGAAGTCCTGCGCATCGAAATGCGAGCGCGTCGTGTCCGGAGAGCCGACCGCGTGAATCATCGCCAGGCTGTGGTCCTTGAAATACGGCGACAGCGAGGCGAGCGATGGATGCAATCCGAAGAAGCCGTCGAGGTCGATCGCGCCGCCCTCGGCACCCGGCCGCGGCACGGCGATGGTGGGCCGCGCGGCGTAGTAGGCCTGCTCGCCGTACGGCACGATCATGTTCAGACCGTCGACGGCGCCGCGCTGAAAAATGGCCACGAGCGTCTTGTTGCCCTTCGTCGTCGCGGCGTTCGCCATCCTGACGAAAACATTCGGAAGCAGCGTCCCGCCGACGAGGGCGAGACCGGAGGATTTGAGGAAGAAGCGTCTGTCGATCATTGGATGGTTTCCCTACTGGCGCTGGAACTCCGGCGAGCCGAGAATCAGCCCGGCCACGGTCGGCAGTTGCGTGTTGTCCCATGGATCTTCGGCCGGCGCCTTCCGCTCGACGATCCGCGATTTGATGGTGCTGCGCGTCTCCTCGGTGAGATTGCCGCCGGTTAGCGCCTGCGCGAGCGCCTCGACCGAGTGCGACGCGTCCGCGGCTTCCTTCGCAGGAATCAGCGCGACGACGTCGCCGTGGACGCCGGGAAGTTTGTTCGAGGCTAAAGCGAGCGCGAAGTTCAAACGACTCATGAGCGCGCCGGTGTTGGTCCAGACATCGGCCTTGTCGCTGTAGCCGGTCGGCGGCTGCGCGCCGTAGAGCGGCTCGCCGATCTGCTGCAACGCACGCGCGATCGGCGTTGCGTCGGTGATCTGCGCGTTCACCGCGCGCACGGCGGAGATCGCATACTCGAACGGCGACTTCACCTTCGCGCGATACGACTTCGGATCCCAGAACTCGGGACTGCTGATGACGGCGCGAACGGTCTCGCGAAGATCGCCGTCGGTCGCCAGGAACTTCGCCGCGACGCGATCGACGAGCGCCGTCGTCGGATCGTCGGCGACGAGGCGCTGGCAGAGTTTGAGTGCGACGTGATGCGCCGTGGCGGGATGGTGCGCGAGTACGTGAATCATCTTCTCGCCCTCCGCGATGCCGCCGCCGGCCGGCAAGCGGATGCCGAGGGCGGTCTTGGAGCCGCTGTCGTGAAGCATCGGGCGGAAGATGAAGGCAGCGCCCTGGCCGCCGTCCCGCTCGTTCGTGATCGTCCAGCCGGTGAGAACGCGCGCAAGCTCGGTGACGTCCTTTTGCGTGTAGCCGCCGTCGACGCCGAGCGTGTGCAGTTCCATGATCTCGCGCGCGTAATTTTCGTTGAGACCGCCCTGACGATTCTTCAACTGCGGATTCATCTCCGTCGCGCGGCGTCCGAAGCGTTGGGCAATCATCGGACGATTTTCCGGCGCCGCCACCGAGCGCGCGTTGTCGAGATAGAAAAGCATCGCCGGCGACTTCGCGGTCGCCATCAGCAGATCTTCGAAGCGTCCCCAGATGTGCGGACGAATGACGTCGCGCTCGTAGCTGGTCAGCAGAAAACGGTCGATGCCTTTGCCGGCGAAGACGTTGAAGTGATTCATCCAGAAGTCGACCATGACCTCGTTGAGCTGCCGGTCGGACTCCGCCGCGCGCACGATGCGCTCGGTGAGAAGATCGTTCATGACGTTCTGCGGCCGCTGATTGAACGGAACGTCACGCATGTATTCGCGCCGCGCCTCCTTCTTATCGACGTCGCCATCCTTGGCCTCGGCATTCGCTTTCTTGCGCGCCATCAGCACCGGCTCGTAGTAGGTCTTGACGATCTGCGCATTCGACATCTTCATCGTCGGCAGAGCGGCAATCCGCGCCTCAACCGCGCGATCGGGAATGGCCTCGGGATGGAGTTGCTGCTCGATCCACGTATTGACGCCGTCCTTCATCACAGCATCGACATCGCCCGGCCGCGGCCCGAACGCAAGCCGGTTCAGCGCATGCAACGCACGCTGGCGATCGGTGAGTTTGTTGTCGGAAGTTGCGCCGGTGAGCATCGCGAAAGCGACCATCCCGGCAAGGAGTTTCGTCGCAAGTTTCATGTTGCTTGGACGAATTGGGAAGGGTGACGTTTACCGGGGATTGGCGGCTCAGCGCAGCGGATTGCTCCAGCGGAGACCGGGGAAGCGCCGAAAGTCATCGTCGTTCGAATGAAGCTCAGCTTGATGTTCGATGGCGAGTGCGGCGAGATGAAGATCAGTAGTCAACTCTGCCGTAACGCGGACGCGTTGCGCCAGATCCTCGATGAGATCAAGATGCCGAGGTCCGGGGTGGATGATTCGGGTCTGCGGCTGTTCCAGCCAGGATCGAACATGGCGGACTGCCTGCTCCATGGTGAGCGGAGCATCCAGAATGCGTCGGCTGGTCATGATCCTTAGAAAACCGAGAAGGACCACCCAAGGCAACGCAACGGGCTGGACTGCGGAAAGTGTGCTCTCCCACCACGCTCGCGCTTTCCGGTGATCGGGTGCGTCCGAGTTGTATGAGTAAACGAGGAGGTTGATATCAGGAATGATCATCGCTTGCCTCGAATGACGAGAGACCCCGCACGGTCTATCTCGAGCTCGTCGACGAGCTGATTCAACTTTGTCAGATCAATGCCAGCGCGGAATCCGCATGGCTGAGGATGCACTCGAAAACGTGGCACGCGCCGCGACGGAGACGCTCCTGTAGAAAGACCATGACGCAGCGTCTCGTTCACGACTTCCTTCAGAGACTTACCGCTGTTTCGCGCCGCCTCCTGAAGTTCCTTGAGAAGATCGTCATCAAGCGTAAGGGTCGTTCGCATGGATGCATCATGATGCCCACTAATCCGAGCGTCAAGATGCTTGAAAGGCGGACGCTACACTGCGCAGCGTGTCCGCGGCAACCAGACAAAAACGATTGATCGGTGCGGTCGCACTGCTTGCGGCGCTACTCATCATCGCGCTGCTGCTGGCCTCTTCCTGGGGTGCGACGAATGCATCGTGGCGCGCGGCGATGTCGGGCGACGTCACGGCACGAGCGATCCTCATCGGTATCCGGCTGCCGCGTGCGTTACTCGCCGCGTTGGTCGGTGCGACGTTAGCGGTTGCGGGAGTCACGTTCCAGACGCTGCTCCGAAATCCGCTCGCCGATCCCTTCATCCTCGGCGTCTCCGGTGGAGCAGCTTGCGGTGCGTCGATTGCGACGGCGGCGGGATTGGCGAGATTGCCCGGCGTCGTGCCGCTCATCGCGTTCGCCGGCGCGTGCGGCGCGACGGGCGCGGTGTTCCTGCTGGCGCGGCGGCGCGAGTACACCGATCCGACGCGGCTGCTTCTTTCCGGACTCGTGCTGAACGCGTTTTTCTCGGCCGTGATCCTGATTTCGTTCGGCGTCTCGCGGCAGAGCGATCTGACCGCAGCGCTACGCTGGATGATGGGAACGCTCTTCGGCGCGACGTGGAACGACGTGATCCTGCTGACGGTCCTGCTCGTGATCGCGACCGCGATCCTCGCGTCGATCGGCAACGACCTGCGCATGCTCTCGTTCGGCGAAGACGACGCGAAATCGCGCGGCGTCAACGTCGAACGCGTGAAGCTGATCGGTTTCATCACCGCGTCCATCGTCACCGGCGCGGCGGTGTCGATCAGCGGCATCATCGGCTTCGTCGGCTTGCTCGTACCGCATCTGATTCGGATGATGTGGCGCCGCGACTTCCGCTTCCTCCTCCCGCTCTGCGCCCTCGGCGGCGGCATTCTGGTCGTGCTCGCGGATCTCCTCTCGCGCATCGTGGTCACGTCATCTGAGTTGCCCATCGGCGCATTCACGGCGGTCCTCGGCGTGCCGTTTTTCCTTTCGCTGCTGCGGAGGAATCGCTGATGCTCGAGCTGCGCGATGTGTCGTACGCCTACGAAGGCACGCAGGCCGTCGATCGCGTCACCGCGTCGTTCGACGCGACACAACTCATCGCGCTCACCGGACCGAACGGCTCGGGCAAATCGACGCTGCTCAAACTCATCGCGCGCGTGCTGACGTCGCACGCGGGCGAGATCGCGTTTGACGGCAAGCGCCTCCGCGATTGGCCGGCGAAGGAGTACGCGAAACAGGTCGCATACCTGCCGCAGGATCCTGATCCCGCCTTTTCGATGCGCGCCATCGATGTGGTCGTCTCCGGCCGCGCTCCGTTCCTCGGCCGCTTCGAATGGGAACGCGATTCCGATTACACCGAAGCCGAGCACGCGCTCGATCTTTGCGACGCCGCTCATCTCGGCGATCGCTATCTCGACGAGATGAGCGGCGGCGAACGCAAGCGCATCTTCCTCGCGCGCGTGCTCGCCGCGCGTCCGCGCCTGATCCTGCTCGATGAGCCGCTGGCATCGCTGGACATCTCCCACGTCCAGCAGTTCTCGGCGCTGCTACGCGACATCGTCGACCGCACCGGCGTCACCGTCCTCTACGCCACGCACGATCTGAACTGGGCCGCCGCGTACAGCGACCGGATGCTGGTCATGCAGCGCGGCGCGCTGGCGCGCGATGCGGCGCCGGACGAAGTGATGCAACCGGATGTTGTGCGGGAGCTGTTCGGTTTCGACGCGGAAGCGGTGCGCGTTGGAACGAAGTCGTGGTTAGTGCCGCGGGTGTCATCGTAGCGCCGTCGGCTCGACGGCTGGCCAGCGGCCGGCGCTACGTTGTTACTTCTCGAACTCCCAGGCGATCTTCTTCAGCACCCGATCGACGCGCTCGATCAACTGCAGGATGTCCTTCTTCGCGTGTGCGGCGGAGAAGAATGCGGCTTCGAGTTGCGACGGCGGGAGGTAGACGCCTTCGCCGAGCATGAGGTGGAAGAAGCGGGCGAACTTGTCGCGATTGCTGCGGTTCGCCGATTCGTAGTCGGTGACGGGGCCCTCGGTGAAGAAAATCGTCCACATCGAGCCGGCGCGGTTTACGGTCAGCGGAACGCCGTGTTTCTCAGCGGCTTTGACGACGCCGGTTTCGAACTCGCCGGAGCGTTCTTCGAGGTCGGCGTAGATCGACGAGTTCTTGAGCACGCCGAGCGTGGCCTTGCCGGCGGCAACGGCCACCGGATTGCCGGAGAGCGTTCCGGCCTGGTACATCGGGCCGAGGGGCGAGACCAGTTGCATCAGCTCTTTGCTCGCGCCGTACGCGCCGATCGGCATGCCGCCGCCGATGATCTTGCCGAGGGTAGTGATGTCGGGCTTGATGTCGAAGATCGATTGCGCGCCGCCGTACGCGACGCGGAATCCGGTCATCACCTCGTCGAAGATCAGCAGTGCGCCGTTTTCCGTGCAGAGGTCGCGGAGTCCCTGGAGGAAACCTTCCGCGGGCGGGACGCAGCCCATGTTGCCCGCGACCGGTTCGACGATTACCGCCGCCACTTCCTTGTCGATGACGGTGCGCACCGCGTCGAGATCGTTGAACGCGACGCTGATGGTCAGCTCCGTCACTTCCTTCGGCACGCCGGCGGAATCGGGGACGTTGAACGTCGCGCCGCCGCTGCCCGCTTTGACGAGCAGCGAGTCGACGTGGCCGTGATAGCCGCCGTCGAACTTGATGATCTTCTTCCTCCCCGTCGCCGCGCGCGCAAGGCGCAGCGCGCTCATCGTCGCTTCGGTGCCGGAGTTGACGAGGCGCACCATCTCGATCGACGGAATGGCTTGCACGATCATCTCGGCAAGCTCGATCTCGCCGAGCGTCGGCGCGCCGAAGGAGAAGCCGCGGGTGGCCGCCTTCTTCACCGCTTCGACGACGTAGCGATGGCCGTGGCCGAGGATCATCGGGCCCCAGGAGCCGACGCAGTCGATGTACTGGAGGTTGTCGGCGTCGAAGATGCGCGAGCCCTGCGCCATGTCGACGAAGAGCGGCGTGCCGCCGACGCCTTTGAATGCACGAACGGGAGAGTTGACGCCGCCGGGGATGGTTTCCTGCGCGCGTTGGAAGAGAGTTTCGGAGTTTTTACCCATGGTTTAGTGGATCATTCGATCAGTGGATTAGTCGATCAGTAAGACCGACCGCGGCATCGTAGTCTACTGATCCACTGATCACTGATCTACTGATCCACTAATACGCGTTCTCGTGCTTCAGCCCGTGAATCAGCGTCATGAAGAGGATCTTCAGGTCGAGCATCAGCGACCAGTTTTCGATGTAGTAGAGGTCGTGCTCGATACGCATGCGCATCGATGTATTGCCGCGCCAGCCGTGTACTTGCGCCCAGCCGGTGATGCCGGCGCGGACTTTGTGGCGGAGCATGTAGTGCGGGAACTCGGCGCGGAACTGTTCGACGAATTGCGGGCGCTCGGGACGTGGACCGACCACGCTCATGTCGCCGAGGAGGACGTTGAAAAGTTGAGGGAGCTCGTCGAGTGAGGTCTCGCGGATGAAGCGGCCGACGCGCGTGCGGCGCGGGTCATTCTTCTCCGCCCATTTTGCGCCAGTGTCTTTTTCGGCGCCGACGCGCATCGAGCGAAACTTGACGATCTCGAACGGCTTGCCGTCGAGTCCCATCCGTTCCTGGCGATAAAAAATCGGCCCGCGGTCGCCGAGCTTGATGGCGATGGCGACGATCAGCATCACCGGCGAGAAGACGATCAGCGCGGCGGTGGCGACGATGAGATCGAAGCCGCGCTTCAGAAAACGGCTCCACCCTTCCAGCGGCGTTTCGGAAAGGTTGATGGTCGGCAGCCCGTCGAGGTCTTCGACGCGCGAGCGCAGCACCATGAACTGCAGCAGATCGGGAACGACGTGGATTGCCACCACGCTCCTCACGAGCCTGTCGAGCAGCGCCATCATCGCCTCGGAGGACGCATGCGGCAGCGCGACGAAAACGTGATCGATATTTTGTTCGGCGATGACCTGCTCTGCCTGATCGATCGTGCCGAGGCATGGGAGATCGAGCTTCGACTCCTCGCCATTTTTCAAATAGCCGACGACAAGAAAACCGAGCTCGCGATGGCCGTTCACGCGCTCGACGACGGCGCGGGCAAGCTCGCCGCTGCCGGCGATGAGAACGCGGTCGAGTCGCTTGCCGCCGCGATGGTCGCGTTCGACGACCGCGCGGACGATGGCGCGGCTGAGGATGACGAAGATGATCGCGCAGAGGAGAAAGATGCCGAGTGTGGCGCGTGAGTAGAGAACGTCCGGACGGCCGGGGCGGACCCACAGCAGCACGCCGGAGAAAACGACCGTGGCCACGATCGAGCCGATGGCGACCGACAGCCACTCCTCTGTTTTCGAGCGCGTCGGGCGGATGCGATAGAGGCCCTGCACCGCGAACGCGAGCGGAAAAACGATGGTCACGATCGGCAGAAGCTGGAGATAGGTCTCGACTTCCTGCTGCCCTTTCGTGACCGGGATGATCTTGAGGCTGAAGCGCAGGAACCAGGCGCAGAGCATCGCCAGATTCGATGCCACGGCATCGTTGATCAGGTAGATCGATGACAGCGTCCGGTGTTTTTTCTCGATCACGATGAGTTGCGGGAGTCGGGAGTCGGGAGTTGGGAGTCGGAGATAAAGCCCAGGGTTTTCTCCGACTCCCCACTCCCCACTCCCCACTCCCTTCCTGCGACGTTCTCAATCTCGCCACGCATCTCGCGATGAAACCGTTCGCGCGAGAACTGCGCCGCGTGTGCGCGGATGGCCTCGCGATCCCAAACGTGGCGCGCGGCAGCATCCAACGCGTCGCGGAGCGAGTGTACCGCCGCGTCCTCGAAAAAAATCCCCGTCACGCCGTTTACGACGGAATCGCGCACGCCGCCAGTGCCGAGGGCCACGACGGGAGTACCGAGCGCCATCGCTTCGAGAGGCGTGATGCCGAAGTCTTCGACGCCGGGAAGGATCAGGCTTTGGGCGCGGCCGAGGTGATCGATGATCACGTCTCTCGATACGTGTCCGAGAAACTGAACGTTGGGTCCGCCGCGGGCGCGGAGGGTTTCCAGCAACGGACCGCCGCCGATGACGACGAGCCGGCGATCGGCGGCGGCGTCAATGGCCAGCTCGATGTGTTTGTAGGGAACGAGCGCGGAGACGACGACATGGAAATCGTCGCGATGTCGATTCAGCGGCGGCTGCAGGAACGCCTCGTCGACAAACGGATGGACAACTGTTGCGTCGCGGTCGTAGTAGGTGCGGATGCGATCGCGGACGAAGTTCGAATTGGCGACGAAGCGCGTGACTGACTTTGACGCCGCCACATCCCAACGACGCAGTCGCGCCGCTACCGGCTTCGCCAGAATCCGCTTGGGTCCGCGCGGGAAGTAATCATCGAAACGGTCCCAGATGTAGCGCATCGGCGTGTGGCAGTAGCAGAGATGCGGCTTGCCGCGCGCATTCACGCCCTTGGCGACCGCGTGGCTGGAGCTGACGACGAGATCGAATCCGCTCAAATCCCACTGCCGCACCGCGCGCGGAAAGAGTGGCAGAAGCGTGCGGTAGTCGCGAACGCGCGTGGCCAGCGATTGCAATCGCGACGTGTGAATCGTGTGCGATTCGATCGCCTTCGACACGCTGCCGGGAAAATGAAAGAGCGTGAAAAGCTCGGCATCCGGAACGAGATCGAGGATCGCTTCGAGTACGTGCTCGCCGCCGCGCATCCCGGTCAGCCAGTCGTGGATGACGGCGACTCTACCGGGCATTCTTCTTCCGCTTCGGTTCCGGCGTCGACGCCAGCGGATAGTCGCCGTCGGCCGCGCACTTGTCGCACAGATGATCGTTGCGGAAAAACTCTTCCGACTCCACCTCGGCCAGACACCGCACGCAGAGGTGACGCCCGGTGCGTTCGTTCATCTTCCGCCGCGGCGCATCATCGAGCATCGGTACGTTTGTAGCACGGAATACGATTCTGTTTTCGAGGGGCAGGAGGGTTCCATGATCCGAGTGCGCAAAGCAGAGGAGCGCGGCCATTTCGACCACGGCTGGCTCGACACGTACCACACGTTTTCGTTTGCCGATTACCACGATCCCGATTTCATGGGATTCCGTTCGCTGCGCGTGATCAACGAGGATCGCGTCGAGGCCGGACGCGGTTTCGGCACCCACGGCCATCGCGATATGGAGATCATCTCGTACGTGCTCGAAGGCGAGCTCGGGCACGGCGACTCGATGGGTACCGGCTCGGTGATCCGTCCCGGCGAAGTGCAGCGGATGAGCGCGGGGACAGGCGTGATGCACAGCGAGAAAAACGCGTCGGCGATGCCGGTGCATTTTCTTCAGATTTGGATCCTGCCGGAACGGCGTGGGATTACCCCGTCGTACGAACAGAAGGCGTTTCCTGAATCCGAACGTGAGAATCGCCTGCGATTGGTGGCGTCACACGACGGCCGCGACGGATCACTGACGATCCATCAGAACGTCGACCTCTACACGACCACGCTCCGCGATGGCAGCGTGACGTTCGACTTTCGTCCGAACCGCTACGGATGGCTGCAGGTCGCGCGCGGCGCGGTGACGATCAACGGCGAAGAGCTGCGCGCGGGTGATGGCGCGGCGATCGAAAAGGAATCGCAGGTGACGATCACGGGAGATGGTGAAGCGCTGCTGTTCGATTTGAATTGACCTGGGAACGCGGGCGTCTCGCCCGCTGCTGATGCTCGACATCCTGGCGACTTGCAGCAGCGGGCGGGACGCCCGCGCTCCCAGGCGATATCCTGCCTCTCCGTGGTCGTTCTCTTCCGTTTCCTGTTCGCCATTTTCAAGAGCCGCCTCCGGCGCCGCCTCGGCATCCTCGACGACTGCGTCATCGCCATGCGCGTCTGGCCGAATGATCTCGACCTGAACATGCACATGAACAGCGGCCGCTACCTGAGCATGATGGACATCGGCCGCGTGGAAATCCTGGCCCGCACGCGCATGCTGCGGCCGGTGCTGAAACGCGGATGGCGGCCGATGGTCGGCGCGACGTTCATCCGCTACAAAAAGTCGCTGCTGCCCTTCGAGCGCTTCACAGTCCGCTCGCGCATCGTCTGCTGGGACGAGAAGTGGCTCTACTTCGAACACATTCTCGAACGCCGCGGCGAGGTGGCAGCGCAGGCCTACGTGCGCGGCCTGTTGCGCGGCAAGTCCGGAAATGTGAGACCGGGCGAGTTGCTCGAATTGGCAGGGACGCCTTCGATGCAATCGCCCGCGATGCCGAACGCGATAACCGCGTGGAAGGCATTGCTCGATGCGTAGATGCGGAAGCGGTTCTACAATCCGTCACTCCCATGTCCTATCGCTCGGATGACCCGACGTTGCAGGCGCCGGATACGGCTCCGCATCCGCGCCTGCCGTACGCGCAATTTGCTCCGGGAACGTCCGTCGCCGGCCGCTACCGCATCGTCAGTCTGCTCGGCTCCGGCGGCATGGGCGAGGTCTATCGCGCCGATGACATGAAGCTCGGACAGCAGGTGGCGCTGAAGTTCCTCCCCGCCGCTCTCGCTCACGACCTCGCGCAGCTCGAGCTCCTCCATGAGGAAGTCCGCCTCGGGCGCCAGGTCGCGCATCCCAACGTCTGCCGCGTCTACGACATCGGCGAATTCGACGGCGCGCACTTCGTGGCCATGGAGTATGTCGACGGCGAAGACCTCGGCCGCCTGCTCCGGCGCATCGGCCGGCTCGCACACGACAAAGCGGTGGAGATCGCGCGCGGCCTGGCTGCCGGACTCGCCGCGGCGCACGCCAAAGGCATTCTGCATCGCGACCTCAAGCCGGCCAACATCATGATCGACGGCCGCGGAGAGCCGCGCATCACCGACTTCGGCCTGGCGATGACGAGCGAAGAATCGGCCGAGAGCAGCATCGTCGCCGGCACGCCGTCGTACATGGCGCCCGAGCAACTCGAGGGAAAACCGGCCAGCGTGCAGAGCGATCTCTACGCCCTCGGCCTCGTTCTCTACGAGATCTTCACCGGACGCCGCGCACGATCCGGACGGACCGTTCCCGATCTGCGCCGCGAGCACACCACTGAGATCACGACGCCGTCGAGCGTCGTGCGCGATATCGATCCCGCCGTCGAACGCATCATCCTGCGCTGCCTCGAGACCGATCCTGCCAACCGCCCTCATTCCGCGCGCCAGGTCTTCGAAGCGCTGCCCGGCGGCGATCCGCTGGCCGCGGCGCTGGCGGCGGGCGAAACGCCGTCGCCGCGACTGGTCGCTGCCGCCGGAATCGAAGGGACGCTGCGCCCTGCGATTGCATGGGCGTGGGTCGGCGGGATCATCGTCCTGCTCGCCATCGTGACCTTCATCGCCGCCGAGTGGCGGATCACTGGCAGGATCCCGCTCGACAAGTCCCCCGAGGTGCTCGAACAAAATGCCATCGATGCCGGGAAAGCCCTCGGCATCGAGCCGGCGAGGTACCGCGTCGCCGGATTCGAACCGCAGTTGCCGTATCTGGCGTGGATCAGCGAGCACGACCACCGTCCGTCGCGATTCGAGCACTTCCGCACCGGTCCCCCCGCGGTCGTTTTCTGGCTTCGCGAAAGCCTCACGCCTCTCACACCGTTCTCCGACGAAACGAAGGCGAGCAAGGACGACCCACCAGTCATCCCGGGCATGGCCACGATCGAAGTGGACACGACGGGAAAACTCGTGGGCCTGAGCGCGCCGTCGCGAGGCAACGCCATCGGCCGTACTGACTGGAGCAAGCTCCTCCACCTGGCCGGCTTCGACGTCGCGGCCCTCACGCGCGTGCAACCGCGCGAGACTCCGCCATTTTTTGCCGACGAGCGTGGGGCCTGGGACGGTGTCTGGCCTGACGACCGAACGAAAACCGTCCACATCGAGGCGGCTTCCGCGAGCGGCGTTCCCGTTTTCCTGCACCTCACCGGCCCGTGGAGCGGAGACCTCAGTGCGGTCGGCCGGCAGCCATTTCTCGGCCCCGCACTCAATCTGGCAGTGACGATCGTCATCACGGCGCTCACACTGATCACGATCATCCTGGCGCTGCGCAATCTTCGCCTCCGCCGTGGAGACCGCTCCGGCGCGTTGCGGATCGGCGTGGCCATCTTCTTCATCGAATGCGCGGTCAATCTGCTCAAGGCCGATCACCGCGCCGTCTTCGGCCACGAGTTCAGCGTCATCATCGGCACATTGCGCACCGCTACGTTCTGGGCCGCCGCGTATTTCTTTCTCTATATCGCCCTGGAGCCGTACGTCCGGCGGCGCTGGCCGGAGAAGCTCGTGGCCTGGACGCGCCTGCTGGCCGGAAACGTACGCGATCCGCTGGTCGGCCGCGACATGCTGATCGGCATCACGGCCGGCTTGGCGCATTGCACACTGGCCTCCTTAGCGCACTGGATCCCGACACGCTTCGGTCTCACTCTTCCCGACGCGCCTCACGCGACAAACCTCGACACGCTACTCGGAGTGCGCCACGCTCTGGCTACGATCATCGGCCAGGTCAGCAGCGGCATCATCCTGGGCCTCGTCTTAATCGTCATCCTCGTCGGACTGGCCATCGTCTTCCGGCGGCGAAGCTTCGCAGCGGTGGGGCTTTACCTTGTGCAACTCGCCATCTACGCGGTCGCCTCCGGCGGCAATCGCTACATCTTCGCGTCGAGCATTTTCATTGCCGCAATCTGGACTCTTGTCACCGTGCGGATCGGCCTTCTCGGCATTGCCACCGCGCAGACGATTTTCGGCGTCGTCTTCTTCATGACGATCTCGATCGATGCCTCATCGTGGATGCTGCCGTCAACGATCGCCCCGCTCGTCTTCGTCGCACTCCTGACCGCCTTCGCCTTCCGCACAGCGCTCGGCGGCCAGCCAATGTTCAGCGCGAAGCTGCTGGACGAGTAGACGCGAACGTCGCCTCGAATGCCGGATGCGCCGCGATCAATCGCAACGACTCCCGCATCAACGCGGCGTTCTCCGGCTTGTTCAACCACGTCGAACGTCCGGAGGGATGCGGCAGGACGATCACGTCGAACGTACGTCCCGCGCGCTTCGCGCGATGCCTGCGGCCGACGGCATCCTTCAACTGCGCAATTCCGATCAACTGCTGCGACGCCAGGGTTCCCACTGCGATCACGAGCCGCGGTTTCAGGATCGTGATCTCGCGATCGAGATGCGTGCCGCAGCGCGCGATCTCTTCGTCATCGGGAACCCGGTCGCCGCCGCTCTTCGCGTCCTTGCCGGGAAAGCAGCGGATCACCGCCGCGATGTGCACGCGATCGCGGAACGTCGCTTCGTCGATGCCGAGGTCCGCCATCCAACTGAAGAGGCGCCGTCCGGCCGTGTAGGCGAACGGTCGCCGCGAATCGGCTTCGTGCGGTCCGGGCGCTTGGCCGACCAGGATCACGCGCGCGCCTTCGACCGCCCCGACCACCGGCGATCCGAGAACGTTCGGGCAGGCCGCGCAGGCGGTCAGCAGCTCGATGTGTTTCGTGAAAGAAGCGTGTTGTACCATCGCGTCCGCCCATGAAACGCCTCGCGGTCGCACTGCTCTTCCTCTCGATCGCGTTGCCTTCCGCCGCCTGGACACGCGCCGCCGATCAGCGCATCGCCGCGAAGAGCGCCGCGCTGGCACCCGAGGATCTGCGGCTCCTCATCAACAAGTTCAACGACGAATACGTGCGCGGCATCGACGACGCGCTGGCCACCGAGGGAACGGACATTCATCGCCGCAAACTGCGCGAGCGGATCGTGGCGCAGACGCACACGATCGTGACGATGATCCGCAGCAATCAGCCGATGAGCGGCGTCGTGCGGGAGCTTGGCGTACTCAGTCATCTCGTCGGTGACGCGAACAATCCGTTTCACATCGGCGATGACGATGCCGAGGAGCGCGCCGATTTCGAGCAGTACTTCGAACGGCGGCTGGCGCGCTTTGCGCCGGTGTTTTACGGACTCGATCGCAACTTCGTTCTGAGCGCGTATCTCGACAAAATCTTCGCGCGGACGACGGGCTATTCGCCGCTGATGGCCGAGGAGTACGGACGCGGAAACGGTGCGACGTTCGACGACCGATCGACTGCATTCGGCGTCGCCTCGGTGTGCTACTCGCACGCGATCACCGACAACGTCAACTTCTACTACTTCATCTGGAAAACCGCCGGCGGCAGCGTGCGCGCGCCGAACAGACCGCATGCGAATTGAGCGCGCCATCCTCTCCGTCTCCGACAAGACGGGCATCGTCGACCTCGCGCGTGCGCTGCGTGCGAAGGGCGTCGAAATCCTCTCCACCGGCGGCACCGCGAAGCACCTCGCCGACAACGGCATCGAGGTGACGTCGATCGCACAGTGGTCCGGCGCTCCCGAGATCCTCGGCGGACGCGTGAAGACGCTGACGCCGCGCGTCTTCGGCGCAATCCTCTTCGACCGTACCAACGCATCCCACCGCGCCGACGTCGAGCGCCTCGGCATCCCGGCCATCGATTTAGTGGTGGTCAATCTCTATCCCTTCGAAGCGACGATCGCGAAGGAAGGCGTGACGGTCGACGAAGCCATCGAGCAGATCGACGTCGGCGGCCCGTCGATGCTGCGCGCGGCTGCGAAGAATCATCGCTCCGTGCTTCCGCTCTGCGATCCATCGCTGTACTCCGATTTTCTGCGCGAGTTCGAAGCGGGCGAAATCAGCGACGCGTTCCGCCGCCGCTGCGCCGTCGACGTCTTTCGCAAGACGAGCAAGTACGACGCGACCATCGCCAGCTTCCTCGGCGACGGCGGCGATCTCACGCTGAACCTGACCAAGTTCCAGAACCTCCGCTACGGCGAAAACCCGCAGCAGTCGGCCTCGTTCTACGTCCCGTCCGGTGCGAAGCCGTTCGAGCAAATTCAGGGGAAAGAACTCTCCTACAACAACCTGCTCGACCTCGACTCCGCCCTTCGCCTCGCGTACGCGTTCGATCAACCTGCCGCCGCGGTCATTAAACATACGAACCCGTGCGGCGTGGCGCGGCGCGAGCTTGTGTCCGAGGCGCTGCGCGCGGCGATCGACTCAGATCCCGTCTCCGCATTCGGCGGGATCATCGGCGTGAATCGCGACTTCGACGGCGAGTGCGCGCGAATCGTCGAGCCGATGTTCCTCGAAGTGATCGTGGCGCCGTCGTTCAGCGACGACGCTCGCGAAGTTCTCGCGAAGAAAAAGAACCTGCGGCTGATCGTCGCGCCGTCACCTGCGGCTGGAGTCGAGTACCGCAGCGCGGCGGGCGGGATTCTCGCTCAAGGTTCGGATGTCGTGGAGTCACAAGCACAGACAAGAGTGTCTGTGCCACACCATCCCGTTTCACAAACCAACAATCCTGGACCACAGACAGAAAACAATGTGGCACAGACATCCTTGTCTGTGCGCTGGGAGGCTTGGAAGGTAGTGACCACCCGGCAGCCCACCGCCGAGGATCTCGAAGCGCTCGAATTCGCGTGGATCGTCTGTGCGCATGTGAAATCGAACGCCATCGTTCTCACGAATCGAAATCAAACCGCCGGTATCGGTGCCGGACAGATGAGCCGCGTCGACGCCGCCAAAGTCGCGATCATGAAATCGATCCTCCCGACCGCCGGCACTTACGCCGCCTCCGACGCCTTCTTCCCTTTCCGCGACGGCCTCGACCTCCTCGCCGACGCCGGCGTCACCGCCATCATCCAACCCGGCGGCTCCGTCCGCGACGCCGAGGTCATCGCCGCGGCGAACGAGCGAAACGTGGCCATGGTCTTCACCGGCGAACGCCACTTCCGGCACTAACATCTGCGTAATCTGCGGATAAAACCGTCCTGTGTTACCTTCCCGCGCGCCCGATGGATGCCTCCCCGGAGAAGAAGATCAGTGGACGGTACCTCGCCGTTCTTTCGCTGAGCGCGCTCGGCGTCGTGTATGGGGACATCGGCACCAGTCCTCTTTACGCCCTGCGCGAATGCTTCCACCAGCAGCATGGCGTCGCGGCCACGCCGGACAACATCATCGGCATCCTCTCGCTGATCTGCTGGTCGCTGATCATCGTCATCTCGCTCAAGTACCTCGTCTTCGTCATGCGCGCCGACAACCGCGGCGAAGGCGGGATCCTGGCGTTGATGTCGCTCGCGCGCACGCGTGAGTCGCAGTCGACGCGGCGGGCCGTCCTCATCGCCCTCGGCCTGTTCGGATCGGCGCTGCTCTACGGCGACGGCATGATCACGCCGGCCGTCTCGGTGCTCAGCGCGATCGAAGGATTGGAAGTGGCCGCGCCTGTTTTCGGACCGTATGTCGAGATCATCACCGTGGTCGTGCTGATCATTCTCTTCGGCGTTCAGCGCGCAGGCACGGCGAAGGTGGGAGCGTTTTTCGGACCGGTGATGCTGGTCTGGTTCGCGGTCATCTCCATCCTCGGCATCCGCTGGATCGTCACCGCGCCGCGCGTGCTGCTGGCCATTCTTCCGACGCACGCCGTGCACTTTTTCATCGTCAACCGCATGCACGGCTTCCTCGTCCTCGGCGCGGTCTTTCTGGCGGTGACGGGCGGCGAAGCGCTCTACGCCGACATGGGTCACTTCGGCGCGCGGCCGATCCGGCTGGCGTGGTTCGTCTGCGTCTTCCCGTCGCTGCTGATCAACTATTTCGGTCAAGGCGCGCTGCTGCTGCATGACAAGTCGGCAGTGCCGAACCCCTTCTTCCACATGGCGCCGGATTGGGCCAAATACCCGCTCGTGATTCTGGCCACGGTGGCTGCGGTCATCGCGTCGCAAGCCGTGATCTCCGGAGCATTTTCCTTAACGCGCCAGGCCGTGCAGCTCGGCTACGTGCCGCGCATCCAGATCCGCCACACCTCGGCGCGCGAGATCGGACAGATCTACATTCCATCGATCAACTGGCTGTTGATGGTGGCCGCGATCGGTCTCGTGCTCGCGTTCAAGAGCTCGAGCGCCCTCGCCGCCGCGTACGGCGTGGCTGTGACCGCGACGATGGGCATCACCACGGCTTTATTGGCAATTGTCGAGCGCGAACGGTGGCACTGGTCGCTCATCGCCGTTCTCAGCCTGACCATCCCCGTGCTCATCATCGACCTGGCCTTCTTCGGCGCGAACATCATCAAAGTCGAGGAGGGCGGCTGGTTCCCGCTGGTCATCGGCGCGCTCGTCTTCACCGCGATGACGACATGGGCGCGCGGCCGTCAGATCCTCGCGGAACGTCTGAAGGAGACGACACTCTCCACCGACGACTTACTACGCGATCTCGCCGGTGGACGCATCCCGCGCGTGCCGGGGACGGCCATCTTCCTTTCGCGCCAGGCCGACGGCGTCCCGACCACGCTGCTGCACAATCTCAAGCACAACAAAGTCGTGCACCAGCGCGTGATCCTGCTTAGCGTGAATGTGGAAGAAGCGCCGCATCTCGCCGACGAGGAACGCTTCGAATACCAGGACCTCGGCCAGGGCGTTTCGCGGCTGGTCCTCCGTTTCGGTTTCACGGAAGATCCCGATCTTCCCGAACACCTCAGCCGCCTGGCGCAACGCATCGGCTCGTTCAACCCCATGACTACGAGCTACTTCCTCGGCCGCGAAACGCTGGTCGCGACCAAGCGCCCCGGCATGGCCCTCTGGCGCGAGAAACTCTTCGCCTCGATGATGCGCAACTCATCGAGCGCCGCGCAGTACTTCTCGCTCCCGGCGAACCAGATCATCGAGCTCGGCGCGCAGATCGAGATGTGAGTTAGCGCAACGGAGCGCTGGCATCCTCGGCATCGATTGCGCGTGGAGCGGAATACACTCTTTCGCCTTACATCGTTATCCTATCCACATGAGCAGAACGATCGAAGCCGAATACATCGCCGAAGAGAAGATCCTCAAGCTCACCGAGCCGCTCGCCGGCGTGCGTAACCACGAGATGGTGCGCGTCACGCTTAACGGGACTGTCGCACCCGAGCGTGGCGACTGGCCCGCAGTCAGCGAGGAAGGAGGACGCGACTTGGCGCGCGCCGTTCGCGAAGCGTTCGGGAGAGACATTGCAGTTTGAACGGCTTGCGTTCGACGCGAACGCAGCGATCGATTCGCTTCGGCCGGCGCGACCGTTCCCGCTTCCGTTGAAAGAAGCACGTGCGTTGTTCATGCCGCTCTTCGTCCTCGCCGAACTGCGCCTGGGCGCGGCACGTTCACGGCAAACGACGGAAAACGGAGCGCAAGTCGAGGCGCTGGCTCGGCGTTGCAAGGTGATCGTCGCGGATCTCGATACGATTCCGTTTTACATCCGCGTACGAAACATTCTGGCCAAAGTCCGAACCGTTCCGCAGTCCCTCGAAAAACGCGAAGCGTTCGGGCACGATCTCTGGATCGCCGCACTCTGCCTCCAGTTTGACCTCCCGCTTCTGACAAATGACGCTCTGTTCGACGAGGTTAGCGAATTAGAAGTCATCCATTGGTGAGCGTACAACCTCCATCCTCGATGTCTCTGTACCAGATGTCGCGATTCTGACGGCACCCAGATACGAGAAACAGATTTCGAGCAGCATGAAGATTCCCGTCGGATGCGGTGTAATCGCGCAGCCGCATGAGCGACACGCAGCTACGGCTGTATCCATTCCGCAAATGCGTCGTCCCGCGGTCGATTTTGATCATCGCCACCGACTGGATCGGATCGCTCCCATCGTGATGGCGCCGGAGATGCCTTGCTAGTCTTTCGTCAAGCACAACACAGCAGTACTTCTCGCTCCCGGCGAACCAAATCATCGAGCTCGGCGCGCAGATCGAAATGTAGCGAAGTTCATTTACCGCGCCGCACGGCCTCAAGCCGCGCGATCTGTTCCGCAGTCAGCGTGTTCTTGATGCGGACCAGCAACCCGAGGTGGACGCGCTTGATGTCGCGCTCGAGGCTCATGATTTTGTCCGCCAGCTCGAGCACTTTCGCTTCATCGATCGGCGTCTGTTGGAGCAGCTGCGTCATCTTGCTGGTCTGCTCCTGCATGTCCCATTGTGCGTCGAGGAACTTTGCCTGCATCTTCTGCACTTCGGCCTTGATCGTGGCGCGCTGCTTTTCGGTGAGACCGATCTGTTCGGACTGACTCATCACCAACTCGGGCGGAATCAGATAGCGGCCCATCGGATCGTTGTCCGGCTGTTGCGGCGGCGGTTGCTGCGCGACGAGGGCGAAGGGCGACAACAGGAGAATCAGAACGAGCGACACTTTCATCACAAGCCACCTTTCATCGACCGAACATCAGGAATTGCGGGAGTACTCACCAGGATCTCGTTTCCCGGTGTCTGCAGCAGAAAGTCCGTCGGCGAATGCCATGCCGCGATGGCCTGCACGGCCACGCGATCGGACGCTGAAAACGTAGTTTGCCGCGAGCGAATACCGATGACCATGACAAGGGCCAAAAGAATCACGGCAGCCGCAGTCGCCAGCAGACGTCGCCGAACGAATCGCCGCCGGCGCGGCACGCCGAATCGCGGCGCGAATCTCCACTCGGCCTCGCGAAGCTCTTGAAAGCGCTCCCGAAGATCACGTTCTTCGTCGATCACCGCATCTCCCCTCGCACGAGTGCCGCGCGCAACCGCTCTTTCCCGCGCTGGTAGTGCACCCGCGCCGTTCCCAGCGAGACGCCCACGACCTCGGCGGACTGCTCGATGGTCATGTCATGGTAGAAAACCAGCTCGATCACTTCCCGTTGCCGCGGCGCCAGAGATGCGACCGCACGCAGCAACGCGGCGGCCTTCTCCGAGTGCATCAGCCGGCGTTCGACGGACTCTTCACGCGACGCGACGTCGCCGTCCTCGGACGAAACGAATCGAAGCGCGCGTAGCCAGCCGAAGCGACGATGCGCCGCGGCCGTGCGGCGAATGACGGCGAATAGCCAGGTCTTCAACGCCGATCGTCCGTTGAATCGCGCTTTCCCATCGAGGATCTTCAAATACGTCTCCTGCAAGACTTCTTCAGCATCTCCCCGGTCCCGGCCACAACACCCCAAAGCCCAGGCAAAACTGACCGGATGAAGCTCTTCGAGCTGCTGTTCCAATTCGGCTCGATTCATTGCCCGGCAACCCTTTGTGGCATCGCCGCTCAATCCATATGACACCGTGGCCGTGTCATATCGCGATGGACCACGATGCACTAAGGACTCAAAGGAGAACGCCATGAAGAAAACCTGCCTCGCCGTCGCTTCCGTTTTGATGATGATGCTCCATCCCTCGATCGCTCGTGCGGCCGAAGGGGAACTACCTCCGCCGATCGCGTTCGTCAGCAACTTCCTCCAGCTTTCGGAAGCGCAGACCGGAGCGCTCATCGGAATGATTCAGAGCCGCGACGCCGCCGTCCGTCCGATCGCCGAATCATTGCAGGCGAAACAGCAAGCGCTCCAGCACCTGCTCGAAACTCCCAACGCAGACGCCGCAGCCGCCGGCAAACTGCTGATCGAGATCAACGCGGGACAACACCAGATGGCCACGCTCGCCCAATCGGCTGCGGCCTCATTCGCGTCGACGCTCACGGACGAGCAGAAGCAGCGTCTGGAGTTCGTCCGTCGGGCCGAGCAGGTCGCGCCGGTGATTCCCGCATTCAAGGCGGTCGGGCTGATGTGACGAACACGCTACGGCTGGTTGGCGCGCCGGTGATGACCGAACGCGTCATGGCATAGTGTTGAACCAGCGGCCGATCGCGAGCGATCCGTTCTTCAGGTAATGGTCTGTATGAAGGCATTTACCCTCTTCCTCATCCTCCTCACATCTGCGGCGTTTGCCGAAGCGCGCTCGTGGCTTTCGCTTTCGGAAGCCGTCAAACAGGCGGAAGCCGGCGGGCAACTGATCCTGCTTCATGTCCGGGCCGGTACTGCCGCGGACAGGAGGCCTGATGCGTGGATCGAGGACGCGCTCACCAGGGAGTCGGTTGCTCACTCGACCGACGACATGGTGCTTGCGCGAGCGGTGGTTGGAGACACGGTACTGAGCCGGTACACGGAGGTGAACAACATCGCGAAGGATCACGCGCCTGATCTCATCGTTCTCGATCCGGCGGGCGGAGTGATCGCTGATCTTTCCGGTATCGGCCTTGTCCACTTTTCCTTTGGCCACGCGGAGACGTTCACGGTTGGCGAAGTGGGCTCCATGGCGACTACCCTTTCCGCGCTGCACGCCCAGGCGCGGCTCTTCGCCGAGTCGGCACGGCAGAGGCTTGACGGAAACAGAGGGGCCGCGTATTTCCGTCGCGGCCTGGGACTATCCAACGCCGGAATGCGCAAAAAGGCGCGCGCGACGTTCGAGCTTGCGGAGAACTTCGCGCGACATGAGGGAGACGCGGTCGACCGGCAGCGCGCGCAACTCGGACTCGCGGTTCTTGATGTCGATGAAGACGGGCACTTCGGCGCTGGTGTGAAACAGATCTCGATCATCGCCAAGGAGCCACTCACGCCCGAGATCGGCGCGAACGCCTGGCTGCTTCTCGGCGATATTCGGAGCTCGGAAAGGGGCGATCCGAAACGAGCTCTCGAAGCGTACGCCGAAGCGTACCGGCTCGCTCCGGCCGGATCGTGGGCCGCCGACAGTGCGCGACGCTCGCTCGAGAGGATGGGTGCTGCTCCTGATCAGGGAAAGGCCGCTTCCGCCGGCAGTGAGCCAGTACACCTCATTTTCGCGCGCCGCGATGTGCTCGCTGGTCCGCTTCAGGTCGGCGCCACGGCGCCGGAGAACGCCGCGCGTGTGGACTTTCTCATCGATGATGCTCGCGTCACCGAGTCGGATCTCCGGCCATTCCGCGCCACTCTGCAGCTCGGAAGCACACCGCGAATGCACACGCTGCGGGCGATCGCCTACGACGTGCACGATCGCCAGCTCGGAGAAGAGACGGTCACCATCAACGACCACGTCGAGCGGCTCTCCATCCAACTGGTAGCACCGAAGACAGACGTGATCGAATCGCGGACCGTCGTCGAAGTCGTTCCGCGTGTGCCCGAAGGCGAGATTCTGGATACAGTTGAAGTCTTCTGGAACGAGACCAAGCTCGCCACTCTGCACGAGCCGCCCTTCCGCACTACGCTCGTCCTTCCTTCACGCCGCGCATCCGGTTACTTGCGGGCCGTTGTGGTCACACAGTCGGGAGCAACCGCCGAAGATGCGAAACTGATCAACTCCGCTGCCGCGTCGGAATTGGTGCGCGTCGATGCGGTCAGCGTGTACGCCGTCGTCAAGGATCACTTAGGCCATAACATCGAGGGGTTGAGGCCCGAGGACTTTTCCGTGAAGGAGGATGGGCGTCCCGTCGAAGTGTCCCTTCGCAGCACGCCGAGCGATCCGGTTACCGTGGCGCTGGCCCTCGACACCTCGGGAAGCATGCTCGCCGCCATGATGGACGTGTCGGAGTATGCGAGGACGTTCCTGCACGGATCGCTCGCTCCCGGCGATCGAACGTTGCTGATCACCTTTGATGACCAGGCGCACATCATTCAGCCACTTACCGCGGATCTCG
>JAXDIO010000194.1:0-6740 GCA_034663965.1 Thermoanaerobaculia bacterium | reverse complement strand
ACTCATGCATGGCGCTTCTACCCTCCTTCGATGCTTTGCCTTTGTCAGCTAAAACATCCTACGAGAGGTTGAAGCGCCCTTCCTTTTGGTTGCGGCTACGCCGCGCTGTGTCTTTGTGGTTCAAATGCTTTTTACGTCCCCATCGGGAACGTGAGGCTGTAGATGTAGCGGCCGCGGGCGACTTGCAGAACGACCGACGACCGTTCGGCCGACTGCGTCAGCGCCTGGTTCAAATCCTTGACCGATGCCACTTCGGCGCCGTTCACGCCGACGATGACGTCGCCGCGCGCGAGGCCGATGCTTTCGCTGCGTGAGTTGCGTGAGACTTCGTCGATGACGACGGTGCCGCTCTGGTCGATGACGCGGATGCCTGCGATCTCCCAAAGAATGCGCAGGCCGAGGTCGCGAGGAGCGTCGGAGGGGCGGACGGAGATCGTTTGCGTGGCGCCGTCGCGCGAGACGGTCAGCGGCAGCGGCTGGCCCGATGGAACGGTAGCGGTGTAGGTCGAAAATGCCTCGCGCGAGTCGACCGGCTTGCCGGCGACGGCGGTGATGATGTCGCCCGCTTTCAGTCCGGCGGTCTGCGCGGGCGAGCCAGGGATCACGCGCGCCACAAGCGCTCCGCGCGATGCGCGCAACCCCGTGCGCCGCGCTTCCTCGGGGGTAATCGTCGCGGTGACAGCGCCGATCCAGGCGCTGTGCACCTGGCCGTAGCGGAGGATGTCCTGGATCACTTTCTTTGCGCGGTCGACGGGGATGGCGAAGCCGATGCCTTGCGCGTTCGCATAGATCATCGTGTTGATGCCGATGACGCGTCCTTCGATGTTCAGGAGCGGCCCGCCGGAGTTGCCGGGATTGATCGACGCGTCGGTCTGGATGAAATCGGTGAAGGTGCGCCCGGCTTCTTTCGACGGAACCGAACGGCCGAGCGCCGAGACGACGCCGGTGGTGACGGTGCCGCTGAGTCCGAACGGATTGCCGACGGCGATGACCGTTTCGCCGATGAGGAGGTCGGACGAAGTCCCGATCGGCGCGGCGAGTAGTTTTTTCGCATCGACGCGCAGAACGGCGACGTCGCTGTCGGGATCGACGCCGATGAGTTTCGCGGGGACTTGCGTGCCGTCGCTGAAGTTGACGGTGATCCGCGACGCGCCTTCCACGACGTGGTTGTTGGTAACGATGATCCCTTCGCTCGACCAGACGAAGCCCGAGCCGAGAGACTGCGAGGTGTAGCTGCGGTCGCGTCCGCCAAAAACGCCGAACGGATCGAAAAATGGGTCAACTTCACGCCTGCGGATGGTCGACTCGGTTTGAATGTTGACCACTGCCGGTCCGACGTCGTGCGCGACAGTAACGATCGGCGTGCGGCGCGATGTGCCGACGGTGGCTGGAATCGGCGCGCGTTCCTGCCGCGGCTGGCGGCTATCGACGGTCTGCGATTCCGCGACCGGTTTGCAGGCAAGAGTGATGAGAAAAACGATGAGCAGAAAACGGAGCTTCATGCCGGAATCATACGTGCGGAGGGGCATCCGGGTTCGGTAGGCACTTTCGCTGCATAGCCCTCGCGCGGAGGATGGCCATGACGTCAATGGATACAGAAGCGCCCGCTGTACAAATCAGTGGCTGGAAGCTGTATGCGGTGACGTTCGGAAGCATTCTTCTCGCGGCGATCCTTGCGGCGCTGATTTGGGTCGTCGGCCCGAGCGTCGCGCCGATTCAAATGCCAAGTTACATCTGGTCGGCGATCGGTTTCTGCGTCCTCGGATTGCTCCTGATCCCGGCGCAAAAAATCGTCGCGCCCGAGCCGTACCGCACGGGCCGCGTTACAACACGCGACGCCATCCTCGGCGTGCTCATCGGCAGCTTCCTCTACGCCGGCGCGATGCATTTGTTGCTGTAGCTACTTCACTTTCGCCCAGGCGTCCTTCAATGTGACCGTGCGGTTGAAGACGATCCTGTCCGCGGACGAATCGGGATCGACGCAAAAGTAGCCGAGGCGTTCGAACTGGTAGTGGGTGAAGGGAGCGGCGCCGCGGATGGAGGGTTCGAGTTTTGCGCGCGTCACGATCTGGAGCGAACTCGGATTCAGGTCGTCGAGAAAGTTGCCGCTCTCCTCGGGGTTCTCCGATTTGAAGAGACGGTCGTAGAGACGGACTTCGCAATCGATGGCGTGACTGGCGGCTACCCAGTGCAGCGTCGCCTTCGGTTTGCGGCCATCGGGCGAATCGCCGCCGCGCGTGGCGGGATCGTAGGTGGCATGCAGTTCGACGATGTTTCCGGCGTCGTCTTTCACCACGCTGGTGCAGGTGATGAAGTAGGCCGAACGGAGGCGCACCTCGCGGCCGGGTGAGAGACGGAAGAACTTCGGCGGAGGATCCTCGATGAAATCGTCGCGCTCGATGAAGATCGTCTTCGCGAACGGGACTTTGCGCGAGCCGGTCTCGAACCATTCCGTTTCTTCATCGGGATAGTTGTCGATGACGACGCGCAGAGGATCGAGCACACCCATCACACGCGGCGCGGATGTGTTGAGATCCTCGCGGATGGAAAACTCGAGCAGTCCGACGTCGATCATGTTTTCGCGCTTGGCCACGCCGACGCGCTCGCAGAAGTTGCGGATGGCTGCGGGTGTGAAGCCGCGGCGGCGCAGGCCGGCAATCGTCGGCATGCGCGGATCGTCCCATCCATTGACATGCTTCTCTTCGACGAGGCGCAGCAGCTTGCGCTTCGACATCACCGTGTAGTTGAGATTGAGCCGCGCGAACTCGTACTGCCGCGGGCGCGACGGCACCGAGACGTTCTCGATCAGCCAGTCGTACAGCGGCCGGTGGTCCTCGTACTCGAGCGTGCAGAGCGAGTGCGTGATGTGCTCGATCGCGTCCGACAGCGGGTGCGCGTAGTCGTACATCGGGTAGATGCACCACGCGTCGCCGGTGCGGTGATGCGTGGCGTGGCGGATGCGGTAGAGGACCGGATCGCGCATGTTGATGTTCGGCGAGGCCATGTCGATCTTCGCCCGCAGCACCTGTGCGCCATCGGGGAACTCGCCCGCTTTCATGCGGCGAAAGAGATCGAGGTTTTCATCGACGGAACGATTGCGATGTGGCGACTCCACGCCCGGCTCCGTCAACGTTCCGCGCATCGCCCGCATCTCGTCCGGCGAGGAGCTGTCGACGTAAGCTCTCCCAGAAATAATCAGCTCCTCGGCCCACGCATAGAGCTGGTCGAAGTAGTCGGATGCGTGAAAGAGATTCTCGCCCCACGAAAAGCCGAGCCACGCGATGTCGTGCTCGATCGCTTCGACGTATTCGATCTCTTCCTTCGTCGGATTCGTATCGTCGAAACGGAGATTGCACTGGCCGCCGTACTCGCCGGCGACGCCGAAGTTGAGGCAGATCGATTTGGCGTGGCCGATGTGCAGATGCCCGTTCGGCTCCGGCGGGAAGCGGGTAATCACGCGCGCGGTCCTGCCGGCGGCGAGATCCTCCTCGACGATCTCGCGAATGAAGTCGCGCGGCTTCGGTGGGGCTTCGGTGGTCATGGTGCGCGACCGTATACATCGCCGCGCGGCGAGTCAATTCCACGTGGCACACTGACGGCCCCGAAACGTTGTCGCCGTCCGCCTTTACAGAGCCGGTGCTCAGCGATGAGTAAAGTCGATCCTAGCCGGGGATCAACACCGGCCTCAGCCGCCTGTGGCAAAAATTTATTGATAGTAATAACCAGGCCTTTCTGATAGCCTGCTTTCCGTCCATCAGGCATTCACGGGATGGCAGCAGTCACCTCAACAGTCACCACGGACGCATGCGCAACCCCCTGACCTTCCTCTCCATATTGCTGTTCGTATCTACCACTTGATGGCGACGGCGCCAGATGGAATGTCGTCGACAGTATTTCTAACCCCGACCCATATCTCATGGATATTCGCTGACGGGTGTCAAATGAAACTTCGCCACGGAATTAGTGTCGTAATCATGATCCTATGGTCAAACTTTGTTGCCGCGGCTGAGTCCTGGGTACTGTTTGGCTCCGCCCGTGCCTCCACAACGAACTGCGCCCCGACATACATCTGGGCGACCGAAACGGTTTTTCACAACACCTCGTCGGCCGATCGGCAGATTGTGGTGTTACATCAAAGCAAGGCCGAGATTCTGCCGCCATCAATCGTTGTCAGAGGCGGAGAGTCGCTACCTCTTTCGTCGTTCGTCGGCGACTTTCCGCCGGGCCTTGCCGCTCTGAAACTGGATGTACCGGCCGACGTCGTTGTGGAATCGCGGCTGGAGTACCGCAACATCCTGCCCTGCAGCGGTCAACCTCCTGCACTCGGACCGTCTGGAAAACTCGCGTTGCCGTCTTTCAGGCTGGTTGACGCCGGGCAGCCGCAACGCCACTTCGGACTCGATCTCGGAATCCAATCCATCCGCGTCAATGTGGGTGTCTATAACGCAGCGCCGACTTTCGCATTAGCGACGATCGAGATGAGGCGTCCCGCATGCGACGATCGGATGACGTCAGTCGTAATGATTCCACCCGATACACTTATACAAACCACAGTCCCGGCCCCTCTCTGCGCCGCAGTGTTGAATCCGCGAACACCATACTGGATGGTGAACGCCACAGTGACCGTCGATCAACCAAGTTTCTCATACGCGACTACAGTTTCGAATGTGCAACAGCCGAACGTCACGTTTGGCGTTGGTATACCGGACGTCCCCTGAAGGCTGGAGCTGTCGCGGCGTTCGTAACTTGCCGCGGCGGCACCGCTTTTCTGACACGTGGCACAATCCGCAGATGCGAAAACTCACGATCTTTGCCGCGCTTCTCGTCGCTGCGCCTTTCGTTGTCGCCAATGCTCATGCGCAATCCCTCGACGACGTCGTTTCGAATGTGGTGAAGGAGTACGGAGGCCAGGCGGCGTGGGCGAAGGTGACGTCGCTGCGCGAGACGGGCACGGTCGTGCCGGTGATGCGCAAAGGCGACGGCAAGCTGACACGGACGTGGTCGGGTGCCGGGAAGCTCACCGTCGAAATCGTCTATCCGACCGAGACCGAGGTGCGGATCGTCGATGGCGATCACGGAACGCGCAACGGGAAGGACGTAACCGGCCCGTCGCTCGACGCGATGAAGTTGCAGGCAGCGCGTCTCGAACTACCAATGCTCCTCACCTCCAAACGCGCCGCACTCAAAGACCTCGGCACGAAGGACGGCATCCGCGCGATCGAGATTCCGCTGTCGGAGACCCTGACGTTGACGCTCAACATCGATCCGAAGACGTGGCACATCCTGCGCTCGACCGGCAAGGCCTCGGGACTCGAATTCGTCGTCGACTACAGCGACTTCCGGCGCGTGGGCGGATTGCTATTTCCGTTCGCCGAGGCCGGCATGGCCATGGGGATGCCGACGGCGAATACGAAGTTCGACGCGATCGTGATCAATGCCCCCGCAACGCCGCCTCCGCCTGCGGCGAAATGACCGTCACCCATTGCGCGTACATCGCGGCGGACGGATGTAGACCATCGGGCGCGACGAGCGTTGGGTTCTTGCGCGAGACCGGCGTGATGTCCGCGTACTTCGCTCCAGCGCGCTTGGTCTCCTCGGCGGCGATCGCGTTGAAGTGATCGATCTCCGCGGCGATCTTTGCGCGGTCACGACCCTCTGCGAACGGCGTCACGCCCCAGTCCGGAATCGAGACGACGACCACGCGCTTCGCATCGCCGCCGGCGAATCCGATAGCGCGCTGCAGCAGCGCGGCGAATTCTCTTCGATACTGGCCAGCGTCGCGTCCTCGGTACTGATTGTTGACGCCGATCAGCAGCGTCACGAGCGAATACGGGCCGTGCGGCTTCGCGGCATCAATCGCGGATGACAACTCGTCCGTCGTCCAGCCGGTTTTGGCGATGATTTCGGGACTGGCGACATCGATCCCTTTCGACTGCAACGAGCGCACGAGTTGATTCGGCCAGCGATCCGCAACGGCGACACTCTCGCCGATCGTGTAGGAATCGCCGAGGGCGAGGAAGCGTGGGGAGGGAGTCATCGCGAGCATGGCGATTACCGCAAGCGTGTTCAGCATCCTCGAAGTTTACGCGCGTGCCAGAATGCGGATGTGAAACGAACGATCGTCGTCTTCTTCCTTCTCGTCATCGCCTCCATTTCCGCCTCTGCCGCGAACTTCGGTAGCGACGAGCAAACCTTGCGGACGCTCAATCGCCAACTGGCCATCGCCATGTACACGGGGGACGTCGACTGGCTACGGCTGCATCTGGCCGACGACTACGTCCTGATCACGGCCACCGGCGCAACGAAGACGAGAGAGCAACTGGTCGAGGAGCTCAAGTCCGGCGCGATGAAGACCGACGCGTATGAACCGACCGAGGTCACCATTCGCGCGTACGGAAGCACCGTGATCGTGTCGGGGCGGATGGTGCAGAAGTACACGGAGGGCCGCGAGCGCGTGACCGCCGACCTGCGCTACAGCGATGTCTGGATCAAGACCGAAGACGGCTGGTACGACATCGCGGGACAGATTTCGCCGGTGTCGATCAAGCGCGAGAAGATCAAGTAGCGGACGCGCCAGCGAGCCGCCGGCGGTACGTTGCTAACCTTTCCGTCTGGCCGGCGTACTTACTTCGCACAGGAGGCACACCATGAGGCGCATTCGCTATGCAGCGCTCGCGGCCGTGCTTGGGTTGGTGTCGATTTCCGCCGCCCATGCCGCGATCGAGAGTCCAGTTCACCGC
>JAXDIO010000179.1:0-3266 GCA_034663965.1 Thermoanaerobaculia bacterium | reverse complement strand
CGGGAGCGCGTACAGTCTCTGCGGTGAGCAGCGATTTCATTTTGCGGGCGGAAGAGGGCGAGCGCCGGAAACGGCAGCGCGCCCGCGAAACCGCGGTCGTCGAGATTCCGACCTTCCGGCTGATCGGCTCCGCGCTTCTGTCGCTCGGCGTCTACCTCAACAATCGCTTCCTGCTGCATCTCGATTCGAACGCGGACTGGGTCCGCATCACGGTCATCCTCGGCGTTTTTTGCGCCGTCTCCTGGACGCTGATCGCGCTGCTGCACGAGCGGGTCAAGGCGGACGTCAGCCTGCTCTTCCTGATTCTCGACATCCCGATCTGGACGCTGGCGATTTACTACTCCGGCGCGGAACGAAGCTGGCTGTTTTTCATCCTCTTCCTGCGCGTCGCCGATCAGGCGCAGAGCGGTTTCCGCCGCTCCCTCGGCTTCGTGATGTTCGGCACGTTCTGCTACGCATCGATGCTGATCTGGGTCGTCAGCGTCGATGGTCACGGGGTGCCGGATTCGATTGCACTCGCGAAGATCGCATTCGTCTTCGCGGGCGGCTTGTACGTCGCTCTGACTACGCGCGGCGTCGAACTGAAGCGCGGCTATCTCGCGAACGCGATCCGCAAGTCGCGCGATCTCATTCGCAAACTGGAAACGCAATCGACGGAGCTCGCGGCGGCGCGGCATCGTGCGGAGGAGGCCAGCGCGGCGAAGAGCGAGTTCCTCGCGAATATGTCGCACGAGATGCGCACGCCGCTGCACGGCATCATCGGCATGCTGCAACTCGCCATCGACACCGAGACCTCGGCCGAGCGCGCCCGCCAACTCGACATGGCCCGCCGCTCGGCCGAAACGCTGCTGGCTACGATCGGCGACATCCTCGATTTCTCAAAGATCGAAGCGCGGCGTATGGAGTTGGAGCCGGTCTATTTCTCGATTCGCCAGCTCATCACCGACACGCTGAAAACTCTCGGCATCACCGCGGCGGAGAAAGGACTCACGCTCGCGTTCGCGGTATCGCCGGAGGTACCGGACCGGCTGTGGGGCGATCCGCTGCGGATCCGGCAGATCGTCGTGAACCTCGTCGGCAACGCGCTGAAATTCACGAACCGAGGGGACGTCGTCGTACGCGTGTCGTGCGAAGTGATGTCGGCCGATCGCGTCACGATCGGATTCGAAGTACGCGACACCGGCGTCGGCATCGATCCGTCGCGGCGCCATCTGATTTTCGATCCCTTCGCGCAAGCCGATTCTTCCCACTCCCGCCGCTACGGCGGCTCCGGCCTCGGGCTGGCCATCGTCGCGCGGTTGCTGGAGGAGATGGGCGGCATGGTGACGTTCGAAAGCGAACAGGGGAAGGGGAGCACGTTCCGCTTCGTGCTGCCGATGCCGTGCGAGCCGGTCGGCACGGCGCCGCCGCCGGAATGGGAGAGCGCGCTGGCCGGAATGCGCGTGCTGCTGATCGAACCGAATGCGGCGTCGCGCGCGATCCTCGCGGAGATTCTGCACGTCCACGGGATGGTGCCGGAGTCGTACGCGACGCTCGACGGTGCATTGCAGCCGTCCATCCGCGCCGCGTACGCATGCGTGGTCGCGGATGCGAACATCCTCGCCACGACGCCGTGGATTCCGCCGGTGCCGGTTGTGCGCATCACCTCACCGCTCGCAACGGCGTATCACGGCGGCGTGCTGGTGACCCGGCCCGTCGGCGAGCGCGAGTTGCTCGACGCGATCGGCGTGGCCCTCGGCGTCACCCAGCAAACAGTGACGTACACACTGGAGCGGCGCCCCGAGGTCGCGCGTCCACTGCGCGTCCTCGTGGTCGACGACAACGTCGTCAATCAGGAGTTCGCCGCCGAGGCCGTGCGGCGGCTCGGCCACGTTGTCACGACGTTGGAGAGCGGCGCCGAGGCGTTGGACATGCTCGCCAAGCGCACCTTCGACGTCATCCTGCTCGACATCCAGATGCCGGGACTCGACGGTCTCGAAGTGGCGCGCCGTTTCCGCGCGATGGAACGCGGCGCGCGAACGCCGATCGTTGCCGTCACCGCGCACACAACCGTCGAAGACCGCGAACGCTGCATCGCCGCCGGTTTCGACGCGGTCCTGACCAAGCCAGCGACGCAGTCGACGCTCGGCGCGATCATCCGCGAAGTCACCGGCACGGCGATGCCGTCGACGGTTCCGGCTGGTCCCGCGGACGCAATCCTCGACGCCGTCGGCGGCAACGTCCGCCTCCTTGCCCGCGTCCGCGACGCCTTCGCCATGCAGACCCCGCGCTTGCTGGCCTCACTCCGCGACGCCATCGCCGCCCGCGACGGCGAAGCGCTCTTCCAAACCGCCCACACGCTCCGAGGCGCCATCAGCAACTTCGACGTCCCCCACGCTATCGAAGCGACCGCCCGTCTCGAGCGTGCCGGCAAAGCCGCCGATTTCGCGACGGCCGAGGAGTTGTTGCCGGAGTTGGAATCCGCGATCCACCAGTTGGAGGAGAGGATCGAAGCGGCATTGGGGTGAGGCGCGTCGTTCGTAGCGCCGTCGGCCCGACGGCTGGACCGCCGCCGGCTCGGCGGCACGTGACGCTCTACGCGACTTCAACTGGTCTCGCGAACGAATTCGAGCGCAGCCATAGCCTGCGCATGTGACACCGTTGGGAAGTCATCCAGAAAGTCCACTGAGAGGATGACCGCCTTTAATGTAATCGAGGAGAGCCTGCAGAGGAACGCGGGTTCCCACGAAGACCGCCGTGCCGCCGAGGATGTCGGGATCGGTATGGATGACGCCTGTCGTATCGGTCATTGTCCGAGGTTACCGCGCCAGCGAGCCGCTGGCGGTCCAGCCGCCGAGCCGGCGGCGCTACGAAATCGTTCCTTTACTCGATTGCCGCCTGTACCAGCGCCTGCTGTTGCTCCTCATGCCGGTGATGCGATCCCGTCGCCGGTGAAGCGCTGATCGGACGTCCGATGTAGCGGAGTGCGAGCTTGCCCGCCAACGACGCCAACCGTTCGTGGAGGAAGGGCCAGGCGCCCATGTTGCGGGGCTCGTCCTGGACCCAGACGATTTCGGTGGCGTTGGGATGCTGCGCGATTGCGTCGGCGAGCATCTTCTGCGGGAAGGGGTAGAACTGTTCGAGGCGGATGAGCGGGATGTTCGCGTTCGCTTTTTCGCGGGCGGTGCGGAGGTCGTAGTAGACCTTGCCGCTGGTGAGGACGATGCGCTTTGCGGTCGCGGGATCGGAGGCGGCGTCGATCAGCACCGGCTCGAAGCGGCCGGTGG
>JAXDIO010000232.1:0-24652 GCA_034663965.1 Thermoanaerobaculia bacterium | reverse complement strand
TGCGCATCGCCGCGCCGCCGGGCAGCATCATCCTCAACACCGGCGACTACATGCAGCGCATCAGCAACGACATCTTCCCGTCGACGACGCATCGCGTCAGCAAGCCGCGCGATCCGCGGCAGCGCACGGCCACGCGCGTGTCGTTTCCGATGGCCGTCTATCTGTGGGAGAACGAGATGCTGGAAGTGCTGCCGTGCATCGCCAATCCGAAGTACCCGCCGGTGAAGGCGATCCAGTTTCACACGAGCATCACCAGCAAATTCTATGGGGACGATTACGCGGTGACCGAGGCATGAATGATCCGCTCCTTCAATACCGCGAACGTTTCCCGATCCTGAGCCGGACGAAGTACCTCGTGTCGCACTCGCTCGGCGCGATGCCCGAGGCGACGCGCGACGCGCTGGCCGAATACGCGGACTTGTGGGCGTCGCGCGGCGTGCGCGCGTGGGGCGATCGCTGGTGGATGATGTCGATCGAAGTCGGCGACATCATCGCGCCGCTGATCGGCGCGCCGCCGGGCTCTGTCGTCATGCTGCCGAACGTGACGACGGCCGAGGCCGTGGTGCTGTCGTCGTTCGACTACGACACGCCGCGCAATCGCGTGGTGATCGTCGACGGCGAGTTTCCCTCGGTCCGCTACATCTACGATCGACTCGCCCGCCGCCTCGGCGCGGAGATCGTGACCGTTCCTCACGATTCCTCCGGCCTCGGCTTCGATCTCGATCGGCTTTTGTCTGCAATCGACGAACGAACGCAGATCGTTCCGATCGGCCACATCCTCTTCGAGTCGTCGTACATGATCGACGTCGCGGCGATCGCAAAACGCTGCCGCGAAGTCGGTGCGACGCTGGTCCTCGATGTCTTTCAATCGGCTGGCATCGTTCCGGTCGACGTGACCGGCTGGGATGTCCCGATCGCCGTCGGCGGCGTCCTGAAATGGCTCTGCGGCGGACCGGGCGGCTCGTTCCTCTACGTCGATCCGAAACTGCGTCCGAAACTCGAACCGAGTTTTACCGGCTGGATGGCGCACGCGAATCCGTTCGGCTTCGAACCGCCCCCGATGCGCTTCCGCGACGACGGCCTCCGCTTCGCCCTCGGCACGCCGCCCGTGCCCGCGCTCTACGCGGCACGCGAAGGTCCGAAGGTCGTGGCCGAGGCGTCGGGCGGCGACATGAAAACCATCCGCGAGAAATCGCTGCGGCAGACGCAGCGCATCATCGATCTCGCCGACGCGCGCGGATTCGAGCTCCGCACGCCGCGCGAATCCGACCGCCGCGGCGGATCGGTCTCCGTGCTCATGCCGCACGCGAAAGAAGTCGCGTACGAACTGAACGCGGAAGACATCGTCTGCGACTTCCGCCCCGGCGCCGGCGTCCGCTTCTCGCCACACTTCTACACGACCGACGAGGAAATCGAGATCGCGTTTGCGACCGTCGATGAGATCCTGCGAACGGATCGTTGGAAGCGACAGGCGGAGAAGCAGACGATTGTTACGTGAGGGAGCCGAGGGAAAAATGATCGAGCATCCTGAAGATGTCGAAATCACACAGTCACAACGCGAGGAGCTCGAACGCCGATGGGTGGAACTTCAACAGAATCCCGACGACGGCGAGCCGTGGAGTGATGTGAAGACGTCGCTTCAGAACGAATGATCGAACGTGTCATCGTTCGCCACCGAGCGAAACAATCGTGATGCGATACGTGCTTGCGCTGCCGACGATGTGCCGCGAACCGTCGCCGGATGGCGACACGTACGGTAGCCGGTGGTCGCGCGCGAAGCGCGAGACCACCGGAACCACGAACGCGCCCGATTTTCCGACCGCGGCAGCGGTCGCGGAGGAATTCACGCCGCTTGGTATTTGATACGCGACCCCATCCGGGGTCGCTTTTCGCGGACGCACGTTTTTCCGGTGGTCGCTCGCTGACGCTCGGACCACCGGCTACCGTACGTGACGCCTACCGGCGTCGTAACGCCGGCTTCGCCGCCAATTCAAGGCGCGATCAGCTCACTACCGCGCCGACTAAATCGTACGGATGCGCATCCGTGATCGAGACGCGGGCGAATGCCGGTAAGTCCGCGGGCAGGAGGTCGATGCCGTCGTTGATCAACAGGCGGCCATCGATTTCGGGTGCTTGGCCGACGAGGCGGCCTTCCAACAAATGCTCGGTTTCGGTACAGACGCCGGTCACTAGTGCGTCGAAGGTCTGGCCGAGTTTCGCTTCGTTGCGGGAGCGGGAGATTTCCTGCTGGAGTTGCATCAGCTTTTCGCGGCGGCGTTCGGCGGTCTTGCGTGTTGGTGTGTCGGGCATGCGTGCGGCGATCGTCGAGTCTTCGGCGGAGTAGACGAACGCGCCCATCTGATCGAACTGCGCCCACTCCGTGAACTCGTACAGCTCGCCGAAATCGCGAGGCGTTTCGCCGGGATGGCCGGTGATGAATGTTGTGCGCAGCGAGAGGTCGGGAACGACCTCGCGCATCCGCGTGACCATCGCCCGGTACTCGGCGGGCGATCCGGGACGGCGCATCGTCTTCAGCACGTTCGCGGAAACGTGTTGAAGCGGGATGTCGCAATACGAAACGAAGCGTTTTTCGCGTCCCATCAGTTCGAAGAGCGACCAATCGATCGAGCCGGGATAGGCGTAGAGGAAACGGATCCACGGAAAGTCTGTCTCCGCGAGGAGCGTGCGAACGAGTGAGGTCAGACCGTTCGCGATGCCGAGGTCTTCGCCGTAGCGCGTCGTGTCCTGCGCGACGAGGCAGAGTTCCTTCACGCCTTGCGCCTGGAGCGACTGCGCTTCGCGAACGAGCGAGTCGATGCCGCGGCTGCGGAACTTGCCGCGCATTTGCGGAATCGCGCAGAACGTGCACGGATTCGAGCAGCCTTCCGACACTTTCAAATACGCGTGGGCCGTGCCCTGCGCGAGAACGCGCGGGAGGTCTTCGTAGAGCCGCACCGACATTTTTCGCTTGGCCGGCGCTGCATCATCGATTCGTCCCGTGACGGCGGCGGTAATCGCTTCGAGAGAATCGAGACCGACGAACGCATCGATCTCCGGGATGGCCTGCTGCAGATCGGCACGGTACTTCATCACCATGCAGCCGGCCACGACCAGGCGCTGCACGCCGCGGCCTTTGCGATCAGCGATTTCGAGAATCGTGTCGATCGACTCCTGCTTGGCCGCGTCGATGAAGCCGCAGGTGTTGACGATCACGACGTCCGCGGCGTCGAGATCATTCGTGATCTCGACTTCCGATTCCTCGCGGAGCTGCCCGAGCATGATCTCGCTGTCGACGAGATTTTTCGGGCAGCCGAGGGAGATCATCCCCACGCGTTTGACGGGCTTTGCGATGGTGGCTTCTACAGTCATGAACAGCCGTGGAACAGGGCTGCACTAGTCCGTATTCTGCCGCGCTACTGTTGCTTCAACCATGCGCGGTTCAGTTGGGCAGCAGCTCGGGCCGGACATACGCAATTTCAGTCGACTTTCCGCTGGGATCTGTTCCCGTCACAGTCAGCGACGCCATCACGTCCGTGTTTTCGACAACAGCAAAGCCGGATACTCCGCCGTCAGTTGCCGTAGGATGCTGTTCTCTTCGCCGATGATTGCTTCAGCGATGTCGCCTTATTGATGTCCCATGAAAAAAGCGCTGATCCTGCTTGTCGTGCTGGCCGCGGCGGTTTATGTCGCGTCGTGGTTCTGGGCGGGCAGTGAGGTTGCCGCCGCGGCTGCGCGGCCGTGGCCGAACGGGATGGGAACGCTCGCCGCGGTCCCCGATCGGTATCCGCCGCAGCACGAGAATGAGGCGGCACGGACGCTGACGAAGCTCGCTGCCCCGGTCGCGGAAAACGGCGCCGTCACGGCGTATGTGCGGCAGGAGATCGTCCGCGGGGATCTCACCATCGCCGAGCCGCCGGCGATCGCGGGCATCTCCGCGATCCGCGACCTGCTGCTGCGCGAGCCGATCGTGTGGGAACGCGACCTCCGGCAACAGCACGGCGGTCTTCTGCCGAAGGTCGCGATGCACGTGTCGCTGATGCGCCTCCTCGTCGCGAGCGCCCTCGGGCGCGCACGGCGGAACGACGCATCGGCGTGGGATGACCTGCATGCAGCGTGGAACCTGACGAAATCGCTCGACGGACATCCAAACGTCATCCTGCGGGCCGTGGCGATGTCGATGACCCGCGCGATCAACGCCGTCGCGTGGAAGATGCCTCTTCCGGTGCCGGCGTGGTTCGCCGAGGTGCACGACCGCGATCTCGTGCAGCCGCTGTTGGAGACGTTGCAATACGAGAATTGGCGGAGGTTGAAGGAGCAATACTTTCCGGTGAAGCCGTTCGCCGAGAGAATCGAACGCGAGCGCGCTCTCGCGGCGGAGCTGTCGCGAGTGACGGAGTGCGAATTCAACCGTGTGATCGAGCCGGCTGACCGCTCGGATCCTAACGACAGGCTCGACATCGGGTGGCAGCGTGCCTTCCGCTACCGCGTCGAGCGCGAGGCGACCGCGAACGCACTGCGCGCACGTGCCGGGCAACCGATCGAAGAGGGCTCGCACTGCAGCGATGGCCGATGGAGCTTCGACGGAACGTCGCTCCGGTTCACGAAGCCGGTCGCGTTGCCCGAGCGGCGCGATGCATCGATGCCGCTTACGCTCCACGTTGCTAATGACATCAGTACCGCGCGCTTACGCATTCTCGAAGCCGATTCGCAACTGAGCCGCGATCGAGGCGAATCGCTTGTCGCGAGTCCAGAGTGTCGAGCCGGGCGTCAGCGTCACCGAAGCGAGAAGGTGTGCGTCGATGTAGCCGATGCCTTTGCCCATCAGACGGTGACTTTCAATGAAGTGCAGCACTTCCTCTTCCGTGGCAACAACGCTCGACGGGAGAGTGCCGAGGAGGTCGAGGACTTCACGCCTTCTCCTGATTTCGCCGCACGCCAGTTCCCCGATGATGAACGGATGCAGCAGCACGTCCTCGGCTTCGAGCGCATCGACAAGCGCCGCGATCGCACTATTCAGGTGATCGATCCAGACCGAGGTGTCAACGAGGATCAAGACGAACGCCGTCTGCGAGGAGCCTTCGCGCCGGGGTCGCTACCACCAAGGCGGGCCAGCCGGCGTGCGCTCTCCCGGGTGATGAGGGCGCGCAATCCGTCGTGGATGAGCGCCGTACGCTCCTGCGTCCCCGTCATTCGCTGCGCCTCTTCGATTAACTCCTCGTCCAGATTGATCGTCGTGCGCATTTTCAGCACCTTCATGTGATGCACGTATCGTACATCACGTGATGCATAGTCGAGCTATCTCCCCTGAAAATTTGCCGCTCGTTTCTCCAGGAACGCGCGCATCCCTTCCTTCGTGTCCTCGCTGGCGCAGAGGAGGCCGAAGAGAGTGGCTTCGAGGAACTGGCCTTCTTCGAACGACATGTTCACGCCGTTGTTGACAGCTTCAATCGAGGCTCTTATCGCCAGTGGCCCGCGCGATGCGATCTTCTTCGCCATCTCTTCGCAAGTCGTCATGAGTTGATCGGCGGGAACTACCCGGTTGACCAGGCCGACTTTTTCGGCCTCGGCGGCGTTGATGCGGTCGCCGGTGCAGATCAGTTCCAGTGCTTTTCCCTTGCCCAGCAAACGGGCCATTCGTTGCGTGCCGCCGTAGCCGGGGATGATTCCGAGCGTCACTTCAGGCAATCCGATTTGCGCTTTGTCGGAGGCGACTCTGATGTGGCAGGCCAGGGCCAGCTCGCAGCCGCCGCCGAGGGCGAAACCGTTGATGGCGGCGATCACGATCTTTGGGAAACGTTCGATGAAAGAGAGGATGAACTGGCCGCGCTCGGACGTCTCTTTGCCGGTGATCGGCGTCTTCTGCGCGAGCTCGTTGATATCGGCACCGGCGACGAAGGCTTTCTCGCCGCCGCCTGTGACGATGACCGCTTTGACATTCGCATCGTCGCGGCCTTCGGCGAAGACTTTGTAGATTTCTTCGACGGTCTGGCCGTTCAGCGCGTTCAGGACTTTCGGACGGTCGATGGTGACGTAGAGGATGCCGTCGCGCACTTCGGCTTTGACGTTTTCGAGGTTTTCGTAGGGCATGGCGTTCTCCTGAATTCGTAGCGCCGACGGCTCGTCGGCTGTACCGCCGCCGGCTCGGCGGCATTTGGTTGTACGCGCCAGCGAGCCGCTGGCGGTCCAGCCGGCGGGCCGCCGGCGCTACGTTACGTGCGTTACTTTGCTTTGTTGAAGGGGATTGGCGTTCCGGAGCTGTAGTCGTAGAAGCCGGTGCCTGTCTTGTTGCGGCCGAGGCGACCGGCCAGGACCATTTTGCGCAGCAGCGGCGGCGCGGCAAACCTCTTTTCCTGATACTCGGCGAACATGACCTCGGTGATGAAGTAGGTCGTATCGAGGCCGACGAAGTCGAGGAGCGTGAAGGGACCCATCGGGTATCCGCAGCCGAGCATCATCGCTTTGTCGATGTCCTCGATCGAGCCGACGCCTTCCTCGTACGCGCGGATGGCGTCGAGGATGTACGGGACGAGCAGGCGGTTGACGATGAAGCCGGAGTTGTCGCGCGCGGCCACGGCTTCCTTGCCGAGCGATTTGGCGAACGCGAAGGCGCGGTCGAACGATTCGTCGCTGGTGAGAATCGTGCGCACAACTTCGACGAGCTTCATCAACGGAACGGGGTTGAAGAAATGCAGGCCGACGAACTGCTTCGGCCTCGCCGTGGCCATCGACAACTCGGTGATCGTCAGCGACGAGGTGTTCGAGGCGAAGATGGCGTCCTTCTTCACGATCTTGTCGAGCGCGGCGTAGGTCTCTTTCTTCAGTTCCGCATTTTCGATGATCGCTTCGATCACGATGTCGCAATCGGCGAGATCGTCGAGGTTCGTCGTCCCCTTCAGCCGGCCCATGCATGCGTCCTTGTCGGCGGCCTGCAGCTTGCCCTTTTCGACGAACTTGCCGAGGGACTTGTCGATGCCCGCGAGACCCTTGTCGAGAAACTTCTGCTCCACTTCGCGCACAACGGTTTCGTAACCCGCCTGCGCGGCAATCTGAGCGATCCCCGAGCCCATCAGGCCGCAGCCGAGGACGCCCACTTTCTTGATGTCAGACATGTATTGCTCCTTTTGGCGCGCGCATTCTAGTTGAATGGCGGTGGCGTATTCTCCCGCCGTGCCACCGCGCGAAAGGCTCAAGCCACAAGTCGTCCTGCTCAGTCTCGTCTCGCTGCTGAACGATTCGGCGAGCGAGATGATCTATCCGCTGCTGCCGGTCTTTCTCACCTCGGTACTCGGCGCGACTCCGGTGATGGTGGGGGTGATCGAAGGGGCGGCGGATGGGCTGGCGTCGATCCTCAAGTACTTCGCGGGATCGATCTCCGACAAGCTGCCGCGACGCAAGCCACTGGTGGTCGTTGGATACGGGCTCGCGGCGGCATCGCGGGCGCTCATCGCAGTGGCGGGTCGCTGGCCGGCGGTGCTGACGGCGCGGCTGATCGATCGGACGGGAAAAGGAATCCGCTCGGCGCCGCGCGACGCGATCATCGCAGACGTCACGCCGCCCGAGGATCGGGGCCGGGCCTTCGGTTTTCAGCGCGCGCTGGATCACACGGGGGCGGTGATCGGTCCGTTGCTGGCGCTGCTGTTGTTGAACGTGATCCACGTTCCGATGCGGACGTTGTTCATGATCGCGGTCGTGCCGGGCGCGATCGGCGTGGTCATGCTGATGTTGTTTCTACGCGAGGAGCCGCGGCCACCCAAATCGAACAACCCTGCGTCGACATCCGCGAAACTTCCGGCCAACTTCTACTTCGCCATCACCGCCGTCGCGCTCTTCTCGCTCGCGAATTCAAGCGATGTCTTTCTGATTCTGCAGGCGCATGCGGCCGGTGTATCGACGGCGATGCTGCCGGCGTTGTGGGCCGCACATCACGTGATCAAGTCGCTCTTCTCGACGCGGGCGGGAGCGCTGTCGGACCGCATCGATCGGCGGCTGCTCCTCGTCGCCGGCTGGACGTCGTACGCGGTCATCTACGCCGTGTTCCCGTTCGCACATTCGCTGACTTTTTTCGTCGTGCTCTTCGTGCTGTACGCGATTCCGTTCACGTTGTCCGAGGGAGCGGAACGGGCGTGGATCAGTGATCTGGTTCCGGCCGCGGCGCGCGGAAAAAGCTTCGGGGTTTACTACCTCGCGAATGGTTTGTGCGTGCTCGTCGGTACGGTGCTGTTCGGCGAGATTTATCAGAACGTATCGCCGCAGGCGGCGTTCTGGACGGGCGCGGGATTGGCCGTGTTGGGCGCTGCGGCGGTTTTGGTCGTGCCGAAGAGACTTTATCCGCAGATGACACAGATGAACGCAGACAAAACCTAAGTCCACTCCTCCCGCCCCGTCCTCCCCTTACCCGGCGTGCGTCCCTGCTTGCGGCGTTCGGAGTCGGGGATGAAGACTTCGCGATGCGGGCGGGTTTCTTCGAGTTTGGCGACGAAGCGGATTGCTTCGTCGATGACGTCGTCGAACGACTTTGCGGGCGGGATGGCGTTGGCGCGCAGCCGTGCGATGTGTTCGCGGAATGCTTGCGCTTTTTGATGCGCCTCGGCCACACGCGCGGCGACCGCGCTGTTGCTCTTGCCGAGGTCGGACATCGCGCGCTGCAGTTCGGGGATGCGCTCGATGTGGCTGCAGAAGAGAACGATGTCGCTGCCGGCTATGAGGGCACGCTCGGCCAGCGATTCGTACGAGCCGAGGTCGGAGACGGCGTGCATTTCCATGTCGTCGCTGACGGCGAGGCCGTGGAAACCGATCGCATCGAGCAGATCGTGCGAGAGGCGGCGGCTCAGCGTGGCCGGTGTATCGGGATCCTCGATCTGCGGATATGTGCCGTGGCCGATCATGATTGCGCCGGCTTCGTTTCCAAGCTTCGCGAAGGGGACGAGATCGCGGGCGAGCATTTCGTCGCGCGAAAGATTCATCACCGTCGCGCCGTAGTGCGGATCGCCGGAGCCGAGGCCGATGCCGGGGAAGTGTTTAAGGCAGGCGGCGGTGCCGGTTTCGTGAAGACCGCGGATGAACGCGCCGGCCAGTTCGACGACGGCGTCGGGATCGCTGCCGAAGGTGCGGCGCTCAAGACCCTTGGGTGGATCGTCGCCGCGGATGTCGACGACCGGCGCGAGATCGATCTCGACGTCGAAGTAGCGCAGCGCCATTCCGATCACGCGTCCGCTCCAGCGCGACATCTCCGACGGCTCCGCGCCTTCCGCGAATGCCTGGACGCTCGGGAGGCCGGGGATGAGATGGCGAAGGCGATCGACGCGGCCTCCTTCTTCATCGATCATCAGCAGCGGCGGCGCGGATGGCGCGAACGATTTGATCTCGGCGGTCAGTTCGCGGAACTCGTCTTCCTCGCCGATATTGCGGCCAAAGATGACGACGGCGTACGGCGGGTTGTCGCGAAGGATGCGGCGTTCGAGATCGCTGAGCGAGGTGCCGGCGATGCCGATGCCGAGGAGGTCAGTAGACATTGCGGGGATCGTAGCAGAGGGCGCGCCAGGAGCTTACCGAGAACCGAAATGTTGAATGTTGAATGTTCAATGTTGCTTTCTTGTGGTCTAGCGAACTGTGATGTAGACGCGATCGCGTTCACCGCGCGCGTTTGTGGCCACGATGGTGTGTTGTCCCGTGCGCAGCGGCCACTCGCGCGCGACGGGCTTGCCGTCGACGATCCAGGTGGCATCGTGTGTGGCGCGGAGATGGAGCGCCTGGAACTCGCGATGCAGCGTCGGATCGACGAGGTAGGTAGTGTCGTTCGACGGACTGGTGATGCGGAAGGTGGTGTCGCGGGCGACCGTCGCGCGCGGCGCGTTTTCCGCGGAACGACGTTCGTGTGCCGCGGCCCATTCGCGATATTCGGCTGGCCATGAAACGCCGCCGGTGTGATGCCACGCGCAGAACTCGACGGCTGCATCGCGCGGGAGCCATTCGGTTTCATTGGACGGACACGATGTCGATGGACGCAGTCCTGACAACGCGCAGATCGGCTGCTGTTCGAGATCGTCCGGACGATCGACGATCGTCGTCTCATCGTTGCCGCCGGCGCGGCGCATCGCAGCGAGCATGACCGCGTGGAAGACCGGACCGGCGCCGGTGACGCCGCTGGAGTTTCGCAGCGCGGTGCGGTCGAAGTTGCCGACCCACACTCCGACGGTGACGGCGCGTGTGTAGCCGATGGTCCAGTTGTCGTGGTAGGCCTGCGAGGTGCCTGTTTTCACCGCGACCGGGAAGGGAAAGTCGAGATTGCCGCCGCAGCCGAAGATGAATTCGCGAGCCTTGGGGTCGCTGAGGATGTCCGTGATCCAGAAGGCTGTGCGGGCGGAGACAGTTCGAGTGGCTGGTGCTGCGGATTCGGCCGGAGCACAGACAAGAGTGTCTGTGCCACACCTGCCGTCGGCAGGTCGAGACTTGTTGGTGCTTTGCGCGCTGCCGCATGTGGCACAGACACTCTTGTCTGTGCTCAGCGGCGCAGCCGCGCGAATCATTCGCGGCGAAACGGAGAGTCCACCCCGCGCGAACGTCGCGTACGCGGTCACGAGCTGTTCGAGAGTCACCTCGGCGTCGCCGAGCGTGAGTCCGAGGCCGTAGTAATCCGCGGTGCGTGTTAGATCGTGGAACCCTGCTCCTCGGAGTAATCGCAGCAGCGCGGGCGATCCGACTTTCGACAGCAGCGCCACCGCAGGGACGTTCTCCGATCCCGCGAGCGCCAATCGCGCGCGCAGCGGTCCGCGGTAGCCGCCGTCGTAGTTTCGCGGCGTGTAGACCACTCCTCCCTCGGCGGTCGGAAAGTGCGACGGCACGTCGGCCAGCACCGTCGCCGGCGTGAATCCCTGTTCGAATGCGAGCGCGTACGTGAACGGCTTCAGCGTCGATCCCGGCTGGCGCAATGTGGTCACGCCGTCGATCGCGCCGCCGAAGTTCGTGCCGAAGTAATCGCCCGACCCTTCCCACGCCAGCCATTCGCCGGTGCGGTTGTCGAGCACTGCGACGGCGACGCTGTGCGCGCCGTGGCGGAGAAGTTCGGCCCGTTCGGCGGCGATGATTCCGCGCACGCTCGCTTGCAAATTCGCGTCGAGGGTCGTCTCGATGCGGCGCGGAGCATTGGGTCCGAGGGATGCGCGGACTCGTTCGACGAAATGCGGCGCGAGCGTCGGTTGGAGTCCGCGATCGAGCGAGAGCCGTTCGGCGCGGGCGTCGCGATATTCGGCGGCATCGATGCTTCCAAGTTTCTTCATGCGCGCGAGCACGACGCGTTGCCGCGCCAGCGCCCGGCGCGGCGTCGAGGGACGTTGCGGCAGCGACGCGAGCCACGCCGACTGCGCGATGGTCAACTCGTCCGGCGCGCAGGCGAAGTAACGCCGGCTGGCGCGCGCGATGCCGATGGTCTGTTCGCCGTACGGCGCGAGGTTGACGTAGAGCGCAAGGATCTGCTTTTTCGTGTAGCGATGTTCGAGGCGCAGCGCGATGACCGCTTCGCGCACTTTCGCGGCGATCGTCCGCGGCGGATTGCCGAGGAGCATTTTCGCGACCTGCTGCGTGATCGTCGATCCGCCCTCGGCGGCGCGAAACCTCACGACGTCGTGAACGACCGCGCGGGCAATCGCGATCGGATCGATGCCGAGATGTTGTTCGAAACGGCGATCCTCGGCGGCGATCGTTGCATTCGCAATCGACGGCGGAACGTCGTTCAGCCACTCGTTGCGCGTGCCGGTGGACGACAGCGGCTCATAGAGAACGACGCCGTTGCGGTCGACGATCGTCGGCGTCGTGTCGGGCGTGATTGGAGGAATCGGTCCGAGGCGAATCCAGATTGCCAGCGCGATCAGACCGGCGGCAAGTGCGCCGCCGGTCCATAGGAAACGTCGTTTCACGGCTTGACCTCGACGACCTCGCTCGACGTTCTGCCGAACACTTCCGGCTCGTACATCTCCTCGACGTGCATCGGCGCGGTGATGAACGTGCCCGCGGTCGTGGCGCGAACCATGTACGTGAACTCGTGTACGCCTTCGCCGAGGCGCGTGGCGAAGAGCGTGACGCGATCGTCGTGGCGTTCGACGTGATCGAAGCCGCCGTGTTGCCACCACGCCATCCAGTCGCCGACCTGCGAGTCGTTCTTCGCCTGCGCCTCGGCCAGATCGGTCGCGGTCGTGGCGAACCACGACTCGACCGGCTCCGTACCGGCGGGAATCGGATCGGTGACCGCGACGAAGCGCCGCTCCTTCGTGTTGCGAATGCGCAGCGTGACTTTGACCAGATCGCCGGCCTTGAACGTCTTCGGCGAATACTTCCGCTCGACGTTGAAGCCTTTGTCCATGCCGTCGTGCAGCAGGCCCGTGGGCGAGTAGCGGAGGCGCATCAGGTAGAAGAGCGTGCCGGTGCCCTGGCGCTCGAAGGTGACCGGAACGTCGGCCGCGGCGTGTTTCTGCAGCTGCATCATCGAAACGTCATGGCTCCTCGCCTGCGTGTCGCGGCCTTTGAACGCGTCGTTGGCGAGCGAGTCGGCGCCGATCTTCACCACCGCGGTGAAGTCGGGCACTTCGCTCTCGTACTTGCGGTAGTAATCGACGAGAGACTCCATGGCCCAGACGTTTTCCTGCGTGTTGCCCCAGCGCCCTTCGCGGCGCACCTGCATGAGCCAGCGCACCATCAGCTTGACCAGCTGCTCGTTCTGGCCGTGCCGCGTCAGCGTGCCGAGGGCGATGGCGGTGGAGCGGATGTTGGAGTTCCAGAAATAGAGAAGGTACGGATCGGCCAGCTCTTCGACGTGCGCGCTGCCGCCCTCGGGGAGGATGGCGTTGTTGATGCGGCGGACGAGATCGTCAACACGTTGACTTTTTTCGCCTTTGGCCACCATGGCGTCGAGCAGGTATGAGATGCCGAAGACCGGCATGTGATCGATGTATGAGTAGAGGCGCGTGAGATGGCTGTCCTCGTTGCGCCCGCCCTCGGCGAGTACCTTCACGGCGAAGGCCTGCCACGCGGTGTACGCCGGCCACCACCCTTCGTTCGTCGGACGTTTCTCCTTCATCTTGAGGTCGAGGTAGTCGTAACCGCGCTTGGTGACGTCTTTGCTGACGTCGTACTTCAGCTTCTCGGCGCGCTGCATGACGTGCAGCACGTTGGCGGTGAGGTACGGACTCTCGCCCCAGCACTCGCCGGCCCAGTATGCGAATCCGCCGTCGCCGCACTGGTACTTATAGAGCTCGTAGATGGTCTGCTGCGCCGTCGCTTTCGCTTTCTTCGGGTCGATACCGGGCAGCGCGAACGCTTCGCCGAGGTCGCCGGCCAGCATGAGCGCCATCGCCGCGGAGGAACGCTGCTCCGCGCAGCCGTACGGATAGGTGATGAGGTACGACGCGCCTTCCGCAAGGCCGACCATCGCCGTCGATGCGAGCTCGACGTGCAGTCCGCCGGCCGAGGGGATGACGTCCTTCGGAACGGAGAGGGTTTCCTGCGCGTTCGGCTTCGCCTCGCCGTACGCGGCGACGGTTTCGCTCGTGGCCAGGATGCGAACCGGGAGCGAATCTTCGAACGCATCCTTCTCGCCGTTGAGCGAGACGGTCATCTGAATGCGCGCGTTGCCGATCGCTTTCGCCTGGGCGTTGAAACGAACTTCCGCCGTTCCTTCCGCGGGGACGTCGATCGTGGAGGTGATCGTCTGCGCGAATTCAACGACCGAGGGATCGAGCGATTTGATCGTCACCGTCGCCTTGCCCGGCTGCTTGAGCTGCGAGTGAACGACGGCGCCGAAGTACGCCTTGTCGCCGACCGCGAGGAAGCGCGGCCAGGTCGGCGTCAGGAGCACCGGCTTGTTGATGCGGATCTCGTTCTGCGCCCAACCGAAGCGCGAGGCCTTATCGCCCGCGACGGCCATGATGCGATACGTGGTCAGCGACTCCGGCAAGGTGACGTCCGTCTTCGCGTGGCCCTTGCCGTCCGTGACGACTGAGCCGACCCAGAACGCGAGCACGCGGAAATCTTTGCGGATGACGCCCGGACCGGCATCGCGTCCACCGCCGCCGCCGCTCGTCTCCCCTTTCGGAGTCAGCACGCGGCGGCTGACGATCTTCTGGCGCGAGTCTTCGTTGACGACCTGCAGCGCTTTCTCGAGATAGATCGACTGCAAAACGTCCGGTGTCGAATATCCCGTCAGCGACAACACGCCGTAATCAACGGCCCACAACGTGACCTCGGACTGCGTCGGTTTGCCGGCAACATCCTTCACATCGACTTCGATGCGCGCCTTCGACGCGGGACGGTACTCATCGCGATTCGCTTTCACCGCGACCTTCAGCCGCTTCGTAGCGTCTTCGACGTTGATCGCGGTGTAGCCGAGGCGGAAGGCAGGCTTGCCGGGATCGCTCTCGTCCTCGACGCCTTCTTTCGTACGCCCCTTCAACAGGAGCACGGAGACATAGAGGTTGGGAATGTCTTTCTCGGTGATCGGAACGCTGACGGTGGTCTGCGTCGAGGTCAGCTCGAAGGTCTTCCACGTGCGCACGCCTTCGCGCTCGGTGGTGAGCAGCGCGGTGGCGTGCTCCCACGGCGACTTGACCATGATCCGCGCGGTCTCGCCGGGCTTCCAGGTCTTCTTCTCCGGCACGAGGTCGATGCGGTTGTGGTCGTAGCGTTCCCACGCGGTGTAGCCGCCGCCGACGGCGTAGAACCAGGTCCGCGTCGTCGTCGAACGCCCCTCGGCATCCTTGGCCGTAGCGATCAGCAGGTACTCGCCACCGTTCGTGAGCGGGATGTGCAGCGGCACCGGCGTGGTAGTCGTCGTGACATCGAAATGACCGGCGTCGATCTCTTTACGTTCCGACGTCCAGTTGTAGAAACCGTGGCCAGTCGATTCGCGCACGGAGTTCCACTGGATGCGATGCAGATCGATGCTGACTTTGACATCCGCGGTCAGCGTGCCGTCGAGCGCGACGGCGACGATGGCGGTGTCGACGCCCTTCGCGGTGTCCGCGAAATACGCGGGTGTCTTTACGCCGACCTACCACGGCGCGGGATCGACGCGGAACGACGTGCGACCGGCGATCTGCTGCCGCGAGATGTCGGTGACGTTGCCTTCCAGCTCGTAGGTCCACGGCCAGCCGGCGGCGAGGTCGGTCTCGAGCGACAGCTTCAACTCACCTTTCGAATCAAGTTTCTGCGTTTTCGTGGAGATCGTTTCGCCGTTGCGGCGATGCTCGTTGTCTTCACCGAGGAACTCCCACTGCCCCTCGGCGTACCGCTCGCGAATCGCACGCGGCACGTCGTAAATCGGCGCTTTCGAATACGTCCACGCCACCGGCCGCGAGGCCATCGCCGCACCGAAGAGATATTTGCCGACGATGGTGCCGTTGAGTTTCGTCCCTGCGAGCGACGTCGGCGCTTTGAGCGTGACGTCGACGCGGAACTCGGGACGGCGATAGGCCGCCACGAGGAAGTTGCCGCCCGCCTCGAGGCGTTGCGAGGCGACCTTCGCGTTGATGCTGTAATCGCCGAGGACTGAGTCCGCGGGCACGGTCCACGTCCACTCGGCGCTGCTCCAGCCGTTCAGCGTGACTGTGCGTTTGTCCACTTCCTTCGAATGCGAATCCGTGACGGCGACGTCGACGACTGTGCCGGCCGGAAGCAGCTGCATGCCTTTCGGAGTGTCGCTGCGCAGGACGACTTTCGCGTGCACTTCCTCGCCAGGTTTGTAAACGCCGCGGTCGGTGAAGATCGTTCCGCGCAGCAGCGGCTCCGCCTCGTTCAGTTCGAAGCTCGACCCGAAGTCCCACGGACCGATCCCTTCGTTCCAATCGCTCGCGGCGTAGGCGGTGTCGCCATCCTTCTCCGCGGTGACGACGAAGTGGATTCCGCTGAGCGCCTCCCAAGAACGTTCCTCAACCTCTTCGCCCTGCGCGTTTTTCGCGTGACGATCGAGACGCAGATCGGTGTTCGGCGCGATGGCGATGCCGTTCGCGTCGGTGGTCCCGGTCCAGAACACTTTGTTGTCCATCGTCCGGATCGAAACCTTCGCGCCGGCGACCGGTGCGGCGGTGTCGAGGCGCGAGACGAGGACGAGCGTGTTCTGTGGCGAGTCCTTGACGGAGATGCCGAGGTTGGTGACCTGCACGATGGTGCCAGCGACGTCCTCGGTGTACCGCTTCGATTTCGCGATTTCATCTCCGGGCTTGATGACTGCCCAGACGATGCCGTTGCCGATGTTCGACAGCGCGGATTTCAGATTCAGACCGTACGACTGCAGCACGTCCGCCTGCGGCGCGAGCTTGCGCTCCACGCCCGGCTTGTCGGGAACCTTGCGGAAGTTCTCCTTCTGCAACTCGACGATCGACGGCACGAGCTGATCAGCGGTCAGTGGCGTCATCCACTGCGTGACGTTCTTGAAGTTGCGCGCATAGAACGGCAGCGTCGGTCCGCCGCTCGATTCCCAAACGCCGTGGCCGTCGCCGAAGCTGATGAACGCGGCCTTGTGCCAGTACTCGACCACCGCCATCCAGGTGTAGCCGAGGGTCTGGGCATCTTCAGAACCAAGCGTCGGATCGATGCGAACGGCGTACGTATGCGCGGGATGAAGCGAGTATCCGAGTTCGTCGAGACTGAAAGACATCGGGTCGCCGCCGTCCTCTTCGTCGCCCTGGTCCGTTTCGGGCTTGCGCTGCTTCGCGGACGCTGTGACCGGCACCTCATGCGCGGGATCGGTGACGTCGATGACGCTGACGGCCTTCTTGATGTTCGCGAACGGCACGCCGGTCCGCGTGCGGAAACGGATCGGGTTGTAGTAATCAGGATTGCATTCGCTGACGCATTCGATCTTGTCGACGAAGAAGGTAGGATTCAGTTCGATGGTGAACGTCTGCGTGCGGCCTGTGGCGACGTTCGTCGTGCGCTTGGCCAGCGCGTCGTCCATGAACACCTGCAGATGCGTGTCGGGCGGAACTCCAGGCTTGGTCTCGACTACGACCAGCTCCGGCGCCGGCTTGTAGTGCTTCTTGTCCCAATCGATCGCGAAGAACGACAGCACCGGCTGACCATCGCTGGCCGCTGCCGCCTGCGCCTTGGCCACTTTCGCATCGAACGCCGCGACCTGCTGCGGCTCCAATTTCTCCAAACGCTCGCGCGCCGGCAACTCCGGCGCTTTGAATTCGTGCTTAACCGTTCGCAATTTGAGATGCGGCCCAAGTGTGTCCCCATCGACCGGCTGATTGAACCAGAGCGCGATGACGATCGCTCCGTCGAACTTGCCGTCCTTGCGATACCAATCGGTCCGCAGCAGCTGAATGGTCGGCGTGGTGAAGGAGAAGTGGTACGCCTTTCCGAGTGTCTTCCCGCTGACCGCCTTCGCTTCGGGATCGATGGTGACGTCGTACTTTGTCGCGAACGGCAACGGCGTCTTCGGATCGGGCGTGAAGATCAGCGTGGTCGTCCCCGACCAACGAAACGTCCCCTTGATCTCCGGCGCGACATGAAACCAGGGCACGTCCAGCACCTTCGGAATCTTGCCGACCACGATCATCGGCTCGTTGAACACGACCCGAATCTCATTCGCCTCGGCGAGGTTCGCAATCTCCCCCACCGGCCCCGCCTTGACGATCGTGAGTTTGTCAGCCGCCTGCGCCGAAACCGCGCACACAAAAAGAAGGATCCCCGCACCAATTCGCTTCATGCGGCGGAGGGTAGCACGCGCTAATCCGCCGTTTTGTGATGTGCCTCGTCCCATGATCGTCTCCTCGCTACCGATGGAGGATCGGTCGGCAATATGACGCGAAGCTCGTTCGCGCGAGACAAGTCAACGGCAGGAATGTGGCGGAGTCGTGGCGGACGCGGGGTTATCCGCAGACGAACGCAGATTGACTCAGATGAGCGGCGTCCTCACCGATCGCGATTCGAGCGATGACGTGATCGCTCGCTCGACCCACTCGGTCGTGGTCACACCGGCAGCCTCAGCGACGGCGTCGAGCCGGAACAGAAGGTTTATCGGCAATCGCCATGTCACTGCGATGCGCCGGGATGTGCGAACCGGCCGGCCGGCTTTCGCGGGCTTTTCCACGGATGGGTTTCAAAATAGCCGACGACCAAACGCCGCGTCTCAAACTTAACGCGATGGAGCGCTGGCGTCTCGCCGGCTGGCCAGGCGTGCGTCCCGCCGCCTACCCGGCAGAACCCAACATTTTGCCAAGTACCGCGGCGGCGAGGACGCGCGCCGAGCCAGCCGGCGAGACGCCAGCGCTCCGGACGCGAACGTCGCAGAGTGCTTCATTTGAGGCCTGCGACCTAATGGGGGGCGGCGTTCGTGCTGACGTCAAACCGCACCTTCGCGGCGCCCAACGTGTGCAGCAATCCCGCGATGCGCGCCTCCGCGTTCGTTTGCGCGAGCGGGAGGATGCCTTTGCGGAGTGCTTCGTTGCGGATGTTCTGCTCCGCGTACTGGCGGGCGCGGCCTTCCATGCCGACGTCGGCGCGGCGGAAGACGCCGGTGCGGCGGTCGATGACGTGCGTGGCGCGGTTGTCAATGCGCGAGAGAAGGACTTCCGGCGGCGGGAGGTGGACGACCACCGTTCCATCGCCCTCCCGGTAAACATCCTCGGATTTCAGGAGCGAGAGATCGACGCCGGCGATGACGTCGCCGGCGGAGTAGAGGGTTAGCTCGTCGCCGGCCAGTGCGTTCGGGATCAGATCGTACGTCTGCCGGATCGTGCTGACGCTGACCACGCGCATCGACGCGGTTTCGAGGCGGTTCAGATCGCGGATGCGCGTGACGAGCGATCCGATATCGACCGTCTCTTCCTTTCGCGTGACGGCGCGGACGGCCGCCTGCTCGATGCGATGCGCGATGAACCACACCGCAGCTGCGAGGAAGAGCAGCACGATGGCCAGCGCGCCGAGGAGGAGTGCGAGCGCGGGGATTTTGCGCGGCGGTTTTTTGGCAGCCGGCGCGTCGTCAACTGCGGGCGGGACGCCCGCGCTCCCAGGGTCTGTCATGGACTTAACAATATCTATCGCTTTTGGAATTTTCTGCTATCCTGCCGCTCTCCCGGTAGGATTCAAGGAAGCCTTCAAGCGGTCAGCAGCCTGACGCTTTTAGCCTGAGGCCTGCTCTCCACCCATCACGCGCCGCTATCCCTTCGTAAGCGCCACTGTTTTTCGATGTGTCCGACGAAGCTGGACCTGCCGGTTTCGAGCCACTCCGTCAGAAGATCGACGCTGATCTCGTCGAGCGAGTCGATGATGGAGAGGCTGGCCGCCTGTGCGACGCGCTCGATCGGCTTCTCCAATAGCGCGACCACTTTCGCCGATCGCGTCAGACGCCACGCCAGCTCCTCATCGTGATTCATCGACAGGATGCGCGTTGCGGTGAGCGTGAGGAGCACGGCCGCGTTCCAGTTCGTCCGCCGATCCCAGCGCGGCGGGACGACGAAATCCGCGGCGCCGATCTCCGCCGCCAAAGCGGCGATGTGACGTTCGGTGGAAAGCCGGATTGGCCCGAGGTCGGCGTGGAAAAGCATCTCGTAGGTTTCTTCGCTGCCGTCGCCGGTGAGCGTGCGTGCCAGCGCGTTGCGCGCGGTGGCGTCCAGCTCGATCGGAACGCCGGCGAGAAAAGACGCGCCGTATTTTTTCGCGAGATCCGCAAGCTGCGACAGCGCAGTCAGATCGGTCGTAACCGGAAAAATAATCGGAATGACCACTCCCCACTTCAGGCCGCGCGACTTGGCATCGGCGAAAAGTGCTTCGACGCGATCAAACTCCAGCGGCCACGTTGCGATGGCGATCACCGCATCCTCGGCGACCACCTTCGGGATCGCGCCGCGCGTGGAGACAAGCTGCATCGCGGCGACGTGCTGCTCGCTCGCGAACTGCAGCGCTTCCTCTCCGCGGCCGAAGATGACTTCCGCGAATTCGGCGGCATCGATCAGCAGCGGAGCATGCAGCGGATGACGCGTCGTACTCCGCTCCAGATCGTCGCGCACGTTTTCGCAGACGGAAACCTCGAAGCGCTCCGCGCACGAAGCGCGCAGGTCGATGTAGTCGATGGCAATCGGTGCGGCGCGGCGCGGACTGTACGGCGCGATCGTGGTCGCGGCCCAATACGGCGCCTCGGGCACCTGCGCCCGCGTGAGCCGCAGATGCGGCGTTTTCTTGTAAACGATCACGCCGCGACAGTGTATGCGCGTCGCAGCGCGCGAGATACGGCGCCACGAGCGAGCGGACGTACTTAGCGAGCATGTCCAACTCGAGGTTGACGCGTGCGCCGACGATCGCATCGCCGAGGTTGGTGCGGCGAAGAGTTTCCGGGATGAGCGCGGCGCCGAAGCTGTCGCCATCCGGCTCAACCACTGTCAGGGAAACCCCATCGACCGCAATCGATCCTTTGTCGACGACAAGCTCCGCATACTCCTGCGGCACGCTCCAGCGATACACCGCAAACTCCCCCTCGGCTTTCACCGACAGCAGCGCACCAACGCAGTCGACGTGCCCCTGCACAAGATGCCCGCCAAGCCGGTCGCCGAGGGACATTGCCCGCTCGATGTTGACCTTCGCGCCGCTCGTCAACGAACCAAGCGTCGTGCGCGCGAGAGTTTCGTTCGAAACATCCGCGACGAGAACGCCGTCCTCCGGTAGCACGGTGAGACAAACGCCATTGATGGCGACACTCTCGCCGCGAACGAACGGCGTCTCATCCGTCGTACGCAGCCGCAGCCTCGCGCCCGACTCGAAGTTGTCGAGTGATTCGATGATGCCTGTGTGGTTGATGATGCCCGTGAACATTAGTGGGTGGCTGCCCCGAAAGAGCGCCGGGTCAGTCGAACGATACATCCTCGACGAATGTGTATCCGCTGACAATGAGCAATTGGACGCGATTACCGGATACCTCAACGACCTCGCCGGACATCAGTTCGATACGCAGCGCGATGTTGCCCGACGCATCGAGCGGTAGCGCCATCACGTTGCCGAGTTCCATCTTGTCAATGCGCAAATCACCTTGCCAAACGCCGCCCGGAAGGTTCGGAACGATCGAGCGGCTTTGCGCACCGAAGAGAGTCAGCTCGACGTCGACCGTCCAACCCGTACCCGCATCCACTCCGGGATCGCCGCTGGAACGATGAACGTAGGCTGGCTGAAACAGCAGACGGATCTCATCGCCTGCATGATCGATCCGCATCAGCACGGAGTCGTGAAATTCGATTGCTTCGTTTTCCATCGTGCTTAAACGCGGTCCCATTGGCGCGGTTAAGTTGACGGTGGTTGCTCGGCCACAATGTGTTGCTGGACCCATTCTGCAAATTCTTCGCGGCGGAGCTCACCGCGCGCTACCGAGAGAACAACCATCTCTTGCTCGTCGACTGAGGCAGATAGTTCGTAGCCGTTCAGCAGGAGAACGGTTTCGAGTGCTGCGTGACCAATTCGTTTGTTGCCGTCGATGAAGGCATGATTCTGAATGAGGAAGTACCCGAGAGCAGCGGCCTTCTCGGGAAGAGTTGGGTACAGTTCTTCGTCGCCGAAGGCTTGAAGTGGTTGCAATACCGAAGATTCGAGGCTGCCTCGATCGCGAACACCGAGCGATCCACCCGATTGCCGGATGATCCGCCGGTGAAGCTCCAACACCTCTTCGACGGTGATGTATCGCACTACGAGAGTCGCCGATACAGCTCGGCGTTCTTTTCGAGCACGCGTCCGGCCGCCCTCTCGAACTGCGCGTCTCGCTCGATCTTCTCCTCAACGCTCGCCTGGAGGAGCTGATCGATGGAGATGCCCAAATGATCCGCTGCGCGCGCAATCTTCGACGCTATGTCATCAGCGACGTGGATTTCCAGTGTCTTCATGACTTCGGAAGTTTACTCCACACAACCGACAGCAGGAGTGCGGAGACCCTACGAGCCTAGCAGAACGGTCGTTACATCTCGCTCGTCGATCACGCCCGAGGCGGAATCGACGCGCGTTGCGCGCACCAACCTTACAACCTGAGGTATTCGTCGCGCGACTCACGGATAGGCGGTAATCATCACGTCACTCCCCACCATCTCCACCGCATCAAACCGAAACCGATACGCGTCCGCTAACTTCGCCACACTCTCCCCGCCAAAAATCGAAGGCGCCTCCGCCCCACCAATAATCATCGGTGCGATGAACACGATCATCTTCTGCCACAGCTGCCGACGGATGAATGAGGAGAGCACGTTCGATCCGCCTTCGATGATCAGCGAGTGGATGCCTCGGGTGTAGAGGTCGGCGAGGAGTGTGTCGAGGTCGACATCCTCGGTGATGTGAAGAGTTGCGCCGCCGTCGGTGAGGACGGTGGCATCAGCAGGGACGATGCGGCGGCGGTCGAGGATGATGCGCGTCCACGGGGTGGATGCGAGGCCGAGACGGCGCGTGAGCATGGGGTTGTCATCGCGGATGGTTCCTCCGCCGGTAAGGATGGCGTCGTATTGCTCGCGGAGATCGAGGCTTTTCTGGCGTCCGGCTTCCGAAGTGATCCAGCGGCTTTCGCGGGTGATGGTGGCTAGTTTGCCGTCGAGGGTCATGCCGGCCTTTAGCAGGACGAACGGGCGGTGGTGCGTGACCGCGTGGATGAAGACTTCGTTGAGTCTGCGCGCTTCCGCTTCGAGAACGCCGGTGATGACTTCGATGCCGGCCTCGCGCAGTTTCTCGACGCCGCCGGCGGCGACTTCGTGCGGATCGCGCATGGCGATCACGACGCGCGTGATGCCGGCGGAGATGACCGCGTCGACGCAGGGCGGCGTGCGGCCTTGGTGGTTACATGGCTCGAGCGTGACGATCATCGTGGCGCCGCGCGCGTCGACGTTGCGCAACGCTTCGATTTCGGCGTGCGGTTCGCCGGCGCGGTGGTGCCACCCTTCGGCGATCACGTTGCCGTCGCGCACGAGGAGGCAGCCGACCATCGGATTGGGGCTGACGGAGTAGCGGCCGCGCGCGGCGAGGTCGATGGCGCGGCGCATGAGGTCTTCCACGGCGGCGATTGTCCAACAAAAAAGCCGGCGATTGCTCGCCGGCTTTCGTTGTCGATGCGATGGAGCTTAGGGAACGTGGATGAAGCGGAAGCCGGAGATGGCCGCGCCGCCGCGTCCGGAGGAGGTGACGTAGATGCGGGCGATCGAGCCGGGTTTGAGGCGATCGATCGCAGCGCGGAACTGCGCGAGAGTCGAAATCTTCGTGCCCTGCACCTCACTGATGACATCGCCCTCGGTGAGGACGTCGCCGGCCGCTGAGACTTCCTTGACGCCGGTCACCACGACTCCGGTGACGTTGTCAGCGATGCCGTAGCTCTGGCGCGTCTGCGGCGTCAATTCCTGCACCGACATTCCCAGTTTGTTGCGCGCCGGTGCAATTGCCTCGGGCTGTTTGTCGGGGTCTGCTTTGTCGGCTTCGAGCGTGCGCTCGATGGTCGATGCGGTCAGCGTCTGGCGCTTACCGCCGCGGATGACGGTGAGGTTGATCTTGCTGCCCACCGGAAGGTACGAGATGTAGTCGATGAGCGCGCGATTGCTTGTGATCGGACGGCTATCGGCCTCGACGATGATGTCGCCCGGCTGGATGCCCGCCTTGGCGGCCGGAAGGCCCGGCTCGACGGTCTGCACGAGTGCGCCGCGCGTGTCGGGCGGCAGCTCGAATCCGGCACGAGCGTCTTCGCTCAGATCGAGAATGCCCATGCCGAGGTAACCGCGCGTTACCTTGCCCAGCTTGAGTTGCGGCAGGAGGCGCTTGGCGGTGTTGATCGGAGTCGCGAAGCCGAGGCCCTGCGCGCCGCCGCCGCGGATGGCGGTGTTGATGCCGACCACCTCGCCATTGATGTTCATGAGCGGGCCGCCGGAGTTGCCGAAGTTGATGGCGGCGTCGGTCTGGATGAAGTTCTCGAAGGAACGGGTCTGATCGCCGAGGCCTAGCGTGCGGCCCTTGGCGGAGATGACGCCGACGGTGAGCGTGTTTTCAAACTGGAACGGGTTGCCGACGGCGATGGCCCAGTCACCCTTGCGGATGCGGTCCGAGTCGCCGAGCGGAACGCTCGGCAGCGACTGGCCGGCGTCGATCTTGAGCAGGGCGATATCGGTGGCCGGATCGCGGCCGATGATCTTCGCATCGCTGGTGTGGCCACCGGTGCCGTTCTCGTCCGCGCCCCAATGGACCTGCACCTTGCTGGCGCCGTCGATGACGTGGTTGTTGGTGACGATGTAGCCGTCGGGCGAAATGATGAAGCCCGATCCGCCGGCGACCTGTTTGTGCTCGTCATCTTCCTCAGGCGTGCGGTTGCCATGCGGGCTGCGCTGGCCGTTGCCGGGATTCGGGAAGAAGAATTCGAACGGATCGCCGCCGAACGGGCTCTGTTTGCGGAGATCGCTGCTCTTGATGACTTCGGTCGACGTGATCGAGACGACCGCGGGCATGACTCGGGCGGCGACGTCGGCGAAGGATGGGATGGTGACTGAGGCGACGGGCGCGCCGGACGACGTGGTCTGGATGACCGATGACTGCGCATGCGAAGGACGCATCAGGCCGAGGTCGGCGCTGATGACGACTCCGAACGTGACCGAGGCGATGATGATCGCGATCGTCGACAGAATGCGTTTAGTGGTTGGATTCATGTCTGTTGAAGCTCCTTTGA